>NZ_LT629783.1:2100000-2340000 GCF_900105835.1 Pseudomonas fragi
AACAGACGGCGTGCTTCGGTCCAGCGGTCTTCTTCAACGCTGAAGTTGCCGGTTTGCTTGAAGGCATCCATCAGGCCCGCAACAGCGGCGCCATTGCGACCGTGCAGGTCGAACAGCAGGCGTTCAAAGTTGGACGACACCATGATGTCCATCGACGGCGACAGGGTCGCGTGCAGGGTGTCCTTGGCATACTGGTTGCCGCTCATGAAGCGGTGCAGGATGTCATTGCGGTTGGTGGCCACGATCAGTTGATTGATCGGCAGGCCCATGTTGCGCGCCAGGTAACCGGCGAAGATATCGCCGAAGTTGCCGGTAGGCACCGAGAACGACACGGAACGGTGCGGCCCGCCCAGTTGCAGGGAGGCGTGGAAGTAGTAAACGATCTGAGCCATGATCCGCGCCCAGTTGATCGAGTTCACGGCCACCAGGCGGGTGCCCTTGAGGAAACCCTGGTCAGCGAAGCTGGCCTTGACCATTTCCTGGCAGTCATCGAAGTTGCCTTCGATGGCGATGTTATGGATGTTGTCACCGAACAGCGTGGTCATCTGCCGACGCTGTACTTCCGACACCCGGTTGTTGGGGTGCAGGATGAAAATATCGACGTTTTCGCAGTGCTTGCAACCTTCGATCGCCGCCGAACCAGTATCCCCGGAGGTGGCGCCGACGATCACTACACGCTCGCCGCGTTTTGCCAGTACATAGTCGAGCAAGCGGCCGAGCAGTTGCAGGGCAAAGTCCTTGAACGCCAGGGTCGGGCCGTGGAACAGCTCCAGCACCCACTCGTTGCCGTTGAGCTGACGCAGCGGCGCTACAGCGGCGTGGGAAAACGCGCCGTAGGTTTCTTCGAGAATCTTTTTGAAGTCGGCATCCGGAATGCTGCCGGTCACGAACGGACGCATCACCCGGAAGGCCAGCTCGTGGTAAGGCAAACCGGCCCAGGAAGCGATTTCTTCCTGGGTAAAGCGCGGCAGGTTTTCCGGCACATACAAACCGCCATCACTGGCCAGACCGGCCAGCAACACATCTTCAAAATTCAGGGCCGGTGCCTGGCCACGGGTACTGATATAGCGCATGGGTTCAAACCTTCGGTTCGAGCGGCAAGCGGTTTAGCTACAGCGGCAAGAAAAATGCAATCTGGCTCTTGCTTGCCGCTTGTAGCTTGTAGCTTGCAGCTCTTGATTAATTAAGATGCTCAACGCGGATGCGAACAACCGGGCCCACAACGCCTTGCAGCGCTTCAAGCGCAGCGATGGCATCGTTGATGTGCTGCTCGATCACGCGGTGGGTCAGCAGGATCATCGGCACCAGGCCGTCATGCTCCTCGACTTCTTTCTGCATGATCGATTCGATGTTGATGCCGCGCTCGGACAGGATGCTCGCCACTTGTGCCAGCACGCCCGGGTGGTCCTTGGCCTGGATACGCAGGTAGTAGGCACTTTCGCACGCTTCGATCGGCAGGATAGGGTGATCGGACAGCAGATCCGGCTGGAAAGCCAGGTGCGGTACGCGGTTTTCCGGGTCGCTGGTCATGGCACGCACCACGTCCACCAGGTCGGCAACCACTGACGAAGCCGTTGGCTCCATGCCGGCGCCGGCGCCGTAGAACAGGGTCGAACCGGCAGCATCGCCGTTGACCATCACGGCGTTCATCACGCCATTGACGTTGGCAATCAGGCGGTCAGCCGGGATCAGCGTCGGGTGGACCCGTAGCTCGATGCCGTTGGCCGTGCTGCGTGCAACACCCAGATGCTTGATGCGATAGCCCAGCGCTTCTGCGTAATTCACATCAGCGGTTGTCAGCTTGGTGATGCCTTCGGTGTAGGCCTTGTCGAATTGCAGCGGGATACCGAAGGCAATCGACGCCAGAATGGTCAGTTTGTGCGCCGCATCAATGCCTTCGACGTCGAAGGTCGGGTCGGCTTCGGCATAACCCAGCGCTTGCGCTTCAGCCAGCACGTCTTCGAACGTGCGGCCTTTTTCGCGCATTTCGGTGAGGATGAAGTTACCGGTGCCGTTGATAATACCCGCCACCCAGTTGATGCGGTTGGCCGAGAGGCCTTCACGGATCGCTTTGATCACCGGGATGCCGCCTGCAACGGCCGCTTCGAACGCAACGATCACGCCCTTTTCCTGGGCCTTGGCGAAGATTTCGTTACCGTGAACGGCAATCAGTGCCTTGTTCGCGGTCACGACGTGCTTGCCGTTTTCGATGGCTTTGAGCACCAGCTCGCGGGCGATGGTGTAACCGCCGATCAGCTCGATAACGATGTCGATTTCAGGGTTGGTCGCAACAGCGAATACATCGTTGGTAATGGGGGTACCGGTAATGTCGCACTGAGGGTTTGGCGTACGCATTGCAATTTGCGCAACCTGGATACCACGCCCTGCACGGCGGGCAATTTCCTCGGCGTTACGCTTTAGTACGTTAAAGGTGCCGCCACCGACGGTCCCGAGCCCACAGATACCTACTTTGACCGGATTCACGCTGAACTCCCCATAAAACGGCCGACTCAAGGTCGGCCGTGGAAAACAACCGTGGATTGCCACGGTTCTCTAATGAATGGCCGGGCAGCTGAAGCGCCCCGCCATGATCGTCACAGGCTTAGCGTGACGACGCTGGATTATTTAACACTCAGTGCCAGCTTGCCAACCTGCGCAGCAGGCTGATAACCCGGAATCACCTGACCGTCAGCCAAAACGATGGCTGGCGTGCCATTGACGCCGATGGACTGGCCCATGGCGAACTGCTTGGCAACCGGGTTGGCGCATTTTGGCGCCTCGACCGTTTTGCCATCAGTCATCTTGTCCATCGCCGCTTTTTTGTCCTTAGAGCACCACACCGCCTGCAACTGCTGGTCACCCGGCGAACCGAGGCCCTGACGCGGGAACGCTACATAGCGCACTTCAATGCCCATTTTGTTCAGTTGCGGGACTTCGGCGTGCAGCTTGTGGCAATACGGGCACGTTGTATCGGTAAAGACCGTGATATGCGACTTGGTTTCGCCGATGGCAGGGTAAACGACGGTTTCTGCCACCGGGATACCATTGATCAACTTGGCCACACCAACGCGCTCGGCCTGCTCGGTCAGGTTGACCGGCTTGCCGTCCTTGAGCTGGAACATATAGCCCTGGACGATGAACTGGCCATCGGCGCTGGCATACAGCACGCGGCTGCCCTTGAGCTTGACTTCATACAGGCCGGCCAACGGGCTGGCACTGATGCTCTCGACCGGCACATCCAGCTGCAGGGTTTCGAGGCTCTTGCGGATGGCTTGTTCGGCGCCGGTATCGGCGAACGAGAAGGTGCTGACCAACGCAATGGCTGCGGCGGCAAAAATCTGGATCACACGCATGGGAACTCCTGAAGACGGGCAAAGCGGCCAACCCCGATACCCGTCCTGAAACAGCGGGTTTGGGCGGCGCGCTTTCTAAACCGGCAAAGCCTACCACAGATGGCCTGCATGGCCGACCCTGACTGACGCAAGACACCTAGCCACGCGGGTGATGGAGGGCATGCAGGTCCTGCAGGCGGGCACGGGCAACGTGGGTGTAAATCTGCGTCGTCGACAGGTCGCTGTGGCCCAGCAGCATTTGCACCACACGCAAATCGGCGCCGTGGTTGAGCAAATGGGTGGCGAAGGCATGGCGCAGGGTGTGTGGCGACAGCGACTTGTCGATCCCGGCCACCCTGGCCTGATGCTTGATGCGGTGCCAGAAGGTCTGGCGGGTCATTTGCTCCCCGCGCAGGCTGGGGAACAGCACATCACTGGGGCGACCGCCGAGCAACTCGTGACGGGCATCGCGCATGTAGCGTTCAACCCGCACGATGGCCTCCTCCCCCATCGGCACCAGACGCTCCTTGCTGCCCTTGCCCATCACCCGCAAAACGCCCTGGCGCAGGTTGACCTGTTCCAGGGTCAGACTGATCAGCTCGGTTACCCGCAGGCCGCAGGCATACAGCACTTCGAGCATGGCCCGATCACGCTGGCCGATGGCCTCACTCAAGTCGGGGGCAGCGAGCAATGCCTCAACGTCCGCTTCCGACAGGGACTTAGGCAATGGCCTGCCCAACTGCGGCATATCGACCTGCAAGGTAGGGTCGATGGCAATCAGCTTTTCTCGCAGCAGATAGCGGTAGAAGCCACGCGCACCTGAGAGAAAACGCGCCGTTGAGCGTGGCTTGTAGCCCTGCTCCAGCCGCCAGGCCAGATGATCGAGGATCAACTCGCGCCCGGCACTGGCCAGGGCGATATCGCGCTCCTGCAACCAGCCATTGAACAAGGCCAGGTCACTGCGATACGCGTTGCGGGTGTTGTCCGACAGGCCCTTTTCCAGCCACAGGGCATCCAGGAAACGGTCGATAAGTGGGTCGTCTATAGCGGGCATTGGCTCTCGAAACGCACAGGCCGAAGGCTGCGCACAAATAAAAAGTGAACTGCAAAAGTGAGCGCTAGTCTTTCATGGCTGGCGGATGCCATAAACCCCAAGTTTTCACAGGATGACCTTATGACCGAACAACAGATTCTGCTGTCTTTCGGCGGCATCGGCATCGCAGCCCTGGGTTCCCAATGGCTGGCCTGGCGCCTGAAGCTGCCGGCCATCCTGTTTTTGCTGTTGAGCGGGATCCTGGTCGGCCCCGTGCTGGGCTGGCTGGACCCGCAGGAGCTGTTCGGCCCCCTGCTGATGCCGCTGGTTTCCCTGGCGGTGGCATTGATTCTGTTTGAAGGCAGCCTGACCCTGCACCTGTCGGAGTGGCGCGAAATCGGCACTGTGGTGCATCGCCTGGTGACCATCGGCGCGCTCTCGACCTGGGCGGTGATCACCCTCGCCACCCATTGGCTGCTGGGTTTTGACTGGCTGCTGGCGCTGCTGTTCGGCACCCTGACCCTGGTCACCGGGCCTACGGTGATTGTACCGATGCTGCGCGTGGTGCGGCCCAAGGCGTCGATTGCCAATATCCTGCGCTGGGAAGGCATCGTGATCGACCCGATTGGTGCGCTGCTCGCGGTGGTGGTCTACAGCTTTATTATCGCCAGCGCCACTGGCGAGGGCCTGAGCCACAGCCTGCTGACCTTCGCCGGGGTGATTGTATGCGGCAGCCTGTTTGGCATCGTGGGCGGCTGGATCATGGGGCAGATCGTACGCCACCAGTGGCTGCCAGAGTACCTGCACAGCCTGGCCACGCTGGCGGCGGTGCTGGCCGTGTTTATCGGCGCCAATACGGTGATGCATGAGTCCGGCCTGCTGGCGGTCACGCTGATGGGCATGTGGATGGCCAATATGAAAGGCGTGGATGTGCGCAACATCCTGCACTTCAAGGAAAACCTGAGCATCTTCCTGATCTCGGGGCTGTTTATCCTCCTCGCAGCGCGCCTGGACTTGAACGCGATGATCGGCCTGGGCCCCGTGGTGCTGGTGTTGCTGCTGGTCATTCAGTTCATTGCCCGGCCGCTGAACGTGGTGCTCTCGACCTTTGGCTCGAAACTGAACTGGCGCGAGCGGGCCTTGCTGGCCTGGATTGCCCCGCGCGGGATCGTCGCGGCAGCCGTTTCAGCAATTTTCGCGATCCGCCTGGATGAAGCAGGCCATCAGGGCGCCCTGCTGCTGGTACCCCTGACCTTTGCGGTGATCATTGGCACCGTGGTGTTGCAAAGCGCTACGGCACGCCCCCTGGCACGCTTGCTCAAGGTGGCAGAGCCCGCGCCCAGCGGCTTTTTGATCGTCGGCGCCAATGGCCCTGCCCGGCTCATTGGCAAAGCCCTGCAACAACTCGGTAGCCGCGTGCTGCTGACCGACTCCAACTGGGAGAATATTCGCGCAGCGCGTATGGAAAACCTGCCCACTTACTTTGGCAATCCGGCCTCGGAGCACGCCGAAAGCCATCTTGATCTGGTGGGCCTGGGGTACTTGCTCGCGCTGTCACCTTCTGGCGAGCTGAACACCCTGGCGGCGGCACGCTTTCATCATGAGTTCGGGCCACAGCGCCTGTTTGCCTTGACCAATGGCCAGGAGATCCGCCGCACCGACAAGCACCGTGCCAGCCATGAATACCGCGGGCAGGCACTGGGCAATCCGGCGCTGACTTACGGCCAGCTGGCCAGTGAATTGAGCCAGGGAGCCGAGCTGTACAGCACCAACCTGACCGACAACTTCACCTGGGAAGACTACCTGGCCCTGCACGGCAAGCGTCTCACCCTGCTGTTCGCCCGCGACAACAGTGGCTGGGTGCATGTGGTGACACCTGACAGCGATTTGAAACCAGGCAGCGGGTGGACGTTGCTGGCGTTGATCAGACAAACCCCGTAGCAGCTGCCGAAGGAACGAGGCTGCGTTCGACTGCGCAGCAGTCGTAAACCCTGAGTTTTCGTGTTTGACTGACACACCGCAGTGTTTGATTTCACGGCGGCTGCGCCGCCGAACGCAGCCTCGTTCCTTCGGCAGCTGCTACAAGGTTCTCGGGTAATTACGGGGCAAAGCCCGGCAACACCGGCACCGGGCGCTTGTCTTCGTCGATGGCAACAAAACTGAACACGCCCTGGATCGCCAGCTCACGGCTGTCGCAACTCATGCTTTCGACATACACCTCAACTTCAACCTTGAGGCTGGTGTTGCCAACTTTAACCACACGCCCCACCAGTTCAACAATGCAGCCAGCGGCAATCGGGTGGTTGAAATCAATACGGTCCGTGGACACCGTCACCAACGGCAGACGGCAAAAACGCGTTGCGGCAATAAACGACACTTCGTCCATCCACGCCAGCGCAGTACCGCCAAACAGGGTGTTGTGGTGATTGGTGGTCGAAGGAAATACCGCTTTGGTGATGCGTGTAACGGACAGGTCTGTACGGCGTTGAATCTCTTGCTCACGCGAATTCATGCTTACTAACTACCTACAACTGGACAAAGGTCTGACAAATCTCAGGCAACAAAAAAGCAGCCCGAAGGCTGCTTTTTTCTGCATCGGGAAGCTGGACTTAAGCCAGTTTTTCCTTGATGCGAGCTGCTTTACCCGACAGGTCGCGCAGGTAGTACAGCTTGGCTTTACGCACGTCACCGCGACGCTTAACAGCCATGCTGTCGATTTGCGGGCTGTAGGTCTGGAAAGTACGCTCTACGCCAACACCGTTGGAGATTTTACGAACAGTGAAAGCACTGTTCACGCCACGGTTACGCTTGGCAATCACTACACCTTCGAAAGCTTGCAGACGCGAACGATCGCCTTCCTTCACTTTCACCTGAACGACAATGGTGTCGCCCGGGGCAAAAGGAGGGATCTCTTTAGTCATCTGCTCTGCTTCGAGTGCAAGGATGATTTTGTTAGTCATGCTGTGCTCCTAAGGTAGATCAACTGATCTACCATCGATACGTTGTTAACTATCGTCCCGCTCGCGGATGTATTCCTCGAGCAGCTTCTTCTCTTCTCCAGAAAGCGAGCGGCTTTCCAGAAGATCGGCGCGTCGTTCAAAGGTCCGCCCAAGGGACTGCTGTAAACGCCAACGCCGGATGTGTGCATGATTGCCACTAAGCAATACGTCGGGAACACGCTGATCCGCATACACCTCCGGTCGGGTGTAGTGCGGGCAATCCAGCAAACCATCCGTGAAGGAATCTTCCTCCGCGGAGTCCGCATGCCCTAAAGCTCCAGGCAGCAGTCGTGTAACCGCATCAATCAGAACCATCGCCGGCAGCTCGCCACCAGAGAGTACATAGTCACCAATCGACCACTCTTCATCGACATAAGCGTCTATAAAACGCTCGTCAATGCCTTCATAACGACCTGCAATAAGGATTAATGCTTCCTCATTCGCCAGTTCGCGTACCGCCGACTGATTCAGTTGACGGCCTTGGGGCGACAGGTAAATCACCTTCGCCGCCTCTCCGGCTGCTTCCCTGGCCTGAACCAGTGCATCTTCCAGAGGTTTGATCTTCATCACCATGCCCGGACCACCGCCAAATGGGCGATCATCCACAGTGTGATGTCGATCCGTTGTGTAGTCTCGCGGGTTCCAACAAGTCAGCTGCAAGAGCCCTTGTTTCACCGCACGACTAGTGATGCCGTAGTCGCTGATGGCGGAAAACATTTCGGGAAACAAACTGATCACTTCTACGCGCAATTTAGCCACGCTTAGAAGTCCGCATCCCAATCCACCTTCATCTCGCCAGCGGCAAGGTCGACGCTCAACACGCATTGCTCTGTATAGGGCAACAAGCGATCGCGATCATCCAGGCTACCTGGGCAAGGTTTGACTTCCATGACATCGTTCGAGCCAGTTTCCATCAGGTCAACAATCTTGCCGAGCAATTGCCCTTCAAGGTTGGTCACTTTCAGTCCCTGCAGCTGGTACCAGTAGTACTCGCCGTCGGTCAGTTCAGGAAACAGGTTACGCGGCACGCAGATTTCGAATTCACGAAGAAGACCAGCTTCATCACGGTCATCGAGACCCTTGAGCTTTACAACCAGAAACTTGCCGTTATGAGAACGGCCACTGACCAGCTCTACCTGTCGTACATCATTACCGCGCCGAAGCGTCAGTTTTTTGTAGTCCAACAGGTTATCAATTGGATCCGCAAAGGAATAAACCTTCACTTCGCCGCGCACGCCGTGAATTGAGTAGATTTTGCCGATAACGATCAAATCATCAGCAGTTTCAGGCGTCACGCTCATATTGCTCAGGCCGCAACCTTAGCTTTTTCGTTCTCTTTAACCAGCTGAGCAACACGCTCAGACAGTTGAGCACCAACGCTCAGCCAGTAGGCGAGGCGGTCTTCTTTAACGGAGAAACGGATTTCCTGACCACGGGCAACCGGATTGAAGAAACCAATTTGTTCCTTGTGGGAACCGTCACGTGGGTTACGGCTGTCGGTAACGGTCAAGTGGTAAAACGGGCGCTTTTTGGAGCCGCCAAGGGCAAGACGGATTGTTAGCATGTGAACATCGTTCCTGTAGTCGGTGCTGCAAATCTAAAGGCACAGCGGGCATAGGTGCCCGAAAGGCCGCATATTCTAAGGAATATCCGGACTTTTGCAAATGTCTTTTTCTGGCGCCTATCGGCATGCCGTACAGACTTGCAACTAGGTCACCACGAATGGTGACAGGTCAGCTCCCGCACAGTGCGGGTTTGCCGGGTGTCTCGCATTGCTGCGAGTTGCCCGCACGCAAGCGTGCGGGCGGGTAAATTACATTTTTGGCATGCCGCCGCCGGGCATCATCGAGCCCATGCCGCGCATCATTTTGGCCATCCCACCCTTGGTGGAGAACTTTTTCATCATCTTTTGCATCTGCTTGTGCTGCTTGATCAAGCGACCGATGTCCTGCACCTGAGTGCCGGAACCCATGGCAATCCGGCGTTTGCGCGAACCGCTGATCAGCTCAGGGTCGCGGCGCTCGGCCGGGGTCATGGAATTGATGATGGCTTCCATCTGCTTGAACTGCTTTTCAGCTGCGCCCTGGGCATTGCCCATTTGCGCCAGATTGACCCCACCCATGTTCGGCAGTTTGTCCATGAGGCCGCCAAGGCCGCCCATGTTCTTCATCTGTTGCAGCTGGTCGCGGAAGTCTTCGAGGTCGAAGCCTTTGCCTTTTTTAAGCTTTTTCGCCAGTTTGTCGGCTTTGTCTTTATCGAGGGTCTGTTCGGCCTGCTCGATCAGGCTGAGCACGTCGCCCATGCCGAGGATGCGCGAGGCGATACGGTCCGGGTGGAACGGCTCGAGCGCATCGCTCTTCTCGCCCATACCGATGAACTTGATCGGCTTGCCGGTAATGGCACGCACGGACAACGCAGCACCGCCACGGGCATCACCATCGACCTTGGTCAGGATCACGCCGGTCAGCGGCAGGGCATCACCGAACGCCTTGGCGGTGTTGGCCGCATCCTGGCCGGTCATGGCATCCACGACAAACAGGGTTTCTGCAGGCTTGACGGCCGCATGCAGTTCCTGGATCTCGGCCATCATCTCGGCATCGATATGCAGGCGACCTGCGGTATCGAGGATAACCACGTCGATGAACTTCA
Source organism: Pseudomonas fragi (assembly GCF_900105835.1). Taxonomy (NCBI): domain Bacteria; kingdom Pseudomonadati; phylum Pseudomonadota; class Gammaproteobacteria; order Pseudomonadales; family Pseudomonadaceae; genus Pseudomonas; species Pseudomonas fragi. The sequence continues at coordinate 2,110,014 of NZ_LT629783.1, forward strand.
GCTTCGCTTCAGCAATGGCTGCGCGAGCGATGTCTACCGGCTTCTGGCTCAGGTCGGACGGGAAGAAGGTAACCCCGACCTCATTGGCCAGGGTTTCGAGCTGCTTGATCGCTGCCGGACGATAAACGTCGGCCGAGACCACCATCACGGTTTTCTTTTTGCGCTCTTTAAGGAAGCGCGCCAGCTTGCCGGCGGTGGTGGTTTTACCCGCACCCTGCAAACCGGCCATCAATACAACGGCTGGCGGCGTGACATTAAGGACCAGGTCCTCGTTGGCAGCGCCCATCAGGCTTTCCAGCTCGGCCTGGACGATCTTCACAAACGCCTGGCCCGGCGTCAGGCTGCGGGACACTTCAGTGCCTACAGCGCGCTCTTTGACCGCGTTGACGAAGTCCTTGACGACCGGCAACGCCACGTCGGCTTCCAGCAACGCCATGCGCACTTCACGCAGGGTGTCTTTGATATTGTCCTCGGTCAGCTTGGCCTTGCCGGTGACATGGCGCAGCGTCTGCGAGAGACGATCGGTTAAATTTTCAAACATGCGCGATCCTTTCAGGCCCAAAGTAGACCGGGGTTATTGCGGCCCAGCCCGTGTAAAACTGATGCTCGGCGAGCCTGCGGCGTGGGCAGGTCGCGGATTATAGCGAAGACTGGCCGCCTCCGACACCATGCCGTCGGCTTATGTGGTCTTTCGTGTACAGGCGGTTGTATGCCAAACTCAGTCCTTTCGGGCTTGTCTAACAGGATTTATGCTCCCCTTGTCACCCAGCTTGCTACCCAGCCTCGCCGCCGCCTGCTTGTATGCCGCTGCGACCTTCTATCAGGGCTCTTGTCTGCGCCAAGGCGCAAAGGCAAACAAACGTCTGTTGGTGACGCTCGGCATTCTTGCCGTGCTCGCCCACGCCGCCAGCCTGTTTACCCACCTGATGACGCCTGCCGGCCTCGAACTGGACTTTTTCAGTGCGGCCAGCCTGATTGCCGTGGCCGTTATCAGCGTGACCCTGGTTGCTTGCGCACGCATCCCGGTCGAGAACCTGCTGCTGCTTTTATATCCGCTGGGCATGTTGACGGTATTAATGTCCGAATTCGCTCCACCCGGCACGGTTCAGGTCATTAATGAAGAGCCGGGCATTCTCGCGCATATCCTGCTGTCGATCCTGGCCTATGGCATGTTCACCATTGCGGTGTTCCAGGCGCTGCTGCTGTCGCTGCAGAACTATCAGCTCAAGCACAAGCACCCCAAGGGCCTGATCAAGAACTTCCCGCCGCTGCAAACCATGGAAAGCCTGCTGTTCGGCTTCCTCTGGGCTGGCTGGTCGCTGCTTTCGCTGTCGCTGATTTCCGGCTGGCTGTTCCTGGGCAATCTGTTCGCCCAGCACCTGGTGCACAAAACCCTGCTGGCCTGCCTGGCATGGATCGTATTCAGCGTGTTGCTGTGGGGCCGTCACCACCTCGGCTGGCGCGGCCACAAAGCCATCCGCTGGACGTTTGCCGGTTTTTGCCTGCTGATGCTGGCCTACTTTGGCAGCAAGCTGGTTCGTGAATACATACTGCATATCTGACGGGCGATAATTATGGATAGCTTGCCCCCCGGGCCGATTCTGGCGGCCTCGGCACTGTTGATTGCTGGAGCCGGCATCCTTGTCGGCTATGTACTGGGCAAGCGCGGCGCGGCCGCAAGGCGCGCGCAAGCCCTGCAGCCACGCGAAGAACTGCCCCAGCAGCAGGACGAGCAATCCAGCAGCCGCCCGCCATTGCTGTCCGGCATCCATGCGCTGGACAACATCACGGTCAACGACATCCTGATCCCGCGTAGCGAAGTCGAGGGCCTGAACCTCGACGACCCGATCGACGAGCTGATCGAACAGCTGCGCCAGACCACGCGTACCCGCCTGCCGGTGTTTCACAACGACATCAACCAGGTCGAAGCCATCCTCAACACCCGCCACATCCAACACATGCTGCCCGACGCCAGCCTGACCAAAGAGGCATTGCTGGCCGTTTGTCACGAACCCTACTTCATCCCCGAAAGCACCCCGCTGCAATTGCAACTGCTGAACTTCCACAAGCAGCAGCGCCGGCTGGGCGTGGTGGTCGATGAATATGGCGAAGTGCTCGGTATCGTGACGCTTGAGGACATCCTCGAAGAGATCGTCGGCGAGTTCGAAGACGAGCAAAACATCGACAACCCGCATATCGACCCCCTGCCCGACGGCCGTTATGTGGTCGATGGGGCCGCCTCCATTCGCGAGTTGAACAAGGCCCTCGGCTGGCACCTGCCCTGCGACGGCCCCAAAACCCTTAACGGCCTGGTCACCGAAGCACTGGAAACCATCCCCGAAACCACTGTATGCCTGAAAATCGGTGGCTATCGCCTGGAGATCCTCCAGACCGAAGAAAACCGCGTCAGCCGCGTGCTGATCTGGCACAACAGCGTCAAGCCCGCGGTTTAATCGCCGCGCAAGGTCTTGTTACATTTGAACAGGCCTCCCTATAATCTTCCTCGCTTACCCAAGCCTCGCCGACCCGCGTGTTACCCACACCCTGCGCTGTCGGCGCGTTGCTTTACGCAGTACCTGCGTACGTTCCCATCCTGAACTGCGCTTGCACCCTGTTATCCCTCAGGGCCAACGACCATAAAAATTGCTCGCCATGTCACGCCGCAAGGGCAGGCATCGGCCACAGCTCATAACTGTCAGGGATATACGCATGACCTCCAGCACCACCTACAGCGAAGCTACGCCCGACAAACCGGTCAACTCCGCGACCCGCGTAGCCACGGCCAGCTTTATCGGCACGGCCATCGAGTTCTATGACTTCTATGTGTATGCCACCGCCGCAGCACTGGTCATCGGCCCGGTATTTTTCCCGCAGACCTCCGGCACCGCACAAATGCTGTCGGCCTTTCTGACCTTCGGTATCGCCTTTCTCGCCCGCCCCCTGGGCTCCTTCCTGTTTGGCCACTTCGGTGACCGCATCGGGCGCAAGTCCACCCTGGTGGCCTCCCTGCTATTGATGGGCGTGTGTACCACGCTGATCGGCGTGCTGCCGGGCTATGCCACCATCGGCGCCTGGGCCCCGATCCTGCTCTGCGTGCTGCGCTTCGGCCAGGGCCTGGGGCTGGGCGGGGAATGGGGCGGCGCGGCATTGCTGGCCACCGAGAACGCCCCCAAGGGCAAACGCGCCTGGTATGGCATGTTTCCGCAACTGGGGCCTTCGATCGGCTTTCTGGCGGCCAACGGGCTGTTTCTGATTTTGGCCATGAGCCTGAGCGATGAGCAGTTCCGCTCCTGGGGCTGGCGCATTCCGTTCCTGCTCAGCGCTGCACTGGTGATGGTGGGCCTGTATGTACGCTTGAAGCTGGAAGAGACCCCGGTCTTCGCCAAGGCCGTGGCGCAACACGAACGGGTGAAAATGCCGATTGTCGAGTTGTTCAGCCAGTACTGGGCGCCGATGCTGCTGGGCGCGGCGTCGATGGTGGTGTGTTATGCGCTGTTCTATATCTCGACGGTGTTTTCCCTGAGTTATGGCGTTGCCACGCTGGGCTATACCCGCGAAACCTTCCTCGGCCTGCTGTGTTTTGCCGTGCTGTTTATGGCGGCGGCCACCCCGCTGTCGGCCTGGGCCAGCGACCGTTATGGGCGCAAGCCGGTGCTGGTGGTTGGCGGCGTGCTGGCGATTTTGTCCGGCTTTTTGATGGAACCCCTGCTCACCCACGGCACCACCTGGGGTGTGGCGCTGTTTCTGTGCATTGAGCTGTTTCTGATGGGGGTGACATTTGCCCCGATGGGCGCCCTGCTGCCGGAACTGTTCCCGACCCGCGTGCGCTACACCGGTGCGTCGGCGGCTTACAACCTGGGCGGGATTGTCGGCGCCTCGGCGGCACCGTTCTTTGCCCAGAAGCTGGTGAGCATGGGCGGCTTGAGCTGGGTCGGCGGGTACGTGTCGGGCGCAGCGATTCTCAGCCTGATAGCCGTGCTGTGCCTGAAGGAAACGAAAGAAGCTGACCTGAACAAGGTCGCGTAAAGAAACACTCAACCTGTGGGAGCGGGCTTGCCCGCGATTGCAACGCCTCGGTACATCAGATGTACCCAGTCGCTTGAATCGCGGGCAAGCCCGCTCCCACAAGGGCTTTTACAGCTCTACAACTACCGCTTTGGCCGCACGGGTGGCTTTGGCGCGGGCGGCTTCGATCGACTCGTCACGCGCCAGGGCTACGCCCATACGGCGCTGGCCGTTCACCTCTGGCTTGCCGAACAGGCGCAAGGCCGTGTCCGGCTCGCTCAGGGCTGCACCCAGGTTGGCGAACGCGGTCTGGGTCGACTGCCCTTCCACCAGAATTACCGCCGAGGCCGATGGCCCGAACTGGCGGATCAACGGAATCGGCAAACCCAGAATCGCCCGTGCATGCAGTGCAAACTGCGACAAGTCCTGGGAAATCAGGGTCACCAGGCCGGTATCATGGGGGCGCGGCGACACTTCACTGAACCACACCTGATCGCCCTTGATAAACAGCTCTACACCAAACAGGCCGCGCCCCCCCAGCGCCTCGGTAACCGCCCTGGCCACACGCTCGGACTCGGCCAGCGCAATCGGGCTCATGGCCTGCGGCTGCCAGGACTCCTGATAGTCGCCCTTCTCCTGACGGTGACCGACCGGCGCACAGAACGTGGTGCCGCCCACATGGCGCACGGTCAGCAGAGTAATTTCGTAGTCAAAGTCGATAAAGCCTTCAACGATGACCCGCCCTTTACCCGCCCGGCCGCCTTCCTGCGCGTAATCCCACGCAGCTTTTACATCATCGGCGCTGCGCAGCAGGCTCTGGCCCTTGCCCGACGAACTCATTACCGGCTTGACCACACACGGGAAGCCCAGGTCCAGCACCGCAGCGCTGTAGTCTTCGAAGGTGTCGGCAAAGTGGTACGGCGAAGTCGGCAGGTCCAGCTCTTCAGCGGCCAGACGGCGAATGCCTTCGCGGTTCATGGTCAGCGAGGTGGCGCGGGCAGTCGGGATGACGGTAAAACCTTCAGCTTCCAGCTCGACCAGGGTCGCGGTGGCGATGGCTTCGATTTCCGGGACGATAAAGTGCGGTTTTTCAGCTTCGATCACGGCACGCAGGGCGGCACCATCGAGCATGTTGATCACATGGCTGCGGTGAGCAACCTGCATGGCGGGTGCATTGGCATAGCGATCGACAGCGATCACTTCGACCCCCAGGCGCTGCAATTCGATGACAACTTCTTTGCCCAGCTCACCGCAGCCACACAACATGACGCGGGTGGCAGTGGGCGACAGTGGAGTTCCGATACGGGTCATTTCAGGTCCTCAAGGAAACAAATCATCGAAGGCACTGACCACGCCAGCGCCTGCAGGGGGATACAAAGGCCGGCATTTTACATGACTAGACCGCGGCTTTGCGTAAACGCCAGGCCATCGCCAGCCATACGCAGGTAACACCGGCGAATTTCGACGCCATCGCGATAATGATCACGCCAGGGGTGAACGCATCGATCATGCCGAAGAAGATAAAGGTGTCGATCGGGATGCTCAGCGCGGAACTGATCCACAGGCGGTCATGCAGTGGTCGCTTGGTGATGCTGAACACCAGCCAGTCGATGCACTCGGAAACGGCGAAAGCCGTGGCGCTGGCCAGGGCTATGGAAGGATCGGAGGTGATGTATGACAGCACCAGCGCCGCCAGCATGGCCAGCAGGGCGCCGTGGCCGAAGCGGGTTTGCACCATGTCGCGCAATACAAAGACCAGGCCACCCCAGGCCGACCAGATAATGTCCAGGTGCGGCGCCGTGGAAAACGCGAAGTTGATCAGCACGACGCTGGCGATATAAGCGAGAAGAAACAGCATGGCAGCGGGCGACACCTCTGAATAAGGCGCACAGGGTACTTGAGTCACAGTCGATTTTGTACCCGCGACATTCCCCTGTGGGAGTGGGCTTGCTCGCGTTGGCATCAGCGCAGTTTGCCTCACAGGCCGCGGCGCCTGCATCGCGGGCAAGCCCGCTCCCACCAAAAAGAAGAGTTGTCAGCTACCAGAACCCAGCATCCACACCACGCCACTGGCCTTGGCCCGTTCATGGCACAACACCAGCACTTCGCGACGTTCCGGGTTGGTCATGCGGCTCCAGCGGGTAATTTCTGCCACGGTGCGCTGGCAACCGCTGCACACGTCATCGTCGTCCAGCGCGCAAATGTTCACACAGGGCGAGGCGACCGGGCGCTCTGCTTCTGTCATTGCTCCTGCACCTCAAGCTCACGGGCATAACGCTGGCCGTTCTTGACGTAGTGGGCCGCGCTGGCCTCCAGCAGTTTTTTCTGTTCATCCGTGAGGTCGCGCACCACCTTGCCCGGCGAGCCCATGACCAGCGAACCGTCCGGGATTTCCTTGCCCTCGCCAATCAGCGAGTTGGCGCCAATGATGCAGTGCTTGCCAATTTTGGCGCCATTGAGGATGACCGCATTGATCCCGATCAGGCTGTAGTCGCCCACCGTACAGCCATGCAGCATGGCGTTATGGCCAATGGTCACGCCGGTGCCGAGGGTCAGCGGGTAGCCCATGTCGGTATGCATTACCGCGCCATCTTGCACATTGCTGTGCTTGCCGATCAGGATCAGCTCGTTGTCACCGCGCAACACGGCGTTGAACCAGACACTGGCGCCCTCCTCCAGCCGCACCTTGCCAATCAGAGTGGCCGTGGGCGCGGTCCAGCTTTCGGGGTGGGTTTCGACGAGCGAGTCGCCCAGACGGTATTTCATGGGATGTCCTCAAGGCAGGCGTGGCCGTCTGCAGACGGCTCTAGATTGGAATGGAACGTTCAGGCGGGGTGTGCAGGTTGATATTGACGTCGTCATAGAGCAGGTTCATCAGTTCCACGATCATGATAGCCGTCAGCCCCCAGATTTTGTAAACGCCAAAACGGTAGCTCGGCACATACCAGCTGCGGCCCTGGTAGTCGATGCGATGGGTATGCTCGCGCGGGTCCTGGCGGAAAAACTCCAGCGGCACGCTGAACACGGCGGCGATTTCGGCATCATTGGCCAGATACTCAACGTAGTCAGGGACCAGACCGACATAAGGAGTGACGCGAATACCGTGCAACGAGATCAAGGGGCTCAGCGGCCCGATCACCTCGACCAGCCCCGGCGGCAAGCCGATTTCTTCTTCGGCCTCACGCAAGGCGGTGAACACCAGGTCGGGGTCTTCCGGGTCGCGGCGCCCGCCCGGAAAAGCCACTTCACCACCGTGGGTCGACAACCCGCTGGCACGCAGGGTCAGAATCAGTTCAGGCTCAGAACTGCGGGTCACCGGCAACAACACCGCAGCTTCCGGGAAATTCCGTTCTGTTTCCAACGTCCGTGGGGTATAGCGGCTCACACGGCCAAGCAGCTCGTCCAGCATAGGTCATCTCGATCCGTCACTTATCGGGCATCATGCACCAAATCGTACCGGGCACCCAAGTCCTACAGTGTCGCAGGCCGCCATGCCGCACTTGCCGCCAGGCCGCTTCACCCCCCAAGATAGGCACCAGAGCCAGAGACCCCAGCATGAAATTTTGCAGCCAGTGCGGCCATACCGTCAGCCAGCTTGTCCCCTTGGGCGATTCACGCCTGCGGTATGTCTGCGACCATTGCCAGACCGTTCATTATCAAAACCCCAATATCGTCGCTGGTTGCGTGCCCGTGTGGGGTACCCAGGTGCTGTTGTGCCGCCGCGCCATCGAGCCGCGCAAAGGCTACTGGACCCTGCCCGCAGGCTTTATGGAGAACGGCGAGACCGTCGAAAACGCAGCCCGGCGCGAAACCCTTGAAGAAGCCTGTGCCGTGGTTGAGAACCTGGCCATCTACACCTTGATCGATGTGCCGCATATCAATCAGGTGCATATATTCTACCGCGCCGACCTTCTGGGCCCGGACTTCGCAGCCGGTGAAGAGAGCCTGGAAGTGCGCCTGTTTGAAGAAGCCGACATCCCTTGGTCAGAGCTGGCTTTCCGCACGGTCAGCCGTACCTTAGAATGCTTTTTCGCTGACCGCCCGGGCGCCATCTACCCCGTGCGCAGCGAGGCTGTACCACCCCTGGCCAGCCTCAACAAACCCCAACAATAATGCTGATTGCCTAGTACCTCAGGAATACCCCTCTAATGCGTTGGTTGCTCGCTGCCCTCTGTCTGTCATTTGCCGTTACCTGCCAGGCTTCTGTTGTCATCACCGTAAACGGCAAACCCGTTGATAAAAACCAGGTCCTCAAGCCAGCCCCGTCGTCGCAACCGGTGCGTGCCGGGCAGAGCATCGACAAGGTGCTGGTCATCAAGTCGGCGCGCAAGCTGGAACTGATCAGCAATGGCAAGCCCATCAAGACCTACCGCATTTCGTTGGGCAAACAGCCGAAGGGCCCGAAAATGCGCGAGGGCGACAAGCGCACCCCCGAGGGCATCTACTGGGTCGACTGGCGCAAAAAAAGCGACAAGTTCAACCTGGCCATGCATATCAACTACCCCAATATCAGCGACGCGGCCACGGCGCGACGTGAAGGCTTGAACCCGGGCTCGATGATCATGATCCACGGCACGCCCGACAGCGAAGACAACCCCGAAGAGCTGTTCCATACCCTGGACTGGACAGATGGTTGCATCGCCATGAAAAACCACGAGATGCGCGAAGTCTGGAACCTGGTTCCTGACGGCACCATGGTTGAAATCCGCCCGTAACCAGGCACCACGCAAACAACAAAAAACCCGCTGACCGTTACCGGTTCAGCGGGTTTTTTATGTGCCTTGTGGCTAGATATCAGCCAGTTGCCACACTTCGTACGCGGGCGTTTCATACGGGTGGCTGAGCTTGAGCGCAGCCACCACGGCCTGAATCAGATCATCGGCAACGACCAGTTCAACCTTCCATTCCCCCACATACTCGACCTGACCGGTTTGCCCGATAAACGGCTGGCTGCCGTCCAGCGCACGAAACTGGCCCTGACCCATGGTTTGCCACGCGCAGTGGTCATAGCTGCCGATTCGTCCGCCACCGGCGGCGAATACGGCATCCTTGACCCCATCCACATGGCTTGGGGGAACGAAAAAGCTGAGCTTGTACATGCGCTTAATCGACCCACACACGAGCGTTACGGAACATGCGCAACCACGGCGCGTCTTCGCTCCACTCTTCCGGGCGCCACGAGTTCTGCACGGCGCGGAATACCCGCTCCGGGTGCGGCATCATGATGGTCACACGGCCGTCACGGCTGGTCAGGCCGGTGATCCCGCGCGGCGAGCCGTTCGGGTTGGCCGGGTAGTTTTCCGTGACCTTGCCGTGGTTGTCGACGAAGCGCAGTGCCACTGCACCGGACAGGTCCGCCTGCAACATGGCTTCTTCGCTGGCGAACTCGGCATGGCCTTCACCGTGAGCGATGGCGATCGGCATGCGCGAACCGGCCATGCCCTGCAGGAAGATCGAGTTCGACTCCTGCACCTGCACCATTGCCACGCGGGCTTCGAACTGCTCGGAACGGTTACGCACAAAGTGCGGCCACAGCTCGCTGCCAGGGATCAGTTCGCTCAGGTTGGACATCATCTGGCAACCGTTGCACACACCCAGGGAGAAGCTGTCAGTGCGCTCGAAGAAGCTCTGGAACGCATCGCGGGCACGGGTATTGAACAGAGCCGACTTGGCCCAGCCTTCACCGGCACCCAGCACGTCGCCGTAGGAGAAACCACCGCAGGCAACCAGACCCTTGAACTCGTTCAGGTCGACACGGCCGGCCAGAATGTCGCTCATGTGTACGTCGATAGCATTGAAACCGGCACGGTCAAACGCCGCGGCCATTTCAACCTGACCGTTGACGCCCTGCTCACGCAGAACTGCCACTTGCGGGCGAATGCCTTTCTTGATGTACGGCGCGCTGATATTGGCGTTCACGTCAAAGCTCAACTGGGCGGTCAGGCCCGGGTTGTCTTCTTCGAGCAGTACATCGAACTCTTGCTGCGCGCAGTCCGCGTTGTCACGCATGCGCTGGATCTGGAAGCTGGTTTCAGCCCACTGGCGCTGCAACTCGCCACGCTGACCGGCAAACACTTTTTCACCGTTGAAGGTGATGGTGACTTCGCTGTTGTTCAGCGGCTGGCCGATCACGTCGACACACTCACCCAGGCCTGCGGCGCTGAACTGTGCAAGCACATCAGCGGTCGCGTCCTGACGCACCTGAATCACGGCACCCAGTTCTTCGTTGAACAGGATGGCCGGAAGCTGGCTGGCGCTGTCTGCGAGGCAGTCGAGGGTCAGGTTCAGGCCGCAGTGACCGGAAAACGCCATTTCCATCACGCTGGTGAGCAAACCACCGTCGGAACGGTCGTGGTAAGCCAGCAGGTGGCCATCAGCATTCAGGCCCTGGATCACGGCGAAGAAGGCCTTGAGGTCTTCTGCGTCGTCGACGTCAGGCGCCTGCTTGCCCAGCTTGCCGTAGGTCTGGGCCAGGATCGAGGCGCCCATACGGTTCTGGCCACGGCCCAGGTCGATCAGGATCAGATCGGTCAGACCCTTGTCCATGCGCAGTACCGGGGTCAGGGTCTGGCGAATGTCGAGCACCGGGGCAAAACCGGTCACTACCAGCGACAGCGGCGAGGTCACGGTTTTGTCCGCACCCTCTTCGCTCCAGCGGGTTTGCATCGACATCGAGTCCTTGCCCACCGGGATGGTGATGCCCAGCTCCGGGCACAGTTCCATGCCGACAGCTTTGACCGTGTCGTACAGACGAGCGTCTTCACCCGGGTGGCCGGCAGCGGACATCCAGTTGGCGGACAGCTTGATGTCGCTGATCTTGCCAATGCGCGAAGCGGCGATATTGGTCAGGGTTTCGCCAATGGCCATGCGGCCCGATGCCGGAGCATCCAGCAGTGCCAGCGGGGTACGCTCGCCCATGGCCATGGCTTCGCCGGTGTAGACGTCGAAGCTGGTTGCGGTGACAGCCACGTCAGCCACAGGCACCTGCCACGGGCCAACCATCTGGTCGCGGGCAACCAGACCGGTGATGGTGCGGTCGCCGATGGTGATCAGGAAGCTTTTGCTGGCCACGGCCGGGTGATGCAGGACGCGCTCGACGCACTCGCCGATGCTCAGCGCAGCAGGGTCGAAGTCATCGCCCAGCTCTTCTTCGCGAACGGCCGAACGGTGCATGCGCGGGGCCTTGCCCAGCAGCACTTCCAGTGGCATGTCCACCGGGCTGTTGCCGAAATGGCTGTCGGTCACGGTCAGTTGCGGTTCGGCAGTGGCTTCACCGACAACGGCAAACGGGCAACGCTCACGCTCGCAGATCGCCTGGAAGCGCTCGAAATCTTCGACGCCCACGGCCAGAACATAACGCTCCTGGGATTCGTTGCTCCAGATTTCGTGCGGGGCCATGCCCGGCTCGTCGTTTGGAATGTTGCGCAGTTCGAAACGACCACCACGGTCGCCGTCGTTCACCAGCTCAGGGAAGGCGTTGGACAGGCCACCGGCACCCACGTCGTGGATAAAGCTGATCGGGTTCTTGTCACCCAGCTGCCAGCAACGGTCGATCACTTCCTGGCAACGGCGTTCCATTTCCGGGTTTTCGCGCTGTACCGAAGCGAAGTCCAGGTCAGCCGAGCTTGCGCCGGTGGCCATCGAGGATGCTGCACCGCCACCCAGGCCGATCAGCATGGCCGGGCCGCCCAGCACGATGAGCTTGGAGCCCACGGTGATTTCGGCTTTCTGTACGTGTTCGGCGCGGATGTTGCCCATGCCGCCGGCCAACATGATCGGCTTGTGGTAACCACGCACTTCTTCGCCACGCGGGGTGGTGATGGACTGCTCGAACGTACGGAAGTAGCCGGTCAGGGCCGGACGACCGAATTCGTTGTTGAATGCAGCACCACCCAGCGGGCCTTCGATCATGATGTCCAGCGCGGTCACAATGCGCTCGGGCTTGCCGTATGGCACTTCCCACGGCTGTTCAAAGCCCGGGATCTGCAGGTTGGACACGGTGAAACCGGTCAGGCCGGCCTTTGGCTTGGCACCACGACCGGTTGCACCTTCGTCGCGGATCTCACCACCGGAACCGGTCGCCGCACCCGGGAACGGGGCAATGGCGGTCGGGTGGTTGTGGGTTTCAACCTTCATCAGGATGTGCACCGGCTCCTGCACCGCACCGTACTGGCGGGTTTCAGGGTCCGGGAAGAAACGCCCGGCAACACTGCCGACGATGACCGAGGCATTGTCCTTATAAGCAGACAGAACGCCTTCGCTGTGCATCACGTAGGTGTTCTTGATCATGCCAAACAGGCTCTTGTCCTGGCTTTGGCCGTCAATGTCCCAACTGGCGTTGAAGATCTTGTGGCGGCAATGCTCGGAGTTGGCCTGGGCAAACATCATCAGTTCGATGTCGTGCGGGTTGCGACCCAGACCGTTGAAAGCATTGACCAGATAGTCGATTTCGTCTTCGGCCAGGGCCAGGCCCAGCTCGACGTTGGCTTTTTCCAGCGCGGCGCGACCGCCACCCAGTACGTCAATGGCTGTCAGCGGCTTTGGTTCGGCGTGGCTGAACAAACCGGCAGCCTGCTCCAGGGTACCCAGCACGATTTGCGTCATGCGGTCATGCAATGCAGCAGCGATCAGCTCGGCATCCGCGTCGCTGAACTGGCCAGCCACATAGAATGCAATGCCGCGTTCCAGGCGCTGGATTTTCGCCAGGCCACAGTTACGGGCAATATCGCTGGCCTTGCTCGACCAGGGAGAAATGGTGCCAAACCGCGGCAACACCAGGAACAGTCGGCCACTCGGCTCTTGCACCGGCACGCTTGGGCCGTACTTCAGGAGACGAGCCAGTACCTGCTGTTCATCGCTGGTCAGCTCGCCGGTAGTATCGGCAAAGTGGGCGAATTCAGCATACAAACCCGTGACAGACGGAACCTTGAGGCTCAGTTGTGCAAGGAGTTTGCTGTGGCGAAAGGCAGAAAGGGCAGGAGCGCCGCGCAGGATCAACATCTTCGGGACAGCCTCGGGAGGGGTATGCTTTGAGGCCCGGCATTCTAGCGTAAACCATCGCCAACGGCACCCGAAACGGCACACCAGACGCATACCAAACGCGACTAATCGACCAAAGCCTTATTCTTTATGGCTATCAGCCGCTTGGCGCATGGTTGTTTATGATCTTTAAAGAGCGATCCACCCCCCATTCCACAAGGGTTTCAGCGATTTTCGCGGTCAATATCAGAATGACTGAAAATTGTCGAGATATGGCACCCGCGCTGCTTTGCGTATACTGCGCGGATGTTTTCTCTAACTGATATCCGCCCGCGCTGCGCCAAATGGCTGCTCGCAACCGGACTCTTCCTGATGCTCAGTGCCTGCGTTGAAAAACCCAGCACCCTGGAGCGCGTAAAGGAGGATGGGGTACTGCGGGTGATTACCCGTAACAGCCCCGCGACCTACTTCGAGGATCGCAACGGTGAAACCGGCTTCGAATACGAGCTGGTGAAACGCTTTGCCGATGATCTGGGGGTCGAGCTCAAGATCGAAACCGCCGACAACCTGGACGACATGTTCAACCAGCTGGGCCAGCCTGACGGCCCGGTTCTGGCTGCTGCCGGCCTGGTCAGCAGCGAGAAGCGCCTGCAACAAGCCCGATTTTCCCACCCCTACCTCGAAGTCACGCCGCAGATCATCTATCGCAATGGCCAGTCGCGGCCGACCTCTGCCGCTGACCTGGTGGGCAAGCGCATCACCGTGCTCAAGGGCAGCTCCCATGCCGAGCAACTGGCCGAGCTGAAAAAGCAGTATCCCGGGATCGAGTACGACGAATCCGACGCCGTTGAAGTGGTCGACTTGCTGCGCATGGTCGATGAAGGCCAGATTGACCTCACGCTGGTCGACTCCAACGAAGTGGCGATGAACCAGGTGTACTTCCCCAACGTGCGCGTGGCCTTTGACCTGGGCGATGCGCGCAGCCAGCGCTGGGCGGTGGCGGCAGGTGAAGACAACAGCCTGCTTAACGAGATCAACGCCTACCTGGACAAGGTTGAAAAGAACGGCACCCTGCAACGTCTCAAGGACCGTTATTACGGGCATGTCGACGTACTTGGCTACGTCGGCGCCTACACATTCGCCCAGCACCTGCAGCAACGCTTGCCCAAGTACGAAAAGTTCTTCAAGGACGCGGCCAAGAAAGAGCAGATCGACTGGCGCCTGCTGGCGGCAATGGGCTATCAAGAATCCCTGTGGCAACCTGCAGTAACGTCAAAAACCGGCGTTCGCGGCCTGATGATGCTGACCCAGAACACAGCACAGGCGATGGGCGTGTCCAACCGCCTGGATGCCAAGCAGAGCATCATGGGCGGTGCCAAGTACCTGGCGCTGATCAAGAGCGAACTGGACGATGATATTCAAGAGCCGGATCGCACCTGGTTTGCACTGGCGGCCTACAACGTGGGTGGCGGTCACCTTGAAGACGCGCGCAAGCTGGCCAAGAAGGAAGGCCTGAACCCGAACAAGTGGCTGGACGTAAAGAAAATGCTGCCTCGCCTTGCGCAGAAGCAGTGGTACAGCAAAACCCGCTATGGCTACGCCCGCGGCGGCGAGCCGGTGCACTTTGTGGCCAACATCCGTCGTTACTACGACATCCTGACCTGGGCTACGCAGCCGCAGCTTGAAGGCGACCAGGCGGCGGACAGCAAACTGCACATCCCCGGCATCGACAAGACCAAGCCCAAGGAAGAGCCGCAGCTTTAGCTGAGGGAGCGAGCCTGTTGTGGGAGCGGGCTTGCTCGCGATTGCCCCAGCATGGTCTTACAGGTAAAACCTGCCGCCCGCATCGCGAGCAAGCCCGCTCCCACAGGGGTCCAGGATCCGGCCCTCAGGTTTTAGTCTTTCGCGGCCGCCACGATCAGCGCCTTCATCTCGGCAACAGCCGACTTGAAGCCCACGAACAACGCATGCGCCACCAGCGCATGGCCAATGTTCAACTCGTTAATCCCCTTGATGGCCGCTACCGCTTCCACGTTGTGGTAATGCAAACCGTGGCCGGCATTGACGATCAGCCCTTGAGCCAGGCCAAACGCTACGCCATCGGCGACACGCTGCAATTCTTCGGCGACTTCGGTCGGAGTCTGTGCATCGGCATAACGGCCCGTGTGCAGCTCGATCGCTGGCGCGCCAACGCGTTTTGAAGCTTCGATCTGACGCTCATCGGCATCGATAAACAGCGACACTTCACAGCCAATCCTGCTCAGCCGCTCGACCGCCGCCTTGATCCGCGCTTCTTGCCCGGCAACATCCAGACCGCCTTCAGTGGTCAGTTCCTGACGGGTTTCAGGCACCAGGCAGATATGCGCCGGGCGAATACACTCAGCAAACACCATCATTTCTTCGGTAACGCCCATTTCGAAGTTCATGCGCGTTTGCAGCACGTCCTTGAGCAGCAACACATCACGCTCCTGGATATGCCGGCGGTCTTCGCGCAGGTGCACGGTAATGCCGTCGGCGCCCGCCTCTTCTGCATCCAGCGCCGCCTTGACCGGATCAGGGTAGCGCGTGCCGCGCGCCTGACGCAGTGTGGCTACGTGGTCGATGTTGACGCCGAGAAGAATGCGATTGCTTTGGGTCACGGGGGCTCTCCTGAAGAGTTGACGATTCGGCGCACAGCATACCGGTCTATTCAGGGCTTGCGAAACAACTCACGACTGGCCAGCGGCTTGCCAGCCAAATGAACGGCCAATGCCTGACGCATCAGGCGCTTGGCTGCCGACAAGGCGCCCGGAACGGTCCAGTCAGCCTCGGCCATCGCCTGCAACTCGGCGCCATGAAACAGCCCGGGCTGTACCAGGTAAATGCGCTCAAGGCCGGCATCCACCTGCAGGCGATACATGCCATCAGCCGCTACCGGTTCGCCCTGAATATCCTGCGTTAGTGAAAAGCCATAACCCAGGTCGTCCAGCAAGCGCCACTCGAATGCGCGCAGCAATGGCTCCAGCGGACGCCCTTCAGCCAGCGCCACCAGTGTCGCGGCATAGTGGTCAAACACTGCAGGATGGGGGTCTTCGGCAGGCAGTAGCCGAATCAGCAACTCATTGAGATAGAGACCGCTGAACAGCGCTTCGCCATTGAGCCAGGTGGCAATCCCGGCACTTTCCATGCGCCCGACGTTTTTCAGCTCGCCACGACCGCGAAATTCGATTTCCAGGGGTACGAAAGGCCGTGCCAACGTCCCCGCCTTGCCCCGCGCACTGCGCAACACCGCCCGCAGACGCCCCTGAGGCGTGATGAAGTCCACCAGCGCGCTGGTTTCACGGTAGGGGCGACTGTGCAGGACGTAGGCGAGTTGCGCGACGGGTGGGTTGCTGGACATGAGTCTGGTGTACCAAAGGCTAATGTGGGAGCGGGCTTGCTCGCGATGCAGGCAACCCGGAACTTCAGACAGACCGAGTTGATGCTATCGCGAGCAAGCCCGCTCCCACAGGGGTACTACGATGTTTACAGGTCGCCGTAGCCCAGCGAACGCAGGGCACGCTCGTCGTCGGACCAGCCGCCTTTCACTTTAACCCACAGGTTAAGCATGATCTTGGAGTCGAACAGCAGCTCCATATCCTTGCGCGCTTCGGTGCCGATGCGCTTGATACGCTCGCCCTTGTCGCCAATGATGATTTTTTTCTGACCGTCACGTTCAACCAGGATCAAAGCGTGGATATGCAGGGTCTTGCCCTGCTGCTTGAACTCTTCGATCTCGACGGTGATCTGGTACGGCAGCTCTGCACCCATCTGGCGCATGATCTTTTCGCGAACCAGTTCGGCGGCCAGGAAGCGGCTGCTGCGGTCGGTAATCTGGTCTTCCGGGAAGAAGTGCTCGTTTTCCGGCAGGTGATCGGCGATCACGCGCTCCAGCGCTTCAAGGTTATGACCATGCTGGGCAGAGATCGGGATGATCTGGGCGTTCGGCAGTTGCTCCTGAAGCCAGCTCAGGTGCGGCATCAGCTCGGCCTTGTCTTCGATGCGATCGGTCTTGTTCAGCGCCACGATCAGCGGGCCGGTTACGTACTGCACGCGCTCCAGCACCATCTGGTCTTCGTCGGTCCACTTGGTGCGGTCAACAACGAAGATCACCACGTCGACGTCTTTCAACGCCGCCGAAGCGGTTTTGTTCATGTAGCGGTTCAGGGCCTTTTCGCCGCCCTTGTGCATGCCCGGGGTATCGACGTAGACCGCTTGCACGTTGCCTTCGGTCTTGATGCCCAGCATGTTGTGGCGGGTGGTCTGGGGCTTGCGCGAGGTGATCGCCAGCTTTTGACCCAGGATATGGTTCAGCAGCGTGGATTTACCCACGTTTGGACGACCAACAATGGCAACGTAGCCACAGCGAGTTGCGGTTGTATCAGTCATGGCCATTCTCCACGCCAAGGGCAATCAGTGCTGCGGCGGCCGCTACCTGTTCGGCAATGCGACGGCTCACGCCCTGTCCCCGGCTTTTTTCATTCAATAAGGCAATCTCGCACTCGACAAAGAAGGTGCGGCAATGCGGTTCGCCCTGGATATCCACCACTTCGTAACGTGGCAGGTCGCAGGCACGCGACTGCAGGAACTCCTGCAGGCGGGTCTTTGGATCTTTGTTGGTATCGACCAGGGTCAGCGTCTCGAACTCGCTGGCCAGCCAGGCCAGTACGCGGTCGCGGGCGACTTCCATGCCAGCGTCCAGGTAAATGGCGCCGATCAGCGCTTCAAGGGCGTCTGCCAGGATCGATTCGCGGCGAAAACCACCGCTTTTCAGCTCGCCCGAACCCAGACGCAAGTACTCGCCCAGCTCAAAGCCTCGCGCCAGTACTGCCAGGGTTTCGCCTTTGACCAGGCGGGCACGCAAGCGTGACAACTGGCCTTCACGTGCCAGCGGGAAGCGGTCAAACAAGGCTTCGCCGGCAACAAAATTGAGAATGGCATCACCCAGGAACTCAAGGCGCTCGTTATTGCGCCCCGCGAAACTGCGGTGTGTCAGGGCCAGAACCATCAGTTCCTGGTCTTTGAAGGTGTAGCCGAGCTGACGCTCTAAACGTTCTAAAGAAAAACTCACGATTTACCCACGCTGAGTTCGTGGCCGAATGTCACCACCGGACCGATATTAGGGATCAGTGATGCTCGTTTATCGCATAGCAAATGGACAGGGAACAGGCTGTTCGCCGCCGTCACACTTAACGCTTTGTTCAAATCCACATCCTGAATACTCAGGCGCGCGACTTGTTTCGCACACCTGAAAAGCAATCGGCGCTGTTATAAACAGCGCCGTTTTGGCTACTTGATCAGACCAACCCGCGAGAAGTTCGGCAGGTTGCTCGCCTTGGGTTCCGGCCAGCTCATCCAAACAGCGAAGGCCTTGCCGACAATGTTCTTGTCGGGAACCATGCCCAGCTCGTCTTTGGGAATGTTCGGATCATCCCAGTAACGGCTGTCGTTCGAATTGTCGCGGTTGTCGCCCATCATGAAGTAATGCCCGGCCGGAACCGTCCACTCCTTGTCAGGCGGCGCACGATAGCGGCTCATTTCCTTGCGGATCATGTGCTCGACTTCGCCCAGCTTCTCTTTGTACAACTCGGCACTGCCCAGGGTTCCAGGCTCGGCCTTGACCAGTTGCTCGGCAACCAGTTGGTCGTTGACATACAGATGCTTGTCGCTGGTGTAGCGGATCTTGTCGCCCGGCAGGCCAACTACACGCTTGATGTAGTTGACTGTCGGATCGCTTGGGTAGCGAAACACCATCACATCGCCCCGCTTCGGATCACCCACTTCGATGATTTTCGTGTCGAGTACCGGCAAGCGGATCCCGTACGAAAATTTGTTCACCAAAATGAAGTCGCCCACATCCAGGGTCGGTTTCATCGAGCCGGACGGAATCTGGAACGGCTCAACCAGAAACGAACGCAACACCAGCACGATAAACAACACCGGAAAGAACGACTTGCCGTATTCAACCAGCAGCGGTTCCTTGTTGAGCTTTTCGACGACCTGCATATCAACCGGCGTAACGCTGGCTTGATAGTTGGCAATGGCCTTGCGCCGGCGCGGAGCCAGGAAGACCACATCGAGCAGCGCCAGCAAACCGCACACGGCAACAGCAATGACCAGCAACAGCGGGAAATTTAGTGACATAGGACCTAGCTATCCAAACGGAGCACTGCAAGGAAGGCTTCTTGTGGAATTTCCACGTTGCCCACTTGCTTCATGCGTTTTTTACCGGCTTTCTGCTTTTCCAACAGCTTGCGCTTACGGCTAACGTCACCACCGTAGCATTTGGCCAGTACGTTCTTTCTGAGAGCCTTGACGGAGGTCCGTGCAATGATCTGCCCGCCAATGGCGGCCTGGATCGCGACGTCGAACATCTGGCGCGGAATCAGTTCTTTCATCTTCTCGGTCAACTGGCGACCTTTGTAGTGCGCGTTTTCCTTGTGCACGATCAGGGCCAGCGCATCTACCTTGTCACCGTTGATCAACACATCGAGCTTGACCAGATTAGCTGACTGGTAACGATCGAAGTGGTAATCGAGCGAAGCATAGCCGCGACTGGTGGATTTGAGACGGTCGAAGAAGTCCAGAACCACTTCGTTCATCGGCAAATCGTAGGTCACTTGCACCTGGCTGCCCAGGAACAACATGTCGTGCTGCACGCCACGTTTTTCAATGCACAGGGTAATGACGTTACCCAGGTGCTCCTGAGGCACAAGAATGTTGGCACGCACGATTGGCTCGCGCATGTCTTCAATCATGGAAAGATCTGGCAGCTTGGACGGGTTGTCGACGTAAATCGTTTCACCGGTCTTGAGCAGCAACTCAAAAATTACGGTTGGCGCGGTGGTGATCAGGTCCAGGTTGTACTCGCGCTCCAGGCGCTCCTGAATGATCTCCATGTGCAACATGCCGAGGAAGCCGCAACGGAAGCCGAAGCCCAGTGCGTCAGAGCTTTCTGGCGTGTATTGCAGCGAAGAGTCGTTCAGTGTCAGCTTTTGCAGCGCGTCACGGAAGTCTTCGAAGTCATCGGAGCTGACCGGGAACAGACCCGCATACACCTGAGGCTGAATACGCTTGAAACCGGGCAGTACATCAACATCCGGCGTCGTGCTCAAGGTCAGGGTATCGCCCACTGGCGCACCGTGAATGTCCTTGATACCGGCGATGATGAAACCTACTTCACCGGCTTTCAGGTCGGCAGTGGCGGTGTGTTTCGGGTTGAATACACCGACGCTGTCCACCAGGTGGATCTTGCCGGTGGACTTGACCAGAATCTTGTCGCCCTTTTTCACGCGGCCGTGGCGCACGCGAACCAGGGACACAACGCCCAAGTAGTTGTCGAACCAGGAGTCGATGATCAACGCTTGCAGCGGGTCTTCGATATTGCCGGTCGGCGCAGGAATGGTGTGTACCAGGCGCTCAAGCACCTCGTCCACGCCCAGGCCGGTCTTGGCGCTGCAGGTCACGGCATCAGTGGCGTCGATGCCAATGATTTTTTCGATCTCTTCTTTAACACGATCAGGATCGGCCTGTGGCAGGTCGATCTTGTTCAGAACCGGCATCACTTCCAGGCCCTGCTCGATCGCGGTGTAGCAGTTGGCTACGGACTGGGCTTCTACGCCCTGCCCCGCATCGACCACCAGCAAGGCACCTTCACAGGCCGCCAGGGAGCGACTGACTTCGTAGGTGAAGTCAACGTGGCCCGGGGTGTCAATGAAGTTCAACTGGTAGGTTTTGCCGTCTTTGGCCGTGTAATACAAGGTGACGCTGTGGGCCTTGATGGTGATCCCGCGCTCACGCTCGAGGTCCATGGAGTCCAGTACCTGGGCTTCCATTTCGCGGGCAGTCAGGCCACCGCACATCTGGATAAAACGATCGGCCAGCGTCGACTTGCCATGGTCAATGTGGGCGATGATGGAGAAATTGCGGATATGACTCAGATCACTCACGGGTCAACACTCAAAAAAGTCGCAGGCAGACTGCCCGCCGAAAAATAGCCGGGAATTGTACCTGAACATCGCGCCAAGCGTCACGTTCACAGGCCAATGGGCACCCACAAAAAAGCCCCTATCGCGAGATAGAGGCTCTTGATTGACTCAATGACCGCTACTCAACCCGCCCGGCGCAACAACCAGATGCCGGCCACGGCACAGATGGAAGCCGGCAGCAGCACCGCAAACAACGGCGAGAAGCCGAACACCAGGCTCAATGGCCCCAGCAGGTCCTGGGCGATCTTGAAGGTAAACCCCACCAGAACCCCGGTAAACACCCGCTGACCAAGGGTAACAGAGCGCAACGGGCCGAAGATGAAAGATATGGCCATCAACACCAGCGCAGCGGTGACCAGTGGCTGCAACACCTTGACCCAAAAAGCCAGCCAGTAGCGGCCATTATTCAGGCCCTGGTCCTTGAGGTAGTGGATATAGCTCCACAACCCGGCAATCGACAGCGACTCGGGGGCCATGACCACGGTATTGAGCAATTGCGGGCTCAACGACACGTCCCATTTTTCTTCAGGTGCCTTGACCACTTCGGTGCTGTCACCGTGAAAAAGGGTGGTACTCACATCGCTCAACTGCCAGTTGCCCTGGTCGTACTGGGCCTTTTTGGCAAAGCTTGCCGACTGCATCTGGTGGTCTTTGTCGAAGCGATAACGGGTGACGCCATAGAGCAGCCCGCCGGGCTGAACCGCGTTGATATGAATGAACTCGTCGCCCTGGCGATGCCACAAGCCATGCTTGGAGCTCTGCGAATCACCACTGCCCTGCGCCAGCGCACGGTTGGCCTGGGCCATGCTTTCAGTGGCAGGCACCACATACTCGCCAATCAGCACACCCACCACCATCAGCACCAGCATCGGCTTCATCACGGCCCAGACGATACGCCCCAGGGACACACCGGCGGCACGCATGATGGTCAGCTCGCTGTTGCTGGCCAGACCACCCAAACCGATAAGACAACCAATCAGCGCCGCCATCGGCAACATTTCATACATGCGCCGCGGCGCGGTCAGCATGACAAAACTGAACACATCCAGAACCGTGTAGCTGCTGCTGAGGCTGCGCATCTCATCGATCACGGCAAACAGCAGGGCCAGGCCGAGAATGATCCCCAGCACAGCCAGGATCGCCAACAACACACTGCTACCAATGTAGCGATCGAGCTTAACCACGGGCCATCTCCTCGGCACTACGGCGACTAGCCAGCTTCAAGCGCAGCGGCTCCCAGTACATCAGCCCCAGGCCAATGACCAGGAACAACCCATGCACCCACCACAGGCCCAGCCCCAGCGGGATCTTGCCATCCTGAAGAAGCCCCTTGCCCCAGGTCAGCATGCTCAGGTAGCTCATATAAAGCAGAATGGCCGGCAACAACTTGAGGAAGCGCCCCTGACGCGGGTTGACTCGCGACAACGGCACCGCGATCAAGGTGACGATAAACACCAGCACAGGGAAGGCAATGCGCCAATGCAATTCGGCGACCACACGAGGGTCCGAGCTGCCGAGGAGGTCCACGGTAGGTATTGCATCGCGGTCTGTTACTTCATTGCTGACTTCAGGCTTGGGCAGCAACACACCGTAGGTTTCGTACTTGATCGCCCGATAGTCGGCCTGCCCCGGGTTGCCGTCATAACGATAGCCATTGTCCAGCACCAGCCAGCGGCTGCCGTCAGGACGCACCTCCTGGCGGCCCTTCTCGGCCAGCAGCACGGAAATGCTGCGGTCCTTGGCTTCCTCACCGAGTTTTTTCTGGGTGATGAACACCCCGGACAAGAGCGAGCGGTCATTGCTCAGCTCCTCGGTGTAGGTCACCCGCGTACCGTCACTCAACGACTGGAAACGCCCGGCTTCCAGGGTATCGAACTCGGTCAGGGCATCCTGCTTGTTGAGCAGCAGCTGAAACTCATTGTTGCCCTGCGGGGCCAGGCTCAGGCTGAGCCACGCCACGATCAGCGCCACCAGCGCAGCCGGTGCCATGGTAATGGCCAGCAGGCGCTGGCGACTCATGCCGGTGGCCGACAGCACGGTCATCTCGCTTTCAAGGTACAGCCGCCCATAGGACAGCAGAATGCCCAGGAATAGCCCCAGCGGCAGGATCAGCTGCATGAAGCCCGGCAGGCGAAAGCCCATGATCAGGAACAAGGAGCCCGGATCCAGGGCGCCAGAGGCGGCCTGGGCCAGGTATTTGATGAAACGACCGCTCATGATGATGACCAGCAGCACAGCGCTGACAGCGCTCAATGTAAGCAGGACTTCGCGGGACAGATAACGGAAGACGATCAAACCAGACACTCCAGGGTCGTCAGGCTAAGGCGGCCAAACAAGCAGCATAACGAGTCGGCCAATACCTCATCATAGATGAGACGGGCCGTCTAAAAAGATGGCGCATTATCCTGTGAATGGCCGCCCCTGTCACTGCGCAGTCTCGAAAGTGCCAAGTTGTAGTTATAGCGGGGTTGTCAGGCTCCTGCGACGGGGTTCAAACTGCCCGCCTTGACGCCCGCCTTGAACACAGGTGAAGCGCTTCTTCTATCTGGCAAACGAACAGTACTGTTTGTGCGCATGTTGACCATTTGATTCAGGGACCCCGACATGGAACTGGTTGTAAAAAGCGTTAGCCCGGAAACGTTGAAAACCGCCACCCTGGTGGTCGCCATCGGCGAAGGCCGCAAGTTGGGCGCCAGCGCCAAAGCCATCGATGAGCTGACGGGCGGCGCCATCAGCGCTGTACTCAAGCGCGGCGACCTTGCCGGCAAGACCGGCCAGAGCCTGCTGCTGCACAGCTTGCCCAACCTCAAGGCCGAACGCGTGCTGCTGCTGGGCACCGGCAAGGATGAAGAACTGGGCGACCGCCCGTTCCGTAAAATCATCAGCGCCGCCCTGAGCGTGCTCAAGGGCCTGGGCGGCAGCGATGCCGTGCTGGCACTGGACGAACTGGTGGTCAAGGGTCGCGACAGCTACAGCAAGACCCGCCTGCTGGCCGAAACCCTGATCGACGGCGAATACAGCTTCGACCGCTTCAAAAGCCAGAAAGCCGAACCTCGCGCCCTGAAAAAAATCACCCTGCTGACCATCAAGGCCGCCCAGGCTGAAGTTCAACGCGCAGTGACCCACGCCCAGGCCATCGCTGCGGGCATGGCATTCACCCGTGACCTGGGCAACCTGCCGCCGAACATCTGCCACCCGGTCTTCCTGGCCGAGCAGGCCAAGGACCTGGGCAAGGAATTCAAGGGCCTGAAGGTCGAGATTCTTGACGAGAAGAAAATCAAGGATCTGGGCATGGGCGCGTTCTACGCCGTGGGCCAGGGCAGCGACCAGCCGCCACGCCTGATCGTGATGAACTACGCCGGCGGCAAGAAATCCGAAAAACCGTTCGTGCTGGTCGGCAAGGGCATCACCTTCGACACCGGTGGCATCAGCCTCAAGCCGGGCGCCGGCATGGATGAAATGAAGTACGACATGGGCGGTGCGGCCAGCGTGTTCGGCACCCTGCGCGCCGTACTCGAGCTGAAACTGCCGATCAACCTGGTGTGCATCCTGGCCTGCGCCGAAAACATGCCAAGCGGCGGCGCGGCCCGTCCGGGCGATATCGTCACCACCATGAGCGGCCAGACGGTCGAAATCCTCAACACCGACGCCGAAGGCCGCCTGGTGCTGTGCGATGCCCTGACCTACGCCGAGCGCTTCAAGCCTCAGGCCGTAATCGACATCGCCACCCTGACCGGTGCCTGCATGGTTGCCCTGGGTGCCCACACCTCGGGCCTGATGGGTAACAACGACGAGTTGATCAACCAGTTGCTGGAAGCCGGCAAGCAAGCCGACGACCGCGCCTGGCAGCTGCCATTGTTCGACGAATACCAGGAGCAACTGGACAGCCCGTTCGCCGACATGGCCAACATTGGCGGGCCTAAAGGCGGCGCCATCACTGCTGGCTGCTTCCTGTCGCGTTTCGCCAAGGCCTACCACTGGGCGCATCTGGACATCGCCGGCACCGCATGGGTCAGCGGCGGCAAGGACAAGGGCGCCAGTGGCCGCCCTGTGCCCCTGTTGACCCAGTACCTGCTCGATCGCGCCAACGCTTGAAACTGACAATCGAAGGCTGCGCCGTCTGACGGCGGCGCAGTCCCGATTCAGGAACCGCAATGACCCCAGCACCCGATACAGAGCTCACCAAGATCGACTTTTATATCCTGCCCAGCGCCGAGCCGTCTGCGCGGCTGGATTTTGCCTGCAAGCTCACCGAAAAGGCCTGGCGCCTGGGCCATCGCGTGTACCTGCACTGCACTGACAACGCCCAGCGCCAGGACCTGGATGAACGCCTGTGGCGCTTCAAGGGCGAAAGTTTCGTGCCCCACAGCAACACTGAAGACCAACCCGATGGCGTCGTCGTCATGGGCTGTACCGATGCACCCGCAAGCCATCAGGACTTGCTGATCAACCTGGACCTCAAGGTCCCCGAATTTTTCAAACGCTTCGCCCGTGTGGCCGAAGTCGTGGTCGAAGACCCTGCCGTGCGGCTGGCCGCGCGGGAGAGTTTCCGCTTCTACCGCGAACAGGGCTATCCTCTGCAAGACCACAAGCTGCAACGACTCTGAGCCCACGATGGACACTTCCAATTCGCCGCAAAAAGCTGCACACCTGCTTGACGACCTTGAGTCCATTCGCAAGCTGCTTGGCGATGAGGGCCTGCAACCGCCGCTGCTGACGGAGATGGTGGGCGGCGAAGACACGCAGATACCGCTGTTGTCCGAAGTCATCAGCGAAGAACCCGAGCCTGCGCAAATACCGCTGGTCGGCATCGCCCCTGCACCCGTGGCAGAAAAAGCTCCCGACGCCCTGCTGGTACATCTGGACAGAGAGCTGCGCACCGCGGCCCAGGCCATCATGCAGGACGTGATCAACGACTTCGCCCCGCATATTGAAACCGAGATCAAGCGCCGCCTCGATGCCCATATGGAGCGGTTGCTCGCACAGCATCAAAGCTGACCCTGCGGGAGCGGGCTTGCTCGCGATTGCAGCGCCTTGATGAACCAGATGCACCGCGTTGCCCGTATCGCGAGCAAGCCCGCTCCCACAACAGCAATAGGTTCCCCGCGCAGTCCCACCCCGCTATACTTGTCGGCTTTCCTGAATTAATGCCAATAGGGTCCCGCCGCGCATGGATAAGACCTACCAGCCGCACGCCATTGAAACTTCCTGGTACAAAACCTGGGAAGAAGAGAATTATTTTGCCCCGCAAGGCGCGGGCGACCCGTACACCATCATGATCCCGCCGCCGAACGTCACCGGCAGCCTGCACATGGGGCACGGTTTCAACAACGCGATCATGGACGCCCTGATCCGTTTCCGCCGCATGCAGGGTCGCAACACCCTGTGGCAGCCGGGCACCGACCACGCCGGTATCGCCACCCAGATGCTGGTTGAGCGTCAGATCGAAGCACAGGGTCTGAACCGCCACGACCTGGGTCGCGAAAAATTCCTCGACAAGATCTGGGAGTGGAAAGACCAGTCCGGTGGCAATATCAGCCGTCAGATCCGTCGCCTTGGCTCGTCCGTAGACTGGAGCCGCGAGCGCTTCACCATGGACGACGGCCTGTCCGAAGCCGTGAAAGAAGCTTTTGTGCGCCTGCACGAAGACGGCCTGATCTACCGTGGCAAGCGCCTGGTCAACTGGGACACCAAGCTGCACACCGCAATTTCCGACCTTGAAGTGGAAAACCACGACGAGAAAGGCTTCCTGTGGAACCTGCGCTACCCGCTGGCAGACGGCGCCAAAACCGCCGAAGGCCTGGACTACCTGGTGGTTGCCACCACTCGTCCGGAAACCATGCTGGGCGACGCCGCCGTAGCCGTTAACCCGGAAGACGAGCGCTACAAGGCCCTGATCGGCAAGTTCGTCGAGCTGCCACTGGTGGGCCGCCGCATCCCGATCATCGCGGACGACTACTGCGACCCTGAATTCGGCACCGGCTGCGTGAAAATCACCCCGGCCCACGATTTCAACGACTACGAAGTCGGCAAGCGCCACAACCTGCCGCTGCTCAACATCTTCGACAAAAACGCCGCGGTGCTGCCTGCAGCCCAGGTGTTCAACCTCGACGGCACGCTCAACGAGTCCATCGACGGTACCCTGCCAGCCAAGTACGCAGGCCTGGACCGCTTCGAGGCGCGCAAGCAAATCGTTGCTGATTTCGACGAAGCCGGCCTGCTGGTCAGCGTTGACGATCACGCCCTGAAAGTACCTAAAGGCGACCGTTCCGGCACAGTGATCGAGCCGTGGCTGACCGACCAGTGGTATGTATCGACCAAGCCTCTGGCAGAACCTGCCATTGCTGCGGTTGAAGACGGCCGCATCGCGTTCGTGCCTAAACAGTACGAAAACATGTACTTCTCGTGGATGCGCGACATCCAGGACTGGTGCATCAGCCGTCAGCTGTGGTGGGGCCACCGCATTCCGGCCTGGTACGACGAATCGGGCAAGGTCTATGTAGGCCGCGACGAAGCCGAAGTCCGCGCCAAGCACAACCTGGGCCCGGACGTTGCGCTGCAACAGGATAACGACGTGCTCGACACCTGGTTCAGTTCGGGTCTGTGGACGTTCTCCACCCTGGGCTGGCCGGAAAAAACCGAAGCACTGAAAACCTTCCACTCCACGGACGTGCTGGTTACCGGTTTCGACATCATTTTCTTCTGGGTTGCCCGGATGATCATGCTCACCATGCACCTGGTGAAAAACGAAGACGGCACCCCGCAAGTTCCGTTCAAGACCGTGTATGTCCACGGTCTGGTGCGTGACGGTCAGGGCCAGAAGATGTCCAAGTCCAAGGGCAACGTCCTGGACCCGCTGGACATCATCGACGGCATCGAACTCGAAGACCTGGTGGCCAAACGCACCACCGGCCTGATGCAGCCAAAACTGCTGAAGAAAATCGAGAAGCAGACCCGCGACGAATTCGCCGACGGCATCGCCAGCTACGGCACCGACGCCCTGCGCTTCACGTTCTGCTCGCTGGCGTCCACCGGTCGTGACATCAAGTTCGACATGGGCCGCGTCGAAGGCTATCGCAACTTCTGCAACAAGATCTGGAACGCCGCACGCTATGTGCTGGACAAGGGCGAAGACTGCGGCCAGAACGGCGAAGCCTACGAACTGTCCCTGGCTGACCGCTGGATCATCTCGCAGTTGCAACGCACCGAAGCCGAAGTGACCCGTCACCTCGACCAGTTCCGTTTTGACCTGGCGGCACAAGCGTTGTACGAGTTCATCTGGAACCAGTACTGCGACTGGTACCTGGAGCTGTCCAAGCCTGTGCTGTGGGACGAAAACGCCCCGGTAGAGCGTCAGCGCGGCACCCGCCGCACGCTGGTGCGTGTACTGGAAGTGGCCCTGCGCCTGGCGCATCCGTTCATGCCGTTCATCACCGAAGAAATCTGGCAGCGCATCGCGCCGCTGGCCGGCGTTGAAGGCAAGACCATCATGCTGCAGCCGTGGCCGGTACCGAACGAGGCGCGCATCGACCAGGCCGCCGAAGACGATATCGAATGGCTCAAGGGCCTGATGCTCGGCACGCGCAACATCCGTGGTGAAATGAACATCGGCCCGGGCAAGCCGTTGCAGCTGTACCTGAAAAACGTCAGCAGCGAAGACCAGCGCCGTTTGACCGAGAACGATGCTTTGCTCAAAAAGCTGGCTAAACTCGAATCGATCACCGTGCTGCAAGACGGTGCCGAAGCCCCTCTGTCTGCCACCGCTCTGGTTGGCGAGATGGAAGTGCTGGTGCCGATGGCTGGCCTGATCGACAAAGATGCAGAGCTGGCGCGTCTGGACAAGGAAATCCAGCGCCTGAACGGCGAAGTGGCGCGAGTAGGCGGCAAATTGTCGAATGCCGCGTTCGTTGACAAGGCTCCGGCCGAAGTCATCGAGAAAGAACGTGCCAAGTTGGCCGAAGCCGAACAGGCCTTGAGCAAACTGGCAGACCAGCACGCGCGGATTTCCAGCCTGTAAAAACGCTGCGCACCTGATCGCGGGCAAGGCCGCTCCTGCAGGGTTTTAACTCTGCAGGAGCGGGCTTGCCCGCGATTGCTTTTGTGGAATGAATTGAACATGACTACCCCTCGCACTTCCAAAGCCACACGCCACAAGCCCAAGGCTGCCAGCGACGCCAAACCGGTCGAGCCGCGCGTCAAGCCCAGCCTGCACCCGCGCAACCGCCACCAGGGCCGCTATGACTTCCCGCAGCTGATTTCGGTGTGCCCGGAGCTGGCCGAGTTCGTCATCATCAACCCGTATGGCAAAGAGAGCATCGACTTCGCCAACCCGGATGCCGTGCGCGTGTTCAACCGCGCGTTGCTCAAGGCGTTCTACGGTATCGCCCACTGGGACATTCCGGCTGACTACCTGTGCCCGCCTGTGCCCGGTCGCGCTGACTATGTGCACTTTCTGGCCGACCTGCTGGCAACCATGAACGATGGCGTCATCCCGCGTGGCCCGAGCGTGCGCGTGCTGGATATCGGCATGGGTGCAAACTGTGTTTACCCGCTGATTGGTCACAGCGAATACCGCTGGCAGTTCCTGGGCACCGAAGTTGACCCTACTGCCGTTAAAGCGGCCAAGGCGATCGTGCAGTCCAACGGCCTGAACAAAGCCATCAACCTGCGCCTGCAACCCGATCCGAAGAAGATCCTGCTGGACGTGCTGGACAGCGCCGAGCGTTTTGACCTGAGCATGTGCAACCCGCCGTTTCATGCGTCTATCGACGAAGCCACGCGCGGCAGCGAGCGTAAATGGCGTGCACTGGGCAAGGCTGATCCCAAGCGCAAACTGCCGGTACTGAACTTTGGCGGTCAAGCTGCTGAATTGTGGTGCGAAGGTGGCGAGCAGCGCTTTGTGACCCAACTGATTCGTGAAAGCGTGCAAGTGGGCCGTCAGGTGCTGTGGTTCAGCGTGCTGGTGTCCAAGGCGTCCAACTTGCCGGCGATCCAGACTGCACTGAAAAAAGCCGGCGTGCGCGAAAGCCAGGTGGTCGACATGTCACAGGGCAACAAGCAAAGCCGCTTTGTCGCCTGGACATTCCATGACAAAGAGCAGCAACTGCTGTGGCGCGAGAAGAACTGGAAGTAAGCGTGTAAATACGCAAAACCTCGTAGCAGCTGTCGAGCTGCGCGAGGCTGCGTTCGGCGGCGAAGCCGTCGTAGATTCAGCTGCCCCCGTTTTTCAGGAAAACCGGGGGGCCCGGATTTACGACGGCTTCGCCGCCGAACGCAGCCTCGTTCCTGCGGCAGCTGCTACAGGAATAGCGCCCATAAAAAAGCCGCGCTTCGGAGTGATCCCAAGCGCGGCTTTTTTACAGCAGTCTTACTTGTTAACAGCGTCAGTCAGGCCTTTGGCCACAACGAGCTTGATAACTTTTTTGGCTGCGATTTCGATGGCTGCGCCAGTCGAAGGGTTACGGCCAGTACGGGCAGGACGCTCAGTCACTTTCAGTTTGCCAATACCTGGCAGAGTGATTTCGCCGCCATTTTCCAATTGATCAGCAACGATCTGGGCCAGTTGGTCCAGAGCGTTACGCGCGGTAGTTTTCGGCGCGTCGATAGCTTCAGCGATATCGGCGATCAGTTGGTCTTTAGTAATAGCCATTGAGATGTTCCTTCCCTATCAAATTCATTTGGTTTGCAGAGTGCAATGTCAGCCATCGAGCCAGATCTCAAGGGTCTGGCACACCCGCCAGCTTTCACGACGAATCGCGGATGTAGATAGCTAAAACGGGGTTTGGTTCGGCCTGACACATGCTGAATGCACGCTTTGCGCCGTTTCCGAGCGCAAGACCGGGCAAAACTAGCACAGAGACGGGTAAATATCCGCCTCTACCTGGGCTTTTGGTCAGCTTTATCGCCTTAAAACCGTAAAAAACCGCTCCAGGGCGCCCTCCAGCCCCCCAAACTGCGACCCGGGGCTCAGGTGCGGTACACTTGGCGCCTTTGCGGGGTGAGTGCCCTGCCCTCTCATTACACACCGAGAAGCCCATGCCGATCCGTCATTGCATCGTCCATTTGATTGACAAAAAACCCGACGGTACGCCCGCTGTTCTCCATGCCCGTGACTCCGAACTGGCCGAGTCCCAAGCCATCGAGAACATGCTCGCAGACCTGAACGAAAGCTATAACGCCAAGCAAGGCAAAGCCTGGGGGTTTTTCCATGCCGAGTCCGGTGCGCACCCGTTCAGCGGCTGGCTCAAGGAATACCTCGATGGCGGTAAAGACTTCACCGCCTTCAGCCGCGTGGCCGTCGAGCATCTGCAAAAGCTGATGGAAGAGTCCAACCTCTCGGCCGGCGGTCATGTGCTGTTTGCCCATTACCAGCAAGGCATGACCGACTACCTGGCCATCGCCCTGCTGCACCACAGCGAAGGCGTGGCGGTGACCTCGGAGCTGGACGTGACCCCGTCGCGCCACCTGGACCTTGGCCAGCTGCACCTGGCTGCGCGGATCAATATCTCCGAGTGGCAGAACAACAAGCAGTCCAAGCAGTACATTTCGTTTATCAAAGGCAAGAACGGCAAAAAAGTTTCGGAATACTTCCGCGACTTTATCGGCTGCCAGGAAGGCGTCGACGGCCCGGGCGAAACCCGCACCCTGCTCAAGGCTTTCAGCGACTTCGTAGAGAGCGAAGATCTGCCGGAAGAGTCCGCCCGGGAAAAAACCAAGACCCTGGTCGACTATGCCAGCAGCCAGGCAAAAATCGGCGAACCGATGGGCCTAGAAGAGTTGTCCGAGCTGATCGACGAAGAACGCCCCAAGGCCTTCTACGACCATATCCGCAACAAGGACTACGGCCTGTCGCCGGAGATTCCGGCGGACAAACGCACCCTCAACCAGTTCCGTCGCTTCACCGGGCGTGCTGAGGGGCTGTCTATCAGCTTTGAAGCCCACCTGCTGGGCTCCAAGGTGGAATTCGACGAAGAAGCCGGCACGCTGGTGATCAAGGGCCTGCCGACCCAACTGCTCGACCAGCTCAAGCGCAGCAAGTAATGCTCAACGGGATCCTGAAGAAAGTCCTGTTTGTTCTGGTGGTCGTGGTCATTTTCCAGAACTGGGGCAAGATCGAGCGCGTACTCAACCCTTCAGGGGTCGTGTCCGAGCAAACCCGGGCCAGTGCCCGGGTGGTGCTGTACTCCACCGAGTGGTGTGGCTACTGCAAGGCGACGCGGCGGTTTCTGGATGAAAAAGGCATTCCGTTCAAGGAATTCGATATCGACAAGGACGCCAGCGCCCGTCAGGCCTACGAGGCGTTGGGCGGGCGTGGCATTCCGATACTGGATGTGAACGGCACGCTGATTCGCGATTTCAAGCCCGATGCGATATTGGCGGCGTTGAAGTAGAGCTCAAGAGCCCCTCACCCTAGCCCTCTCCCAAAGGGAGAGGGAACTGATTTTCGGTGTTCTCAAGGCCGCGTGCAGTCAGCTCCCTCTCCCTCAGGGAGAGGGAACTGATTGTCCCTGTTCTCAAGGCCGCGTGCAGTCAGCTCCCTCTCCCTCAGGGAGAGGGAACTGATTGTCCCTGTTCTCGAGGCCGCGTGCGGTCAGCTCCCTCTCCCTCCGGGAGAGGGTTGGGGTGAGGGCAAAAAATCTCCAGCCTGGCTCTGCACCAGGCACTCCTTGGCACTCTTCCTGAGCTTCTTGATCAGGCGCTCCTGGCGCAGGGCTTCACCCTTGTCCGGCCAGGACTCGACATACACCAGCGCCACTGCCGGGCTTGAAGCAAAAAAACGCGCGCCCTTGCCGGTTTGATGCTTGGCAAAACGGCGCACCGGGTCATCGCTGATACCGCAATACAAAGAGCCATTGGCGGCCCGCACAAGATACACAAACCAAGGTTTCCCGCTCACTTTCAGCGGCTGCCCTGAAAGGCCTTGAGCCCTTTTTTGGCCTGTGCCCGGATGGCGTTCTGCACCAGCGGTGTCCACCCCAGCAGCAAACCCTTGAGGCCCAGCGCCTGACGCGACCAGCGCCACAGGTCGAAGTGATCGTGATGCTCGCAAATCTTGCCATCACGAAATACAAAGCGCGCCTGGATATCATTGACCACCGTGGCCCCGGTCTGGCCAAACACATAGGTGGCCACCCAGTGCGCGCTGCCGCGCTGGCTGTCGGCCTGAACCTGATCGAAGGTGAGGCTGAAGTCCTTGGCCCGCGAAGTCAGCATGCGCCACATGTCGGCAGCGTTGTGGCCACGCAGTTCGCCAAACACCGGGTCGCTGAACACCACGTCGGTGGTGTAGCAATCAGCCATTGCCTGAGCATCAAGCCGCTGGAAGGCCTGGTAGAAACGAGTGATCAATGCTTGATGGTCCTGGCTCATGGCAGGCTCCGTGCGGGTCAGTAATGCGAGCACGATAATCTGCCATGAGCAGAAACACTATGGCCTCAGACTTTCTCGCTTTGCACATTCACATACAACGAGCGCCCGGCACCCAGCCCGGCGATGATCGCGCCCAGGCCGATAACGGCAAAAATCCAGCCCAATGCACTCCAGCCACCGGTCACTTCATGCACCACCCCTACGGCCAGCGGGCCCATCGACGCCACGGTATAACCAATGCCCTGGGCCATGCCTGACAGGTTGGCCGCAACGTGGGCATCACGCGAACGCAGCACGATCAAGGTCAAGGCCAGGCTGAACGTGCCGCCCTGCCCCAGGCCCAGCACGATCGCCCAGCCCCACAAGCCGTCGATGGGTGCATAAAGGCAGCCAAACAGCCCGGCCAGGGTCATGCCCATGACCAGCACAATGGCCAGCCGTTGATCCTTGCCCCGCGTAGCCATCCAGGGCGCCGTCAACGCCGTGATCAATTGCACGATCACCGAACCCGACATCACCAGCCCTGCCTGGGTCGGTGTCAGGCCACGACCA
Organism: Pseudomonas fragi; assembly: GCF_900105835.1. Lineage (NCBI taxonomy): Bacteria > Pseudomonadati > Pseudomonadota > Gammaproteobacteria > Pseudomonadales > Pseudomonadaceae > Pseudomonas > Pseudomonas fragi. The sequence goes on from NZ_LT629783.1 coordinate 2,143,925, forward strand.
ATAAGAATTGAAGGCAACCAGCCAAACACAATGTAGGACAACGAGGATTGCAGACCCATATACAGCGTCACTTGCCAGGCCAGCGGATCGCGCAACAAGCCGCGCACGCGATAAGCCACATTGTGTGTGCCCTGGCGCTTGCCCACTTGCGGCAGCCAGAACATCATCGCCAGCAATGCGGGCAAGGCCCAGAACCCCAACCCCATTGCCCAGCTCTGCCCAAGCGACTCGCTAAGTGGCACCGTGGCCCCCGCTGCCAGCGCCGCTCCCAGGCACAAGGCCATTGTGTAGACCCCGGTCATGGTTCCCGCATGCCCGGCGAAGTCACGCTTGATGATACCCGGCAACAACACACCGATAACGCCAATACTGGCCCCCGCCAGAATGCTCCCGGCGAACAGCCCCACCTCCCCCAGACAACTGCGCAGAACAATGCCTCCGCCCAGCGTCAGCAAAATCCCCAGCACCACCCGCTCTGTACCGAAACGCCGCGCCAGAATTGGCGCCAGCGGTGCGAACAGGCCCAGGCACAGTACCGGCAAAGTGGTCAGCAGCCCCGCCTGCGCCGCCGACAGGCCCAGCTTGTCCGAGACCTCACCCAGCAACGGCGCCATGCTCGACAATGCCGGGCGCAAGTTCAGCGCCACCAGCACCAGCCCCAACAGCAGCAGCCACGGGCGCAACACCACGGGTGGTGTGTGCTGCACTTGCTCGTCGTCGGCTTCGGCGTCGATCAGCAACTCTTCCAGCTCATCAAGATGACGAACGGGCTCGACGCTGGCATTGGCAATTGACGAGGGGTGGCTCATGGCGTGCTCCGGCTCAAGGTTCATTGATCAACGTCCGGCACAGCGCCATGGCCCGTTGCGGGTTTTGTTGTTCTACGGCTTGCAGCAGCTCGACGTGCAGGTCGAACACCTTTTGGCGACGCGGGTGAACATCCATCGTCTTGCGCAAATGATTAGTCACAACGCTTGCGGTGTAGCGATACAGCTCGCTCAAGGCCGGATTGTGGGCGGCATCGATCAGCCGCTGGTGAAACACCAGGTCGCAGCAAATATAGGCATCGAGCTCACCGTGATAGTGCTGGCCACTGGCATCGAGCGCCTGATGCAACAGGCGCAGGTCTTCGTCGGTGCGGCGCAAGGCCGCCAGGCCAACGGCTTCGACCTCGATGATGTGACGCATCTCCCGCCCCTGCTCCAGAGAACAGGATGACAACGCACGCAGGGTGTCCATCGGGTCGACGCGGCCACGCAGGTAACTGCCATCGCCCTGGCGAATCTCGATCAGCCCGGCGAATGCCAGTACGCGCATGGCCTCACGCACAGTGTTGCGGCTGATGTTCAGTTGCGTGGCCAGCTCGGGCTCGGTCGGCAAACGCTGCCCGACCTCCCAGGTACCGTTGTTTATTCGCGCGCGCAACTGCTCAAGGGCCTGGTCGACCAACGAGCGTTTGATGATGGGAGAAGCGTCTGTCATTGAATCCGCCCTTTCATCCAATCATAGGATGAATTTTCCTACATGTTATCCAGACACCTCTATGCAAGCAATCAACTACAGATTTAGAACCCCCAAAAAACGTTTATTAATCATTGAACTAAAAACCCTTTAAGGGTAATTTAAGGCATATCGAGGCGACCTCTTATGGAAAAGAAAACACCTCACTACAACCTCCAGTGCATTCAAGCCGATGTACAGCGGCTGGGCGCGGTAGCGTTCACCAAAAGCGCACTGGATGGCGGACGGACAATGGGCCTGACCCTCGCACAAATGCAGCGGGTCATTGCCTCCCTTGAGCGCAGGGCGTTGTATAAATCGATGTCGACCCACGCCGACCACAAGGTCTGGCAGGACGTCTACCACGCACACGCATGCGGTCTGGCCATTTATATCAAGGTGACCTATCGCCCCAGTGGAGGGCCACCAGTCATCGCCTTCAAGGAGAAAGACTTATGAGCAAACATGACTGCTACAGCTGCGGGGCCGCCAATGCGATGCAAGCCTTCAAGGGCCGCAGTTTCAATGTGAACTTCAAGCAATTGAACCGCATGGTCCATAGCCTGGCCGGGCGCGAATGCTCCGCGTGTGCAGAGATCGAATTCGATGCCCCCAGCGCAGAACGCTATGCTCAGGCAGGTGACGAACTTATCGAAGATGCCAAGCGAGTGATGGCAGAAGAGATGAAACGGATTAGACGCAAGCTGCACTTCACCCAAAAAAGTGCCGTGCAGTTGCTCTCGGGGGGCGGCCACAATGCCTTCAGCCGTTATGAGCGGGCCGAGGTAGAACCCCCTAAGCCCTTGTTTGTGCTGATGCGTCTGCTTGACCGTCATCCTGAACTGGTCCGGGAGCTGCAAGCCATCAACGAGTGCGCAGACATCAACGCGCTGCTGGTGCAAAAACAACAGCAGCGCGAAATCTGACACCTTTGCTTTGTAGCCGCTGACGAGCGCAGCGAAGCTGCGATCGGGCGGGCAGCGGCCGTTAACCTGTGATCCGGGTTTAAATGGCTGATTTTACGACTGCTGCGCAGTCGATCGCAGCCTCGCTTCGCTCCTCAGCGGCTACAAGCCCCGATCAATGCAAAATCTGATTGAGGAACAGTTTGGTCCGGTCATTTTGCGGGTTGTCGAAGAAGTCATTAGGGGCGGCCTCCTCGACGATTTCACCCTTGTCCATAAAGATCACCCGGTTGGCCACGGTGCGGGCAAAGCCCATTTCGTGGGTCACGCAGAGCATGGTCATGCCGTCTTCAGCCAGGCCGATCATGGTGTCCAGCACCTCCTTGACCATCTCCGGGTCAAGTGCTGATGTCGGTTCATCGAACAGCATGATTTTCGGCTTCATGCACAACGCCCGGGCAATCGCCACACGCTGCTGCTGGCCACCTGACAACTGCCCCGGAAACTTGTGCGCCTGCTCCGGAATCCGTACACGCTCCAGATAATGCATGGCAATTTCTTCAGCCTTGCGCCGGGGCATCTTGCGCACCCACATCGGTGCCAGGGTGCAGTTCTGCAGGATGGTCAGGTGCGGGAACAGGTTGAAGTGCTGGAACACCATGCCCACTTCACGGCGCACCGTCTCGATCTGCTTGATGTCGTTGGTCAACTCCACGCCATCCACCACGATGCGGCCCTGCTGGTGTTCTTCCAGACGGTTGATGCAGCGGATGGTGGTCGACTTGCCCGACCCCGAAGGCCCGCACAATACAATGCGCTCGCCCGGCTGCACGTTAAGGTTGATGTCCTTGAGCACATGGAACTGGCCGTACCACTTGTTGACGCCCTGCATCTGGATAATGCCTTCAGCGCTTGCAGGTTTTTTGATTGCTTCACTCATGTCGCACTACTCCTAACGCTTGTGGCCAGTGTCCAGCTTGTGCTCCAGATGCATGGAGTAGCGGGACATACCAAAACAGAAAATCCAGAACACCAATGCTGCAAACACATAGCCTTCAGTGGCCATGCCCAACCATTTCGGGTCGGCGGCGGCCTGCTTGACGCTGTTGAGCAGGTCGAACAACCCGATGATGATCACCAGGCTGGTGTCCTTGAACAGGGCAATAAAGGTGTTGACGATGCCGGGGATCACCAGCTTCAGGGCCTGCGGCAAAATCACCAGGCCCATGCTGCGCCAGTAGCCCAGGCCCATTGCCGCAGCCGCCTCGTACTGCCCCTTGGGGATGGCTTGCAGACCACCGCGCACCACTTCAGCCACATACGCCGACTGAAACAGGATCACGCCGATCAAGGCCCGCAGCAGTTTGTCGAAGTTCATGCCCTCGGGCAGAAACAGCGGCAACATCACCGAGGACATGAACAGCACGGTAATCAGCGGCACACCGCGCCAGAACTCGATAAAGGTCACGCACACCACACGAATGGCCGGCATGTCCGAACGTCGGCCCAACGCCAGCAAGATCCCCAATGGCAAGGCACCGGCAATACCCACCGTGGCAATGACCAGGGTCAGCATCAGGCCGCCCCACTGGCTGGTGGCTACGTTGGCCAGGCCCCAGTAACCGCCGTGCAGCAAGGTGTACGCCAGGATCGGGTACAGCACCAGAAAGCCCAGGCCATAGATTGCCTTGTGCTTGAAGCGCGAGATAAACAACGGCGCTGCGCCCACCACCGCCAGCCACACGGTCAGGTCAACGCGCCAGCGCAGTTCGGGCGGGTAATAGCCATACATGAACTGGCCAAAACGCTGCTGGATAAACACCCAGCAGGCGCCCTCTTTGGTGCAATCCGCCTGGGTGCTGCCCACCCAGTTGGCATCGAAAATCGTCCAGCTCAGCAGCGGCGGCACGATCAGCCAGACCAGGTAAAAGGCAAACAGGGTCAGCAGGGTGTTGAGCCAACTGGAGAACAGATTGGCCCGTGCCCAGGCGACAATGCCGATGCGGTTGCCCGGCGGCGGCATGTCGGGTTTGAAAACATGAGTGGTCATAGTCCCGTCCTCATCGCTCGATCAGCGCAATACGCGTGTTGTACCAATTCATCAGCAGCGAAATGCTGATGCTGATGGCCAGGTAAACGCTCATGGTGATGGCAATGACTTCAATCGCTTGCCCGGTCTGGTTGAGTACCGTACCGGCAAACAGTGAAACCATTTCTGGGTACCCGATACCCGCCGCCAGGGACGAGTTTTTAACCAGGTTCAGGTATTGGCTGGTCAACGGCGGAATGATTACCCGCAACGCCTGCGGGATGATCACCTTGCGCAACGTCGGCCCCGGGCGCAGGCCCAGCGAACGGGCGGCTTCGGTCTGGCCGTGGCTGACCGACTTGATCCCCGATCGCACGATTTCAGCAATAAAGGCTGCGGTGTAGACCGTCAACGCAATGGTCAACGCCAGCAGTTCCGGGATCAGCACCCAGCCACCGACAAAGTTGAAACCCTTGAGCTGTGGCATTTCCCAATGCACCGGGGTGCCGAACAGCAATACGCACAGGCCCGGGATCGCCAGCAGCAGGAACAGCCCGACCCAGAACTTGTGGAACGGCTCGCCGGTATCTTCGAAACGCTTGTTGGCCCGGCGGACCATCAGCACCACGGCCACGATCGCCAGTACCACACTGGCCACAAACGGCCAGAAGGCCTCTGTGCCCACAGCGGCCGGCATGTTCAGGCCCCGGCTGCTCATATAGAAGGTGTCCGCGAAGTTGTGGCTGTTGCGTGGCCCCGGCATGGTCAGGAAGACCGCGAAGTACCAGAACAGGATTTGCAGCAAGGGCGGGATATTGCGAAAGACCTCGACATACACCGTGGCCAGCTTGCTGATCATCCAGTTCGACGACAAACGCGCCACACCGATGATAAAACCCAGGATCGTGGCCAGGACAATACCGATCACAGACACCAGCAAGGTGTTGAGCAAACCGATCAAAAAGACCCGGGCGTAACTGTCGGACTCGGTGTAATCAATCAGATGTTGCGCAATGCCAAACCCGGCACTGCGCTCAAGAAAGTCAAAACCCGAAGTAATGCCGCGATGCTGCAAGTTGGTCTGGGTATTGTTGAACAGGTACCAGCCCAGGAAGACCACCAGCGCGACGGTGACGATCTGAAACAACCACGCACGCACGCGGGGATCGCCAAGGCTGAGCCTGGGCTTGGGTGCGCCGACTTTAATATGCATGAGGTGCCCCTAACAATGGATCAGACTACATCACCCGGCAGTTGGCCTGCCGGGTGAAAGGGCTATCAGCGCACTGGAGGTGCGTATTGAATGCCGCCGTTATTCCACAAAGCGTTCAGCCCGCGGTCGATGGCCAGAGGAGTGCTTTTGCCGAGGTTTTTCTCAAAGACTTCGCCGTAGTTGCCCACCTGGCTGACGATCTGCACCACCCAGTCTTTTGGCAGTTTCAGGTCTTTGCCGTATTCGCCGTCAGCACCCAGCAAGCGGGCCACGTCCGGGTTTTTGGTCGACTTGGCTTCAGCCAGGACGTTTTTCGAAGTGATGCCGGCTTCTTCAGCATTGAGCATGGCGAACAGGGTCCACTTCACGATGCTGAACCAGTCTTCGTCGCCCTTGCGCACCACAGGGCCCAGGGGCTCCTTGGAAATGGTTTCAGGCAACACGACATAGTCGTTCGGGTTCGCCAGTTTGCTGCGCTGGGCGTAGAGCTGCGACTTGTCGGAGGTCAACACGTCGCAACGGCCGCTTTCCAGCGACTTGGCGCTTTCATCGGAGGTGTCGAAGGTGATCGGGGTGTACTTGAGGTTATTGGCGCGGAAGTAATCCGACACGTTCAACTCGGTAGTCGTACCGGCCTGGATGCAGATGGTTGCACCGTCCAGTTCCTTGGCGCTTTTTACGCCCAGCTTGTTGTTGACCAGAAAGCCAACACCGTCGTAATAGGTGACACCGGCAAACACCATGCCCATGCCCGCATCACGGGAACTGGTCCAGGTGGTGTTGCGCGACAGCACGTCCACTTCGCCCGATTGCAGCGCGGTGAAACGCTCCTTGGCGTTCAACTGGCTGAACTTGACCTTGGTGGCATCGCCAAATACGGCCGCGGCCACTGCACGGCACACATCGGCATCGATGCCCATGATCTTGCCGTCCTTGTCAGGTACCGAAAAACCCGGCAAGCCGTCGCTCACGCCACATTGCACAAAGCCTTTCTTTTTAACGCTGTCCAGGGTTGCGCCGGCGTGGGCAAAACCACTGGCACTGAGTAACACAATGGCTGCGGTGGCCAGGGCCAGGGTGGATTTCAACTGCTTCATTCAAACCTCCAGTGCTGCTTTTTTTGTGTTTGAACAAGGCCCGCCGCCCCCTTGTGAGGCACTGTTGACCCATGTCGGCTTTTTTTTGGGTCAAGCGGCATAAGCCTTGAGCGATGGGTGCATCGCACGAACCGTCAAACTGAAGCGCTCACTTGAGCTGTTGAATTCCTTGTCTAACTTCAACCTCGGGATTTTTGCAGTCCCCCCTTCGGCAGTAGCCTGTTAGTGTTACCGCCCAAGGGGATTGCATTCACGTCCCTGTCCACATAGCAAAGCGCGTACCACTCCTGCGGCTTAAGTAAGTTCAGTAGGAAATGCAGGAAAAAACGTTCAAGCACGCGACATAATCTGTAACTTTTAGCCGATCAAGCACACTTGTAGCGCACCCGGTTTGCGCACACGCACAATGATGGAGCAGCCATGACCCAACCACTGATCATCCACCCCCAAAAGACCGCCGACAGCTGTGTTATCTGGCTCCACGGCCTGGGTGCCGACCGCTATGACTTCATGCCGGTCGCCGAGATCCTGCAACAATCGTTGCTGACCACCCGCTTTGTCCTGCCCCAGGCGCCGACCCGCGCCGTGACCATCAATGGCGGTTATGCCATGCCCAGCTGGTATGACATCAAGGCCATGAGCCCGGCCCGCTCGATCAGCGAAGAAGAACTCGAAGAGTCGGCCGACATGGTCATTGGCTTGATCGAAGCCCAGCGCCAGAGCGGCATCGATGCCAACCGGATCTTCCTTGCCGGTTTTTCCCAGGGCGGCGCCGTGGTGTTCCATACCGCTTACCTGAAATGGCAGGGCCCGCTGGGTGGCGTTATAGCCCTATCCACCTATGCACCGACGTTCAGCGACACTCTGCCTTTGTCGGCCAGCCAGCAACGAATCCCGGCCTTGTGCCTGCACGGGCAGCACGACGATGTAGTACAAAACGCTATGGGCCGTACGGCTTATGAGCGCTTAAAGGCTGCAGGTGTTTCGGTTACATGGCAGGAGTACCCAATGGGCCATGAAGTGTTACCAGAAGAAATTCACGATATCGGCACCTGGCTGGCGAAACGCCTGAGCTAAAACCGTAACATCCTGTCGTTCACTACACGCCGAGCACGCGACTTGCATTACACTGCCCGGCGTACACTCCTTAACCAACTGATGAGATGACCGTGCTCAAAGCACTCAAAAAAATATTCGGTAAAAGCGAGGCTGAGCCGCTCGCGCCAGCATCCATTACACCTTCGAGCAACGCCAGGGCGCGAACCGACGCGCAAAAGCCTGGCCGTCCTGCTCACGTTCCAGCTCCCGCTCCTGCGCCGGTGAACACCCCTGACGCACAGCCCGCTGCCGAACAACCGCCTGTCGAAAAACCAAAAATTGCCAAGCCTCGGCGTGCGGCGGCCCCTAAGCCACCCGTTATTCCCTGGAAACTCGAAGACTTCGCCGTCGAGCCGCAAGAAGGCAAGGTCCGCTTTCATGACTTCAAGCTCGCCCCCGAGCTAATGCACGCCATCCAGGACCTGGGGTTCCCGTACTGCACACCGATCCAGGCGGGTGTGCTGGGCTACACCCTGGGCGGTCGTGACGCCATTGGCCGCGCCCAGACCGGCACGGGCAAAACCGCTGCGTTCCTGATATCGATCATCAGCCAGCTGACCCAGACCCCACCGCCCAAAGAGCGTTACATGGGCGAACCGCGTGCGCTGATCATCGCCCCGACCCGTGAACTGGTGGTGCAGATTGCCAAGGACGCAGCCGACCTGACCAAGTACACCGACCTCAACGTCATGACGTTCGTGGGCGGCATGGACTTCGACAAGCAGCTCAAGCAGCTGGAAGCCCGGCATTGCGACATCCTGGTGGCCACACCGGGCCGCTTGCTGGACTTCAACCAGCGCGGCGAAGTGCATCTGGACATGGTCGAAGTGATGGTGCTCGACGAAGCCGACCGCATGCTGGACATGGGTTTTATCCCGCAAGTACGTCAGATCATTCGTCAAACACCGCCAAAGGCCGAACGCCAAACGCTGTTGTTCTCCGCGACCTTTACCGAGGATGTGATGAACCTGGCCAAGCAATGGACCACCGACCCGGCCATCGTCGAGATCGAATCGGTCAACGTCGCCAGCGACATGGTCGAGCAGCACGTCTATGCCGTTGCCGGTGCCGACAAGTACAAGTTGCTGTTCAACCTGGTCAATGACAACGGTTGGGAACGGGTGATCGTGTTCGCCAACCGCAAGGACGAAGTACGCCGCATCGAAGAGCGCCTGGTGCGTGATGGCATCAACGCCGCCCAGTTGTCGGGTGACGTGCCACAGCACAAGCGCATCAAGACGCTCGAAGGTTTTCGTGAAGGCAAGATTCGCGTGCTGGTGGCCACGGACGTGGCCGGTCGAGGGATTCACATCGACGGTATCAGCCATGTGATCAACTTCACCCTGCCTGAAGTGCCGGATGACTATGTACACCGCATTGGCCGTACCGGCCGTGCGGGGGCCAGCGGTGTGTCGATCAGCTTTGCCGGTGAGGACGACTCGTATCAGTTGCCCTCGATCGAAGCCCTGCTGGGCCGCAAGATCAGCTGCGAAACGCCACCGACCGAGCTGCTGCGCCCTGTGGTGCGGGTTGTGCGCAAGCCGCAGGAGCCGACTGCAACGGCCTGATACGCAAATCTGTAGCCGCTGCCGAGGTACGAGGCTGCGATGGGCTGCGAAGCGGCCCCGCTTTTTGAAGGGCCTGCGGCCCTTATCGCAGCCTGCGGCAGCGGCTACAGCATTGCCCTACTTCCAGCGCTGCGCTGCCACTTCATCGCTCACCCGCCCCTCCACCCAGCGCGGGCCGTCAGCGGTCTGTTCTTTCTTCCAGAACGGCGCGCGGGTTTTCAGGTAGTCCATCACAAACGCACAGGCCTCGAACGCCGCCTGGCGATGGGCACTGGCCACTCCCACAAACACGATCGGCTCACCCGGTTCCAGTGCACCCACACGGTGCAGCACTTCAAGCCCGAGCAATGGCCAACGCTGCCCCGCTTCGTCCACGATCTTGCCCAGGGCCTTTTCGGTCATGCCCGGATAATGCTCCAGAAACATCCCCGCCACGTCACGACCATCATTGAAATCGCGCACATAACCGACAAAGCTCACCACCGCCCCCACGCCCAGATTCGCGGCGTGCAATGCGTTGACTTCAGCGCCTGGGTCAAAGGCCGCCGTTTGCACCCGAATGGCCATGATCAGCCTCCGGTCACGGGCGGGAAAAACGCGACTTCGTCGCCGTCTGCCAACGCTTCGTCGAGCTTGCACAGCTCTTCATTGCGCGCACACATCAGGTTGGGCTCGGCCAGCACCTGCCAGGCACCACCGCGTTGCGCCAGGTACGCGCGCAACTGCTCAATGGAGGCAAACTCGCCCTCCACCGCTTCGCCATCCAGCCCCAGGGCCTCGCGATAGCGGGCAAAGAACATCACGTTGAGCTTCATGCCGGATCCGCCTGAAAGTGCCCACTCTTGCCACCGAGTTTTTCCAGCACGCGCACGCTGTCGATGGTCATGCCGCGGTCAACCGCCTTGCACATGTCATAAATCGTCAGGGCCGCCACGCTGGCGGCAGTCAGGGCTTCCATCTCGACGCCGGTCTGCCCGGACAATTTGCAGCGCGCCACGATCAGCACGGCATCGTTGCCCTGGGCGGCGAGTTCAACCTTGACGCTGGTGAGCATCAACGGATGACACAGCGGGATCAGGTCCGAGGTTTTTTTCGCCGCCTGGATCCCGGCGATCCGCGCCACGGCGAACACATCGCCCTTGGGATGGCCACCACTGATGATCATGTCGAGGGTTTCTGGGCGCATGCGCACCACAGCTTGTGCCACAGCTTCACGGGAGGTCACCGCTTTGTCGGTGACATCGACCATATTGGCGCGGCCTTGGGAATCTAAGTGTGTCAGCACAGGAAGGTACTCCAGACAGGAGCACCGATTGTAAACCCGAGGCTCGGCACAAGGCCATCGACCCCGCGAATACCGGGCATCAGGATATGGAATTGGCCGCCTGCAGGCTATCGCCGTACAAAGGTCGAAACTCTGGAGACGTGCTTATGCCATTTTTTATTGCCATTGCCCTCAGCCTGCTGGCGGGCGCCGCAGTGCCCCTGCAGGCGGGCAGCAATGCCCGCCTCGGTGTCGTGCTGGGCCACCCCTTTTGGGCCACCGTGGTCTCACTGCTGATCAGCAGCCTGGCAATTGCGCTGGTGATGCTGATCGTCAAAGTGCCCCGCCCCAACCTTGCGGCCCTGCTCAGCGGTCCCTGGTGGATCTGGCTCGGTGGGCTGGCCGGGGTGTTTTACATCACGGTGGCGCTGATCAGCGTGCCACGCCTGGGCGCGCTGAATTTCATCATGGCGGTGGTGGTGGGCCAGTTGGTTATCTCGATGCTGATCGACTACTTCGGCTTGCTGGGCTTACCAAAAAACACGCCCAGCCTGCAAAAACTGCTGGGGGTCAGCGTGGTGCTGGCGGGTTTTGTGATTGCCTCACGGGGCTAATGGCGCACTCACCTGGCGCACCCGATCACGCAGCCAGCGATGGGCCGGGTCTTCGTTGAACCGCGGATGCCAGACCTGCACATAGTTGAACGGCGCCACGCTCATGGGTGGCGCCAGCGCGATCAGCGAATCACCGAATGACAGGTTGTCCAGGGTACGGGTAGCCACGGTGAGGATCAGGTCAGTACCGGCAATCATCCCCGGAGCCGTGCCCCAGTGCGGGACATTGACCGCAACCCGGCGCTGCAACCCTTGAGCGCGCAACACGTTGTCCACTTCGCCCTGGGTGTTGCCATCCGTCGACACCAGCAGGTGCGGACGGGCCAGGTAGCTGTCCAGGTCAAGCACGCCATTGTCCGGCAGCGAATGACGATTGAGCAGGCAGGTGAAGGTTTCTTCAAACAGCACATCGCTGCAGATATCCGCAGGCAGCGTGGGGAATACGCCCACGGCCAGATCGATCTTGCCCTGCTCGACCTGCTCCAGCATGCCCAAACGGCTGTCCTGGGTGACGACCAGCGAGGTGTCCGGGGCCAGTTTGCGCAGTTGCACCAACAATTTTGGCAACACAATGGCCGCGCCGTAATCGGACATGGCCAGGCGAAAGGTGCGCTGTGAGTTTGCCGGCACAAAGTCGATGGACTGGCCGAACAGCGTTTCGACCTGCCCCAGAATGGATTTGAGTGGTGCCTGGAGATTTTGCGCCAGGGCGCTTAGCACCACCTCGTTGCCGTGGCGAATCAGCAACGGATCGTCCAGCAGCAACCTGAGCTTGTTCAGTGAGTGGCTGATGGCCGGCTGGCTCAAGTGCAAGCGGACACCGGTGCGGGTTACGTGTTTTTCCGTGAGCAGCGCATCGAGCACCACCAGCAGATTCAAATCGATATTACGCAGTAACACCTGACGCTCCTGTCTTGACCCACTCCAGGGCAGCGCTGCATTGCCCGGCGCGCCACCGCCGACAGCTTACCTGAAGCCAAAACAGCCGTGGGAGCGGGCTTGCTCGCGATGAAGCCGACGCGGTATCCCGAAGACACCGCGCCACGCTCATCGCGAGCAAGCCCGCTCCCACAGTCAATGGGTTACAAATGCGATTCGGCGTATTCGGCCAGAATCGAGCGAGGCACCCCTTGCAGCGCGATATGCACGCCGTTGGGGAAGTCTTTGAAACGCTCCGTCAGGTAGGTCAACCCCGAGCTGGTGGCTGACAGGTAAGGGGTATCGATCTGTGCCAGGTTGCCCAGGCACACCACTTTGGAACCTGCACCGGCACGGGTGATGATGGTTTTCATCTGGTGCGGTGTGAGGTTTTGACACTCGTCAATCAGGATCAGGCTCTGCTGGAAGCTGCGACCGCGGATGTAGTTCAGGGATTTGAACTGCAACGGCACCTTGCTCAGGATGTAGTCGACGCTGCCGTGGGTGTTTTCGTCATCCATATGCAGGGCTTCAAGGTTATCGGTGATGGCCCCCAGCCAAGGCTCCATTTTCTCGGCTTCGGTGCCCGGCAAAAAGCCGATTTCCTGGTCCAGCCCCTGCACGCTGCGGGTACAGATAATCCGCCGGTAGCGCTTGCTGACCATGGTTTGTTCGATTGCCGCCGCCAGCGCCAGAATGGTTTTACCCGAACCCGCCGCACCCGACAGGTTGACCAGGTGAATGTCCGGGTCGAGCAAGGCAAACAGCGCCAGGCCCTGGTAAATATCCCGGGGCTTGAGCCCCCAGGCTTCCTGGTGCAGGAGCGGTTCCTGGTGCATGTCGAGGATCAGCAACTGGTCCTTGCGCACCTCCTTGATCCAGCCGACAAAGCCCTGCTCATCAATGATGAATTCATTGATATGCACCGCCGGCAGGTTTTCGTTCATTTGCACCTGGTGCCAGGTACGCCCGTGCCCCTGGCGGGTCTCGACCTTGTTGACACGATCCCAGAACGAACCGGTCATGGTGTGATAGCCACGCGACAGCATCGACACGTCATCTACCAGCTGGTCGGTGCTGTAGTCCTCGGACTCGATCCCGCAGGCCCGGGCCTTGAGGCGCATGTTGATGTCTTTGGTCACCAGCACCACGCGCAACTTCGGCTCACGCGCGTGCAAGTCAATCAACTGGTTGATGATGATATTGTCGTTGAGGTTTTCGGGCAGCAGCGCGTTGGGTTCGCGACGCTTGCTCATCATGATCGACAGGTAGCCCTTGGGCGCGCCTTTGCCACGCTGGATCGGCACACCCTTTTCGACGTCATCGGGGGTGGCAACCCCCAGCAACTGGTCAATCAGGCGAATGGCCTGGCGGCACTCGGCTGCCACCAGCAGTTTGCCGGTTTTGAGCTTGTCGAGCTCTTCGAGCACCGTCATGGGGATCGCGACGTGGTGTTCCTCGAAGTTAAGCATTGCGTTTGGATCGTGAATCAGAACATTGGTATCGAGTACATAAAGGATTGGCTGGTTGGAAGAAGGAGTGCGTCCGTGATCATCCATACTCGGTCACCTTTGTGGGAGCCATTCGACGCAATACCGCAACAGTGCTGCGCCTCGAAGTGACTGCCGTATGCCCTGCCCGATGGGGTCCTGGAAGACGCCACCTGTGTCGCAGGTTTCGGCCGTCTGTCTTCGTAATACTCCTAAACGTGTGACAAAAAAAAGCTTTTTTGGCGTTTGGCGACTTTATTTTTTTGAGTGACGAATAGCCTTGGCGGATGACCAAAGCACAGCTAGAGTCAGGTATTAACCCCATGTTTCTACAGAACTTCGCAGTCTTCCCAACCCAGGCCACTTTGCGCCGTCGCCTTGAGCAACCAGGGCAATGCGCCGCGCACCTTGTCCTGGGTATCATGAAACTTGATCACCCCGTGGCGCCACAACAGCATCAGGGTCAGCACCCGCTGGGCTGACTGTTCGGCACTCAGGTTGGCCGCCATGTCCTGGGCATCGATATCCCACAGCGACACCTGCATGCCCTGGCCCTGGAAAAAAACGCCGCTATCTGCCCGACGTTGCCCATAGGGCGGGCGGAACTGGGCCAGGTAGTTGTGCGGCAAAACCTGTTTGACCAAGGCCACGCTGCGCAGGATCGAGTCCTGCCAGGCTTGCCAGTGGCTGTGGGAGCGATATTCCCAGCCCTGCACGCCCACGCACTGGCCCTTGTACAGCGCTTGCAGCGCCCGCTCGCCGCCCTTGTCCAGACGCACCTGCACACTGTTGCCCAGCACAAAGAACTGGCCGCTGATGGACTGTTTGCGCAAATAGTCGGTCAGCCAGTCGGTGGTGCCCGGCACCTGGCTGGGGCCGCTGTCGAAGGTCAACAGAAACAGCCGGTCATGCATGCCCTCGCCGTTACGCTCCTGCTCGCCGAACACCTCGATTTCGCTGCTGATTTGCGGGAACAGTGCGGCCTTGCGCAGCTGCTCATCCAGATAGCGCTGATGAAATTCACCGCTGGGTTGGGCCCAGGCGACATAAAACGAATCGTCGGCGATGGCGAACTTGCCCGCCTGTTCACGCAGACTGTCCATGCTGTCGACGTAATAGCAAAACGAAGCGTCCTGGTCGCAGCTCTGCTGGGCAACGTTGTAGTTGCTCAACAGCTGCTGCCACATCCGCTTGCGCACGGTATCGATGGCATCCGGATTGATGGTCTTCAGGCCCAGGCGCTGCTTGAGTGCGCTTTCATCCAGTACTTCGCTGGCCAGCAAGGCATGGGCAAAGGCCAGGATTTCGGCGCGTGAGGCCACATCGAACAGGGCCGGGCTGGTGAGTTGCTCGGGCCAGGTGCCGCGATCCAGCGTCGCCGCTTCATTGGGCGCCGCAGTTGCCCCCAGGCACATCAGCCAGGCCGAAAAAAAAACAGCAATGCGCACAGATTCATCTCCCTGTGAAAACTGGCTGCACTATAACCCCGCTCCCACACGTCGTGGTGCGCGCATCTATTGGCGTCATAGGTGGAGTCAAACCGCCCAACCCCCTAGAATCCCCCGACGCTAAAAGGAGACGACCCATGCTGATGGTGATTTCACCCGCCAAAACCCTCGATTACGAAACGCCGCCGGCCACTGCGCGTTTCACCCAGCCGCAGTACCTGGACCATTCCCAGGAACTGATCGAGCAATTGCGCGAACTGAGCCCGCAACAGATTGGCGAGCTGATGCATTTGTCCGACAAGCTGTCGGGCCTTAACGCAGCGCGTTTCGGCAGCTGGACGCCCGCGTTCACCCCTGAAAATGCCAAGCAGGCACTGCTGGCCTTCAAGGGCGATGTGTACACCGGTCTCAACGCCGTGGACTTCAACGAAGCGGATTTCGACTACGCGCAAAACCATCTGCGCATGCTTTCGGGCCTGTACGGTCTGCTGCGCCCGCTGGACCTGATGATGCCCTATCGCCTGGAGATGGGCACCAAGCTGGCCAATGCCCGGGGCAAGGACCTGTATGCGTTCTGGGGCACGCAAATCAGTGAATGGCTCAATCAGGCGCTGGCCGAGCAAGGCGATGACGTCTTGCTCAACCTGGCGTCCAACGAATACTTCAGCGCAGTAAAAAAATCGGCCCTGAACGCGCGCATCATCAATACCGAATTCAAGGACCTGAAAAACGGCCAGCACAAGATCATCAGCTTCTATGCGAAAAAAGCCCGGGGCATGATGAGCCGGTTTGTGATCAAGGAGCGCATCAACAACCCCGAACACCTCAAGCAGTTTGATGCCCAGGGTTATCGCTTCAGCGCCGAACAGTCGAAGCCGGATTTGCTGGTGTTTTTGCGCGACCATGCCCCGCAGTGACAGCGCTGCATGCCTCATGCTGGTAAGTTATAGGTATTCCCTGCCAGAGGCGCGGCCATGTTCATCGGCGTATTACTGATCATCACCTGGCTTGTCCTGTTGCTGCGCTACCCGGCCAAGGCCTTGCCGGTTTCGCTGGCCGCCGTGCTGGGGCTGGCAATCGTGGCAGCGTCAGTGGCGTGGCTGGACAGTCGAGAAGCGGCGCAGCTGGCACGCTTGGAGCTGCGCATCGTCTATGACCCCGCGCAGTGCCCGGCAGACCGCCCGCTGCAACTGACCCTGCAAAACCACAATGACGTACCTCTGCTCGAGCTTGGCTGGCGCGTCGCCGCCTATGCACCGGGCGACACCGTCAACCTGGCCGACAACCTCTATACCGCCCCGCGCTACCGCGGCCCCGGCGAACTGCAAGCCGGGGCCAGCTGGCAGGACTGCCTGCCAATGCCGCCGCTGCGCGCCGGTTATCGCCCGCAAACCCTCGAGTTTCGCGCCGAACGCCTGCAAGGCAGTTTTTCCAATTAAGGATGTTCCCATGCGTGTTTTGATCACCGGTTGTTCCAGCGGTATTGGCCGCGCTCTGGCCGATGCCTTCAAGGCGGTCGGGCATGACGTGTGGGCCTGCGCCCGCAAACCTGAGGATGTGGCGCGATTGGCGACGGCAGGGTTCAACGCCGTACTGCTGGACGTGAACGACCCGCAGGCATTGACGCATCTGGCCGGGCAACTGGAGCACGCAGGCGACGGGCTGGACGTGCTGATCAATAACGCCGGCTACGGCGCGATGGGGCCGTTGCTCGATGGCGGCGTCGAAGGTATTCAACAGCAGTTTGAAACCAATGTATTTTCCATCGTCGGCGTTACCCGCGCGCTGTTCCCGGCGCTGCGCCGCAACCAGGGGCTGGTGGTCAATATCGGCAGTGTTTCCGGCGTGCTGGTCACCCCGTTTGCCGGTGCCTACTGTGCCTCCAAAGCTGCAGTACATGCCTTGAGCGATGCCCTGCGCATGGAGCTGACGCCTTTTGCCATTGGCGTGCTGGAGGTGCAGCCAGGCGCCATAGATACCAGCTTCGCGAAAAATGCCAGCGCCCAGGCCGAGCAACTGATCGACGAGGGCTCTGCATGGTGGCCCATGCGCGACGGTATTCGCGCCAGGGCCAGGGCCTCGCAGGACAACCCCACATCAGCAACTGCCTTTGCAGATGCGGTGCTCAAGGCCGTGGTCAAACCCAAACCACCGAGGCTGCTGCGCTACGGCAATGGCAGCCGCGCCCTGCCGCTGCTGGCTGCGCTGGTGCCCGGCGCACTGCTGGAAAAAATCCTGATGAAACGGTTTGGCCTCAATACCCGAATCTGAGGCCTCCAATCACCTGTGGGAGCGGGCTTGCTCGCGATACCGGCGGCGCGGTGTTCCAGTTAAACCGCGTCGATGCCATCGCGAGCAAGCCCGCTCCCACAAGGTCTGCTCAGGCATGACTTTTCATAAAATCGATAAACACCCGCACCTTCAGTGGCAAATGCCGTGTATCGGGGTATAGCGCGTACACCCCCTGGCGGGTCAGTTGCCACTCGGGCAACAGACGCACCAGTCGCCCGGCCTGCAAGTCATCCTCGATCAACCAGTCCGGCAAGATCGCCACACCCTGCCCCGTCAGCGCAAACGCCTGCAAGACCGATGAGTTGTCCGCCTTGATCCGCGCCAGCGCAGGGTTGGGCTGGTAGGGCCTGTTTACACCGCTACACACCTCGGTAATGCTCAATTCCCCCACCCGCCCATGCTCCAGCCACGATGTTTGCTCAAGGGCTTGCACGCTGTTGATCGGCGCCACACGGGCAACGAACGCCGGTGAGGCCACCGGCAGAATCTCGAAGGTACTCAACTGCACGGCACGATGGCTGGAGTCGAGCACCCGTCCGAGCCTCAAGGCTACGTCAAAACGCTCGGAGATCAGATCCGCGTGGGTCGAAGAGGTCGACAGCTGGACATTCAGGTCAGGGTGCAAGGCGCGAAACAGCTCCAGCGCCGGCACCACTTTGGCCAGCGCATATTCCACCGTGGTAGTGATGCGTAACGTGCCCTTGAGCTCGGTGTGCTCGCTGCGCGCTTCGTCAATCGCCAGGCGAGCCGCTTCCAGCATGCCCAGGCAATGCACGTAAAAACGCTCCCCCGCTTCAGTCAGCGCCAGCCGCCGGGTGTTACGCGTGAGCAGGGTCACGCCCAGCTCAGCCTCGAGGCGCTTGATATTGAAGCTGACCACGGCACGGGTTTGCCCCAGTAAATCAGCCGCTGCGGTAAGGGAACCGGCTTCGACCACGGCCTTGAAGGTGTCGAATCGATCGAGGCTGACCATGAATAAACCCGTAGATTGTCAAAATATTTTTGACAATCTAGCAGCCGGTGGACGGTTCCTCCACAGGCAAAAGCTGCTTACTGTGCGCTCTCCTGACTGGGAGCCAATCATGGCCTATCGCAACAAGATCGCACTGGTGTATTTGCTGGGCTTTGCCCTGGATCTGGTGAACATGTTCGCCGCCGCCATTGCCTACCCCGCTATCAGCCAGGAGCTACAGGCTTCGGTTACGCAGCTGGCCTGGGTCGGCAATGCCTATATGCTCGGCCTGACCCTGATCATTTTACCCAGCGTATGGCTGGCAGCCGTGTTTGGCGCAAAGCGCCTGATCCTGACCTCGCTGCTGATGTTCAGCGTGGCGTCATGGTGCGTAGCGCAGTCGGCCACCATTGAAGCCCTGATTGGCTGGCGTCTGCTGCAGGGGCTGGCGGGTGGTTTGTTGATTCCGGTGGGGCAAGCCCTGGTGTATCGACACTTTCCCGTGCGGGAACGGGCACGCCTGACTTCGGTGATCTTGCTGGTCGCGCTGCTGGTGCCCGCATTGTCGCCAGCCGTAGGCGGTTGGGTGGTCCAGGCAGGGTCGTGGCGCTGGCTGTTTTACGCCAATCTGCCACTGGCCCTGCTTGCCCTGTTGCTGGCCGCTTGCTGGCTTGCCTCGCACCCCCGCCCTGCTTCGCGCCCTGCGCTGAGTTATCAAAGCGTGGCGGTGGGCGCCCTGAATATGGCGCGTTTGCTCAAAAGCCCGCTGCTGCGCGTCGCCATGCTGACCTATCTGTTTATTCCCGGAATTTTTATCGGCACTCAGCTGGTGAGCATTCTGTATCTGCATCAACTGGGCTTGAGCCCTGCGCAAACGGGCGCGCTGATGCTGCCCTGGGCGCTGGCATCGGCACTGGGCATCAGTTTGAGCCGTTACCAATTCAACCGTCTGGGGCCAAAGCCGCTGCTGGTACTGGGCATGACAGCCCAAGCCCTTGGCATCGGTTTACTGACCCGGATCGATGCTCCAGACACATGGCTGCCAATTGCCCTGTATGGGCTGATGGGCTTTGGTGGCAGCCTGTGCAGCAGCACTGCGCAAAACACCGCCTTTATCGATATCACGCCCGAGCATATGGGCCATGCCAGCGCGCTATGGAACATCAACCGGCAGTTGAGTTTTCTGCTCGGCCCGGCCCTGATGATGGCCCTGTATGGCACATTGACCGCAATCACCTCGACGCCCCACGCCTTTGCCCTATGCTTTGCCATCGGTTGTGCGTTGACGCTGGTGCCGCTGGTTCCCGTTCTACGCCTTGATACATCCCGCGTGCTGGCCTTGCTCGCACCCTGACCTGGAGATTGTGATGAGTGATTACAAGAGCTACTTCGACCTGGTAAACGAAACCCACGTCGAGATTGAAGGCTGGTTTTCCGGCCTGGAACCCGGCGTACTACCCGTTTTACTGGGCCGTTTTTCGCCGCAGTTTTCGATGATTGCGCCCAGCGGCACAGTGCTGGATATCGATGGCGTAGAAGCGCTGTTTGAACAACTGCGCGGTGCGCGCCCGGGCTTGAACATCACCCTCAGCGAGTTCAAGGGCATTGCCCTGCATGCGGGCGGTGCCGTGGTCAGCTACCGCGAGCTACAGGAAGAGCATAACGGCAACCGCACTGATCGGCGCGCTACCGTGGTGTTTGAAAAAGACGCCAGCGGCAAGGTGCTGTGGCGTCATTTGCATGAGACGTTTTGCGTGGCGTGAACCCCAGCCTCGCTCTTGTGGGAGCGGGCTTGCTCGCGATCGCATCGACACGGTTTTCCAGCAAGACCGAGCTGAGTCAATTGCGAGCAAGCCCGCTCCCACATTAACTTTACTCGGCCTTGCCCTGATCCACGATCACCGTACAGGTCGTTCCCGCTGCCAGCAGGAAGCCATCGGGGATTTCGTCAATGTGAATGCGCACCGGCACCCGCTGGGCCAGACGCACCCAGTTGAACGTCGGGTTAACGTCAGCCACCAGCTCACGGCTTTCGGGGTTATCGCGGTCGTAGATACCCCGCGAGATGCTTTCCACATGCCCCTTCAATACTTCACCGCTCATCATTTGCAGGTCGGCTTTGTCGCCCACGCGGATATGCGGCAGTTTGGTTTCCTCAAAGAAGCCATAAACCCAGAACGAATCCTGGTCGATCACGGCCATTTTCGGATCGCCCACCCGCGCATAGTCGCCGCGATGCACATTGAGGTTGGTCACATAGCCATCGACCGTGGCCAGAACTTTGGTGCGCTTGAGATTAAGCTGCGCCGCGTCCAGTTGCGCCAGCGCGTGCTGATAGTCGGCCAGGGCCGAGTCGGCAATGTTGCTGGCGTCGTCACGGTTCTCGCGCGAGATCACCAGGCTGTCCATATCGGCCCGGCGATGGGCGTTGACCTTGCGCATTTCCCAGGTCGCCTTGCGGGAAGCCACCAGCGACTGGGCTTGCTTGACCATGATTTCGTAGTGTTCAGGGTCGATTTCCAGCAGCACATCGCCCTTTTTCACCAACTGGTTATCCTTGACCGGCACCCCGACCACATAGCCGTTGACGTCGGCAGCCACGTTGATGATATCGGCCCGCACCCGTCCATCACGGGTCCACGGGGTGTTCATGTAATGTTCCCACAGGGTTCGGCCGATCCATATCGCAAGGGCCAAAACCAGCAAGGTGGCAAGCAGGCTGAAGAACTTTTTCATCGGATCGGTCTCAACGGTAAACAGTGAGCGCCATGGCGCCAAAAAGACAAGCAAACAGGCTCAGGCGCAGCAGCGCCGGGTGCCAGAAGAAGCGATACAGGTCGTAGCCGGAAAACAGTCGGTCAAAGCCCCATGCCAACCCCGCCGCGATAAAGAACATCAGGGTCATGGTGGGCATGTAGACGCCGTGGAAGGCGATTTCACGAGGCATGTTCAAGTCCTTGCGGCTGGGCATAAGCGGCCAGCGGCGATTGCGGGTCAAGCAGTGATGTACGGATAAAATGCAGGTAGCTTTGCACCCGGACCAGCGCCGAGGTGTCGAAGTTGCGGGCAAAGGGTTCGTCGGTGGACTGCACGCGGCTGATGGCGTGGTCCACGGCAATCAACGCGCGCTCCAGGTTGCTTTCGCTGGGGGCGATAAACAGCCGCACCAGCGCCCGGCCCATGACCCGGATGGCCTGGCGCCACGGCTGGGCTTCGGCGTACGCGGGGTGCACCGGCAAAATCGCCTGCTCCTTGCGCAGCTCGATAATGGCGTGACCGACTTCCAGCACCACAAACATCCAGCGCAGCAATTGGCGTTGAACCTGCGGTTTGCCTGCCGCCAGGCCATAAGCCTGGTGCATCAGGTCGCGGGTGCGGCTTTCCAGGCTGGAGCTCAGGCCGCGCAATTTGCCGCTGATGGCATACACCACTTGCTCACGCAGATCTTGCTCCAGACGGCTCCACAACCAGCGGCTGTTGGGCGGCAGGATAATCGCACCGGCAGCGGCACACACCAGCATGCCCATGACCATAGCGATGTAGTCGTTGATGAACTGGTACGGGTTGTAGATGGTCAGGTTGTCGGGGACCGAGCCGGTGCTGAAAAAGATCAGCAAGCCCAGGCCGACACCGGCGTAGTTGGCCCGCGAAGTAAGGAACGAACCGAGCACGATCACCGGCGCCAGCACCAGGCACAACAGCGGGAAACCGTCGATATGGGGCAGCACGAAGAACATTTCGACAAAGCCGATCAACGCACCGAGGAATGTGCCGCAGGCCATCTGGAACGCCATGCGCTTGGGGTTGGGCGTGGCCGCCGACAAACCGACAGTGGCTGCAGCGATCAGGGTCATCATCGCGCCGCTGGGCCAGGCGGTCATCACCCAGTAGGTGCCGAGCACCGCCAGGATAAACGCTGCCCGAATCCCGGAAGCGGCCGCCGACCACCAGTTGGTCTGGGAAATAAACGGTTGATCCCAACGCTCCCGTTCGTGGGTGTGGTCGGCCAGCGAGGCGTGGGTCAGCGCGTAGTTGTGCAGGTCGTCAACAAAGCGGAACAGCAGCTCGTAGGCGGTGTTGAAGTCGAGGAAGTCCGACGGGCTGGGCTCGCTTTCCAGAAACTTGACCCGCAACGCACGCACATGGCCCGGCAGGCTGGCCTTGAAGGCATCCAGTTGCTCGGCGAGCAAGGCCGCGTCTTTATCGGTCAACGAGCGACCGGCATAGGTGTCGAGCAACTGCGCGAGTATTTCCAGCTCCGGCTCGATGGCCGACACCACATCAACCACACCACGGCTGCGCAAACGGGCAAGCAACTGGTGCAAGGCATTGAAGCGCGTGGTGATGGCCATGAATTCGCTGTTCAAACGACTCAGGCGGCCGCTGCGACGACGCATATGCGGGTCTTCAAATACGGTCACGCTGCGCATGCCTTCCAGGCCCACGCTTTCACCGATAAAGCGCACGTTGCTGGCCTCATAGGCCTCCTGGGAGGACTGGCCACGCAGGCCTTCGGCAACAAAACCGGCAAATACGCCAAAGCGTTTGTACAGCGCGTCATGCATCGCCGCGCCAGCGGTTTTCGGCAGGATCGCAGCGCTGACCACGGTGGAGCAGAGAATGCCCAGCGAGATCTCCAGCACCCGCCACACCGCGGCCATAAAAGCACCATCGGGGTGGGCCAGGGCAGGCAGGCCGACCATTGCAGCGGTGTAACCGGCCAGCACAAAACCATAAGCACGGAAGTTGCGGCAGCGGGCTGCACCGGCGGAGCAGATGCCCACCCAGATCGCCATCGCACCGAGAAACAGCACGGTGTTCTGCGCGAACAGGGCGATCAGCGCCACCATCACCGCCGAGCCGGTCAGGGTGCCCAAAAACCGGTAAAAGCTTTTGGCGAACACCTGGCCGCTTTGCGGCTGCATCACGATAAACACGGTGATCATCGCCGTGCGCGGTTGCGGCAGCTCAAGACGCATGGCCAGCCACAGGGTCAGAAAGGCGGCGACCAGCACCTTGAAAATATGTACCCAGGTCACGCCATCGCTGCGTGCCCAGTCAAAAAAGCCACGGCGCCATTCCAGGGAATACAGCCAGCGTACCGGGGCGGGCAAGTGGTTCATCTACAGGCTCTCAAAATTAGCCATCGGGGGTTTAGTGGTTGAACAGCGCCATGACGGCCGGCGGTTTGTCGGGCACATAACGGTCGTCCTTGGGCACATCGTTGCCAGCGCCAAGCCCACCACCCAGCGCCGTTACCAGCTCGGCGTGGGCGCTCAGGCGGGCGGCCTGGACCTGTTGCTGGATCTGCTGCTGTTTGAAGAGCAGGGTTTGCGCATTGAGCACGTTGAGGTAATCGGTCAGGCCGCGCTGGAAGGCGACCACGGCGATGTCATAGGTTTTTTGCGCGGCCTGCACCGATTCGGCGGCGAAGACCTGCTGTTTTTCCATCGACTCGCGCTTGATCAACTGATCGGAAATGCCCTTGAGCGCAGTCACCAGGGTCTGGTTGTACTTGGCCACGGCCATGTCATAGCCACCAGAGGCCACGCCCAGCTCCGAGCGCAGGCGACCGCCATCGAAGATCGGCAGGGAGATCGCCGGGCCGACGCTGTAAGTGAGCTTTTTGGAGGTCAAAAACTCCAGCGCGCCGCCACCCGTGGCGATAAAGCCCAGGCTGGCCGTCAGGTCGACGTTGGGGTAGAAACCGGCGTGTGCCACATCGATACCACGGGCCTGCGCTGCCACTTCCCAGCGACTGGCGACCACGTCAGGGCGCTGTCCCAGCAGTTCTGCAGGAAGGCTCGACGGCAGTTTCAGCGCAGTGGCCAGCGCCAGGGTCGGACGCTTGAGGCGTGCGCCCTCCCCCGGACCTTTGCCGGCCAGCGCAGCCAACTGGTTGCAGGTCAGGGCGATTTCTTCTTCCTGGGCATCGATCTGTCGATGAATCTCGGGCAGCGGCGCTTGCGCCTGACTGACTTCAAAATGGGTGCCGATACCGCCGTCCAGGCGCTTTTGCGCCAGATCGAGAATCTGTTCTTGCTGGTGCAGGGTCGATTCGACGATATCGAGCTGGGCGTAATGCAACGACAGCTGGATGTAGGCACGAATTACGTTGTTCTGCAGTTCGAGCTGGGCCTGGCGGGCCTCGGCCGCACTCATGTGCGCCATGTCCACGGCCTGCTCGCTGGCATTGCTTTCGCGACCCCACAGATCGAGGTTAAAGCTGAAGCCCAGGGCCGCGGCGTTGTCGAAAGTGGTAGCGCTGTCCAGGGCCCCCGGGCCATAGAGTTGGTCCGAAGGCCACTTATGGCGCTTGAGGGTCGAATCAGCATTGATTTGCAGCGACTCGGCCGACTCGGCAACCCCGGCCATGGCTCTGGCCTGACGCACACGGGCTGCAGCCATTGCCATCGTTGGGCTACCCTGTACGGCAAGGCTGATCCACTCATCCAGTTGCGGGTCGCCATAAGCGTGCCACCATTGGGCTTTGGGCCAGTTTGCGTCTTTCGCGGCGCTTTGAATCGCCTCGTCGGTGGCCAAGGCATTGGCGGGAAGCATGCTGCCCTTGGGCGCAATGCCACCAAAACCGATGCAGCCGTTTAATGCTAACGATAAAGCCAGAACACTGAGGGCTTTGAGCTCTCTGCTGATGCGACGCTGCACTGCTGCAAATTCCTGAAAGGAGGGAGGATGAGGCTTGAGATAGAGAAGTCTATGACTTGGCAGGCACAACGATAAGCGGGCATAAATGTGAATCTTTATTACCGTTTTTGGGGTAATCCGTTGGTCGAATGAAAAGCGTCCTGTAAAGCCTGAAACTTCATGTCACAATTTGTTGCTGTGTAATTGGTTGCTGTCCCCTATATCGCCCCTTGAGAGCACTTCATGGACACTTTGCAAAACATGCGCGCCTTCAGTTGTGTGGCCGAAGCCGGAAGTTTCACGGCCGCTGCCGCCATGCTGGACACCACCACGGCCAACGTCTCGCGCGCGGTCTCCAACCTTGAGGCCCACCTGCAAACACGCCTGCTGAACCGCACCACTCGCCGCATTGCCCTGACCGAAGCCGGCAAACGCTATTTGCTGCGCTGCGAGCAAATCCTGGCCTATGTCGAAGAAGCCGAAGCCGAGGCCAGCGACGCCCACTCGCGCCCCGCCGGACAATTGAAAGTGCACACCATGACCGGCATCGGCCAGCACTTCGTGATCGACGCCATTGCCCGCTACCGCAAGGCCCACCCGGATGTGACCTTCGACCTGACCCTGGCCAACCGCGTGCCGGACCTGCTCAACGAAGGCTACGACGTGTCCATCGTGCTGGCCAGCGAACTGCCGGACTCGGGTTTTGTGTCCCAGCGCCTGGGCATTACCTACAGCATCGTTTGTGCATCGCCTGCCTATGTAAAAGCCAACGGCACCGCCACCAAGCCCAGTGACCTGCTCAACCATTCCTGCCTGCGCCTGGTCAGCCCGGTGATTGCCCTGGACAAATGGGTGTTCGAAGGCCCGGAAGGTCAGGAAATGGTGCTGATCAATTCTTCGCCGTTTCTGGTCAACTCGGCCGACGCGATGAAAACTGCGATCACCAGCGGCATGGGTGTCGGCGTGCTGCCGGTGTACGCCGCCATCGAAGGCCTGCGCAACGGCACGCTGGTGCGCATGCTGCCCAAGTACCGCTCCCAGGAATTGAACCTGTACGCCATCTACCCGTCGCGCCAGTACCTGGATGCCAAGATCAAGACCTGGGTCGAGTACCTGAAAAGCTCGTTGCCGGAAATTCTGGCGGCGCATCAGACCGAGCTGGCCACCTATAGCTGATTGCGCTATCTGGCCGCTACCGGGCTACGCCAATGGCCATGAACTCGTTTTTTGAATAACCGGGTACAGGGTCATTGGCGACAACCGGCAAAATTTCAGGCGCTGAACCCGCCATCCGCAGTCAGGCTCGCACCGGTGATGTAGCCACTCTCCGGGCCTGCAAGATAGGCCACAAAACTGGCAATTTCATCCGCCTTGCCATAACGACCAATGGCCATCAACGGGATCAGGCTTTCGGCAAAATCACCCGTGGCCGGATTCATGTCGGTGTCCACCGGCCCCGGCTGTACGGTGTTGATGGTAATGCCCCGTGGCCCAAGGTCCCGCGCCAGCCCTTTGGTCAAACCCACCAGTGCGGATTTGCTCATGGCATATGGCCCACCACCCGCGAACGGCATGCGCTCGGCATTGGTGCTGCCAATATTGATGATGCGCCCGCCTTCGGTCATGTAGCTGGCCGCCGCCTGGGTTGCGACAAAAACACTGCGCACATTGATGGCCAGGGTGCGGTCGAAATCTTCCAGGCTGAAGTCTTCCAGCGGCCCCACCGCCAGCACGCCCGCGTTGTTGACCAGAATATCGAGGCGACCAAAGGCTTTGACGGTGCTGTCTACCGCAGCACGAATCGCCTGGGCATCGGCACTGTCCGCATGTATGGCCAAGGCCTTGCTGCCGCTGGCAATCAGGCTGTTCTGCAGCTCCTGGGCCTTGGCCGATGAACTGACGTAGGTGAACGCAACCGCCGCGCCCCCGGCGGCCAGCCGCTTGACGATGGCTGCCCCGATCCCCCGCGAACCGCCTTGAACCAGCGCAACTTTACCCTGAAGGCTATTGGTACTCATAAATGACTCCCAAGATGCGAGGCGGGATGCCTTGCAAGCCGACGAGTATCGACCTCCCCTGCACGGCCGGGTAGCGCCTTGTTGCTATAGCCCAGCAACCTTAACGTTATGAAAAACCGGCACAGAAGAGCCCGAGCGGCAGCCGAACGCTGCAATATTCGGCAATGAATGTTAGCGTGCTTACATTCCCGACAGCCGATGAGTCTTGTTCAGATGAGCCTTTCCAGCACCAAGAAAACCGTACTTGCCTTCAGCCGCGTCACCCCCGAGATGATCGAGCGCCTGCAACAGGATTTCAACGTCATCGCGCCCAACCCCAAGCTGGGCGATATCAACGCCCAGTTCGAAGAGGCACTGCCCCACGCCCACGGTCTGATCGGCGTCGGCCGCAAACTGGGGCGCAAGCAGTTGGAAAATGCCCGTCAGCTGGAAGTGGTGTCCAGCGTCTCGGTGGGTTACGACAACTACGATGTCGACTACTTCAACGAACGCGGCATCATGCTCACCAATACCCCGGACGTGCTGACTGAAAGCACCGCCGACCTGGGTTTTACCCTGATCATGAGCAGCGCACGTCGGGTCGCCGAGCTGGATGCCTGGACCAAGGCAGGCCAGTGGCAAGCCAGCGTGCCGCCGGCCCTGTTTGGCAGCGATGTGTACGGCAAGACCCTGGGCATTGTCGGCATGGGTAATATCGGCGCAGCCGTTGCCCGTCGTGGTCGCCTGGGTTTCAACATGCCCATCCTGTACAGCGGCAACAGCCGCAAGACCGCACTGGAGCAAGAATTGGGCGCGCAGTTTCGCAGCCTCGACCAGTTGCTGGCCGAAGCTGATTTCGTGTGCCTGGTGGTGCCATTGAGCGAGAAAACCCGGCATCTGATCAGCCAGCGCGAACTCAAGCTGATGAAGCCGAGCGCCATTCTGGTGAATATCTCCCGTGGCCCGGTGGTCGACGAACCGGCACTGATCGAAGCCCTGCAAAACGGCACCATTCGCGGCGCAGGCCTGGATGTTTACGAGAAGGAACCGCTAAGCGAGTCACCACTCTTCGCGTTGAAAAACGCCGTGACTCTGCCCCATATCGGCTCGGCCACCCACGAAACCCGCGAAGCGATGGCCAACCGCGCCCTGGCCAACCTGCGCAGCGCCCTGCTCGGCGAACGCCCGCAAGACCTGGTCAACCCGCAGGTGTTCAAGGGCTGACGCAAGGTCTGTTGTGGGAGCGGGCTTGCTCGCGATTGGATCGCCGAGGTGCGACTGATACACCGCGTCGCTGCCATCGCGAGCAAGCCCGCTCCCACAGGGGGTTACAGACTCACGCCAGCTTGGCGCTCAATGCCACCGGCTTGGGTTTGCGAAACACCAGCACATTACCCAGCATCACCAGCACCAACCCGGCCAGCGCCGGGGGGGTCCACTGGTAGCCTTCGGCAAAGGCCGACACATTCAGCGCCACCAGCGGGAACAACACCGTGCAGTAAGCGGCGCGTTCCGGCCCCATGCGCCCGACCAGGGTCAGGTACGCGGTAAAACCGATCACCGAGCCCGGTATCACCAGGTACAGCAGCGAACCGATATAGCGCGTGTTCCATTCCATATCGAACGGGATACCCCTGAGTGCGCAGTACACCGCCAGCATGCCAGCCCCATAAAGCATGCCCCAGGCGTTGGTGGTCAGCGGCTTGAGCCCGGCTTTCTGTTGCAGGCTCGACAGCATGTTGCCCGCCGAAAAACACAGGGTGCCGATCAACGCCAGCCCCAGCCCGAGGGCAATATGCGGCGTGGCGGCATGCCCGCTCAATTCCGGCCAGAACAACAGGCCCAACCCGAACATCCCCAACGCACCACCCGCAATCACGTTGCGGGCGATTTTCTGCTTGAAGAAAATCCGCGCATTCAGCGCGTTCCACAACGTGGCAGTCGAAAACACCACCGCGATCAGCCCCGTGGTGACCCACTGGCTGGCGGTCAAAAAGCACATAAAGTTGACGCAAAACAGGCACAACCCCTGGGCCAGGCAAATCAGATGTCCGCGCCGGTTCATCACCTGCAGCTTGCGGCTGAGCAACAGCACGGCAAACAGCACCAGCGCCGCCAGGCCGAAGCGGTAAACGATGGACACAGGAATCGCCACCACTCCCAATTGCAGTTTCAGGGCAATCCAGGTGGTGCCCCAGATCAAGACAGTCATCACATACAAGAACAGGTTCATGGCGCACTCCAGACAATGGCTTTCAGTCTGGGCCTGCGGCGGTGCGCGCACTTGCAGATTCTTGCGCTTTTGTTGGCCCGGGGCTGGCAGCCGCAGTGCGACGGAGTAGGATGCGAACATGCCCGCATTCGATACCCTGCAAGTCTTCCAGTCCATGAACAGCTCGCCCAATGCCCGTCTGGAGCACAGTGCCGAACTGGGTGAAGGCATGGCTGCTGCTTTGTGGACCAACCACCACGATGCGCGTGAATATGAAGCGCCGACGCACCACACCTTGTCGTGCTATATCTCCGGCGGCACCGGTACTTTCAGGCGTGAGCAACCGGGCGCCAAGGGCTCACCGGGCAAGCTCTGCGTGCTGCCGGCCGATCATCAATCGGCGTGGGTGATCAATGGCGAAATACGCCTGGCCCATGTGTATGTCAGCCAGGAGCAATTTGCTCTGGGCTGCATCGCCCTGCTCGACCGCGAACCCCGGGAGATGCAACTACGGGAGCTGACCTTCCAGGATGACGAACAGCAAACCCGCCGCTTTCACCAACTGATCCAGACCAACTGGGACGAACCCGGTGAACGCCTGCTTACCAGTAGCCTGGCCAGCGCCCTGCTCGATCATGCCGTGCTGACCCAGGTCGGCCTGCGCGACGGCCTGCAACTCAAGGGCGGGCTGGCGGCGTACCAGCGGCGCCAGTTGATTGAATACATCGAACACCGGCTGGCCGAACCACTGAACATCGGCCAACTGGCCGCGCAATGCGCGCTGTCGCCTTACCACTTTGCGCGCATGTTCCGCGAAAGCTTTGGCGTACCGCCCCACCAATACCTGCTGGCCCGCCGCCTGGCCCGCGCCCGCGACCTGCTGCGCAACAGTGCACTGGCGCTGGGTGACGTGGCACTGGCCTGCGGCTTCGCCAGCGCCAGCCACTTCGCTAACCGCTTCAAACAGAACATGGGCGGCACGCCGGGGGCATACCGGACGGTGTTCAGGTAACCCCACAACCTTCTTTGTGGGAGCGGGCTTGCTCGCGATGGTATCGACGCTCTTTACCTGAACAGACCGCGTCGCCTGCATCGCAGGCAAGCCAGCTCCCACAGGTATAGCTGTGCCACATTAACTGCGGCGTGCTGGTTCATTGTGGGAGCGGCCTTAGAACTCCAAAGTGCTGGAGAGCGTGAACTGTCGTGCATCGCCGATGGAGACGAACGTGCGGCTGGCCGCCGAGGTGTAGTAAGTGCGGTCGAAGAGGTTTTTGACGTTGACCTGAAACTTGACCTTTTGCCCTTCGATTTTTGTGTCGTAGGTGGCAAAGGCATCGGCCACGGTGTAGCCCGGCAGGTCGAAGTCGTTCAGGGCATCCCCCGCCCGTTCGCCTACATAGCGCGCGCCCGCGCCAACGCGCAGCTTGTCACCGCCCACGATGTTGCCAAAGTCGTACACCGCCGACAGCGAGCCGCTGTTCTTGGCCACGTTCTGCAGGCGCATACCCTGGTAGGTGGTGTCTTTGGTCACTTCGGCATCGGTGTAGGCGTAGCTGCCGATCAGGCTCCACTGGTCGGTCAACTGACCGCTGACGTCCAGTTCCAGGCCCCGGGAACGCACTTCACCCGCTGCCGAGTAGGCAGTGACATCGTCCACCGTGGAGGACACCAGCACATTGCGCTTTTTGATGTCGTACAAGGCCAGAGTGCCGGTGATGCGACCCGGGATATCCAGCTTGGCCCCCAGTTCCCAGGATTTCGACTGCTCCGGCGCGATGGAGGAGTCCAGTACCACGCCGCCCGTCAGCGGAGCGATCGAGGAGTTGGGCTTGAACGATTCGGTATAGCTGCCGTAGAACGACAGTTCATCGGTGTAGCGGTACACCAGCCCGGCCCGCGGGATCCATTTCACCCCGTTGGTATCGGTGCTGGCCTTGAACGGAATGCTTTTGCCCGCCAGTTGGTCGTACTTCTGAAAGCGCGCACCCGCCACCAGAACCCATTGGTCGGTGAGATGGATCGAGTCCTGGGCGAACAGCGAGTCGCTGCGCAGCAGATCGGTCTGGTTGCTGTCGCTGGCGCTCACCGTGGTACCGGCGACTTCATTGCCGTACACCGGGTTTTCGTAGTTGAAGGTGGACTGGCTGTCCTGGCGGATCAGCTCGGCACGGTAGATCTTGCGGTATTCGTCGTCCACGCCAAACACCAGGTCATGCTGCATGCCAGCAGCCTGAACCTTGCCCTGCAAGCTAACGGTGCTGAAGCGGTCGGTGGTGATGGCGCCCTTGGTGCCGTCCATTTTGCGCGTCAGGGTGCCGTCGGAGTTGACCTTGGTGACGCGAACCTGGCTTGCGTCGTAGGTTTCGCGGTTCCAGCTGTAGCCGAAATGGGCTTTCCAGTCGTCGTTGAGGTCGTGATCGACTTCAAGGCGGTACAGGTCCGAGCGCCCTTCCATATTGTTGAACGGCTCGTCCAGGCGGCGGGTGGCCGGAATGTCCAGCGGATGGTTGGTCGCCGGATTGATGGCCGTGCCACGGTCGAACGGGGTCAGAAATTCGCGATGCTCATAGGCCAGCAGCACCTGGATGTTGTCGCCATACCAGGCCAGCGACGGCGCGATCAGGGTTTCGCGATGCACACCAAAATTGCGCCAGTAATCTTCGTCTTCATGGTCGATGATCATCCGGTAGGCCAGCCCCGAATCACCCAGCGGCCCGGTGCTGTCGAGGCTGCCACCGCCGCCGTTTTTGCCGGCGCCGTAGGTTGAACCGCGCACGGTCACCGCGTTGTACTGCTCCAGCTGCGGCTTTTTGCTGACCACGTTGACGACACCGCCCGGGTCCTGAATGCCGTAGAGCAACGAGGCCGGGCCCTTGAGCACCTCGACCCGCTCGGTGGCAGCGTTCATGGCCCGGCCCTGCACCAGCGGCATGCCGTCGCGCATGATCGAGCCGTCGCGGTTGTCGCCAAAGCCGCGCTTCATCACCGAATCCTGGGTGCTGCCCAGGGTGTTGCCCTGGGTGATGCCGCTGATGTTGTTCAGCGCATCATCCAGATTGCGCGGCGCCTGGTCGCGGATCACCTGGGCGGCGACCACGTTGATGGTTTGCGGCACTTCCATGGACGAGCCCGTGCCGCGCATCACTGAGGCGGTGGCGGGCGGCTGGTAGCTGGTGTCGGTTGAGGCCAGCGAGGTAATGCTGGTGGCCCCCAGGTTCAGGGCGCCTGCCGTGGGCTGTGGTTCGAGGGCAAAGGTGTTGGCGTCGGTGCGGCGCACGTTGAAGCCCGACTGCGCGAGCAACTGCTGCAAGGCCTGGTCAGCGCTCATGCGCCCCTTGAGCGCCGGCGCTTGCAGGCCAAAGGGGGCTTCGTCGGTGTAGACCACGCTCAGGCCGGTCAGCCGGGAAAAGTCATTGAGCGCCTGGGGCAGCGGTTTGGCCGGCTGGTTGAAATCAAACAATGCACCAACCTGCTGTTGCGGCGACTCAGCAGCCATTGCCGTGTAAAGCGGGTTGAGCGCCAGCCCGGCCATCACGAATGCAGAAGCTCCCAACCACTGTTTCACCGAACTTGCCCTGGACTTCATGCTCATGACCTGTGTGTTGACCTGATACGGAATACGAATTTTTCGCATTTTCAAGCACTACACGGATGGGGCCGGGGTTTACCTCACCACGCAATGAAAAAAAATCCGGGATGCCACCACAGGCCGCCTGCGGGAAAACGGTGGGAGCGGGCTTGCTCGCGATAGCATCGATACGGTTTTCCAGTTAGACCGAGTTGATTCAATCGCGAGCAAGCCCGCTCCCACAGGGATATGTGGAGGGCGCGTCAACGCAACACAATCAGCCCGAGCACGTTGTGTTGTTCAAACCCGAGCACGCCCTGCAATGAATTGAGCACCGCCTGCGGGTCCTGGCTAGGGAAACTGCCGCTGATCTTCCTGGCTCCCAACTCACTGTTGAGCAGCACAATCTGGCCCGGGTAATAACGTTTGAGATCGGCGACAACATCAACCAGCGGGGTTTTGTAATAGCTCAGCCAGCCCGAGCGCCAGCCCAGGCGGGCCTGGCTGTCAACGTGATGCACCGTATCGGTCACACCTGCGTCGTAGGCTATTTGTTGATCGGCTGTAAGGATCTGCTGCGCTGCATTCTTGCCGGCCTTGACCCCTACCCGCCCGGACAACACCGTGACTTGCGCGCCTCCCGGTTGCAGGCGTACTTCAAACTCGGTGCCCAGTACCCGTGCTTCACCCCCGTCGGCATCCACTACAAAGGGCTCGCCGGTGTGGGTGACGTGAAAAAAGGCCACGCCGCGGCGCAACTGCACATGGCGCTCGCCGCCACTGAAGTTCACCGCAATGGCGCTGTCGGCATCCAGCGTGACCTGCGATTGATCGGCCAGCACCACAGTGCGAACTTGCCCCGGCGCACTCACATAGTCCGCGCCCAGATCGTCCACCCAGCGCGCCGGCTGCCAACCGGCAAACACACCGACCATCAGCAGCAAACACGCGGCAACCGCCAACCCGCCAGACCAATGCCGCAGGCGGCCGCGCCGGGACTTGTCCATTGCCGACAGGTAACGCTGCATGGCCAGCGACTCTTCGTCGGCCAGGGTGGCACCGGCTACCTCGCTCAACTCCCACACTACCTGGGCCTGGGCATAGGCCTCGGCGTGGGCCGGGTCAGCCAGCAGCCAGCGACTGAAAGTGGCCTGATCGCCGCTGTCCGGCTGATCGTGCAGCACACTGAGCCATGCCAGTGCGGCGCGCTCTTGCTCGGCAGTAACGGCAACTCTTGAACGACTGATCACAACGCGGTCCCTGATGACGGCTCTCGCAGGCTGGCCTTGCAGGCCTCCAGGGCGCGCATCATATGTTTTTCGACGGCACTTTGGGACACACCCATGACCTTGGCGATCTCGGCATAGGTGCGACCGTGAATGCGGTTGAGCAAAAAAATATGCCGCGTGCGCTCGGGCAGGCTGCGCAGGGCCGCCTCGACCTGGCGCAAGTCATTACCGGCTTCTAGGGCGGCCTGGGGCTCACAGCTGTTGGCGTCGGGTTCGGGTTGCCAGTGATGGCTGACCCGCTCGCGCGTGCCTTCGCTGCGCAAATGGTCAATGGCAATGTTGCCCGCACAACGCAGCAGATAGGTGCTCAGCTCTTCAACCTGCACCAGTGGCCGCCGCCAAAAACGCAGGAACAGATCCTGCACCAGATCGGCAGCCGTGGCCCGGCAACCCACGCGGCGGCTCACCAACGCTTCCATTTGCGCACGCTGGGTCAAAAACACCTGCAGAAAATGCGCTCGTCCCTGGCGCGGTTCACTGTGGGGGCCATCCTTGAGTTCGGGTGGGGTCATGGAGATCGATGCGCAGGTCAAAAGGAAAGCGATACTAATGATAAATATTCTCATATGCAAAAGCAGATGACGGGCTGCGTGACGACCATTGATAAGTGGTGATTGCTCAATGCAATAAGCCACTACTACAATGCGAACAATTCTTGTTCTCTAAAGCGTTATTCAGCGCAGCCGGAGTGGTCGTTGTCGCAGTCAAACACCGTCGAGGTTCTGTATCAGGACCATCACAGCTGGCTCACGGGCTGGTTGCGGCGCAAGCTCGGTTGCCCGCAGAGTGCCGCCGACCTGGCCCAGGACACGTTCATGCGCCTGCTGACCGCGCGCGAGACCCCACCCCTGAACGAACCCCGGGCGTTTTTGACCGTGGTGGCCAAGCGCGTACTGTTCAACCACTACCGCCGCCAGGACCTGGAGCGTGCTTACCTGCAGGCCCTGGCCGGGATGCCCGAGCAGGTCGCCCCCAGTGAAGAAGAACGCGCGATCATCCTGCAAACCCTGATGGAGCTTGACCAGTTGCTCGACGGCCTGCCCTCTCCGGTCAAACGGGCCTTTTTGCTGGCCCAGGTCGATGGTTTGAGCTACGCCGAAATTGGCGCTCAACTGGGCATCTCGATTGCCACGGTCAAACGTCACTTGAGCAAGGCAGCCCTGCGCTGCTACTTCGCCCTGTGAACGGTGCATTCAACGCACCGCCCGACATCGGCGCGGCGGTGGCCGAACAAGCAGTCAGCTGGCTGGTAGAAATGCAGGGCGGCGCACTCAGCCCCAGGCGCCAGCAGGCCTGGGAGCAATGGCTGCACGCCCATGCTGAACATCAGCGGGCGTGGGAGCATATCCAGCGCATCAACCAGCGCTTGCGCGGTTTATCGTCGCCACTGGCCCATGCGGCCTTGAACGCGCCTAAAAGCAGCAGCCGCCGTCAGGCATTGAAGCTGTTGCTGCTTTTAGGCGCTGGCTCGGCGCTGACCTGGGGCCTGCGCGAGCAGTTGCCCGTCACCCCGCTGCTGGCAGACTTCAGCAGCCCGGTGGGGCAGCGGCGCAACGTGCAACTGCAAGACGGCAGCCAGGTCCAGCTCAACACCGCCAGCGCGGTCGATGTGCAGTTTGATGAACAGCAGCGGGTGATCCGCCTGCTCGAAGGCGAAATGCTGCTGACTGCCGCCCGGGATTCTCGCCCTCTGCTGGTGCGTACCGCCCACGGCACCTTGCAACCCCAGGCGGCGCGCCTGAATGTGCGCCAATTTGGCGACCGTACTGAAATCGCCGTGTTCGAGGGGCGGGTTGCGTTGATGCCAACGGCGCATACGGGCAGTGCATTGTGGGTCGAACCGCACCAGCAACTGAGCTTCAACCGCCAGGCCTGGAATGCTCCACGCCCGCTCGATGCCGGGAGCGGGGCGTGGGCTGACGGCATGCTGGTTGCTGCGCATATGCGCCTGGCAGACTTTCTCGCCGAACTGGGTCGCTATCGCCGTGGCCAGCTCAACTGCGATCCGAAGGTTGCCGACCTGCTGATCTCCGGCACCTACCCGGTGGACGACAGCGAGCGCGTGCTGGACCTGCTGGCGGTCAGCTTGCCGGTGCGGATCAAGCGCTTTACCCGCTATTGGGTAACGGTGGAAGCGCGGGTGTAACGGCTCTGTGTGAACGGACGTGTTGTAGCAGCGGGCTTGTTGTGGGAGCGGGCTTGCTCGCGATGGGATCGCTGCGGTGTGCCAGACAGACCGCGTGGTTGCCATCGCGGGCAAGCCCGCTCCCACAAAGGGTCTGAGTTTAATTTCAAAAAATGTGAGCTGATTTCGGATCTGGCGTGACAGAGAAGGCAAGCCACTTCGATTCTCATCCTCACAGGATCCCTTCATGCCCGCTCAGCCCTTCCGCCTTACGTCCCTGGCCCGTTTGCTACTGGGTGCCAGTTTGAGTTTCAGCGTCTTGCCGATGGCGTTTGCCGACACCAAGGCTTATCACATCGCACCTTCTACGCTGGAAAATGCCCTCAACCAGTTTGGACGCGAAGCCGGGGTGCTGATTTCGTTCAGCTCCACCGCCGCCAGCGGTATTCAAAGCAAGGGCCTAGAAGGCACCTATGACCCTGAACAAGGCCTGCAGGCCCTGCTCGAAGGCACCGGCCTGCAAGCCCGCGCCGAAGGCCAGGGCGCATTCAGCCTGCAACCGGCAACGGCTGCCACAGCCCCTGCCAGCATCGAGCTGGGCACCTCCAGCGTGGTCGGTGACTGGCTCGGTGACGCAGCACAGACCGATGTGTTCGAGCACCCCGGCGCCCGTGACGTGATCCGCCGCGAGGAATTCGAACGCCAGGGTGCCACCAGCGCGCGTGAAGTGCTCAATCGTATCCCCGGCGTCAACGCTCCGGAAAACAACGGCACCGGCAGCCACGACATGGCCCTGAACTTCGGCATCCGCGGCCTCAACCCGCGCCTGGCAACCCGTTCGACCGTGTTGATGGACGGCATTCCGGTGCCCTTCGCCCCCTACGGCCAACCACAGCTGTCGTTTGCCCCCATCAGCATGGGCAATATGGATGCGGTAGACGTGGTGCGTGGCGGCGGTGCCGTGCGTTATGGCCCGCAGAACGTCGGCGGTATCGTCAACTTCGTGACCCGCGCCATTCCCGACGAGCCGACGGTAAAAGTCGGCCTGCAAACCGAAACCAGCCCGTCCTCCACCCAGGATGGCTTCAAGAAAACCGCCAACCTGCTGGCCGGCGGCACGGCCGACAACGGCCTGGGCGGCGCCCTGCTGTACTCCGGTGTACGCGGCGGCGACTGGCGCCAGCACAGCGACACGCGCATCGACGACCTGATCCTCAAGGGCAACTACCAGATCGACGAAGCCAACAGCCTGCACGCCATGGCCCAGTACTACGATGGCGAAGCCGATATGCCTGGCGGCCTGAGCACCGCGGCCTACAGGGCCGACCCCTATCAGTCGACCCGCCCCAACGACAAGTTCTGGGGCCGTCGCACCCTGGTCAACTTCGGTTATCGCTACCAGCAAGACCGCCGTGAATTCACGGTCAACAGCTTCTTTACCAAGACCCTGCGCAGCGGTTATCTGGACCAGGGCAGCTTCCTTTCGCTGTCCCCCCGCGAATACTGGGTGCGCGGTATCGAAACCCGCATCGCCCAGGGTTTTGACCTGGGCAACAGCAGCCACGAAGTAGGCGCGGGCTATCGCTATATCAACGAAGCCGGCCATGAACTGCGCTACCGCACGCCGATTGCCGCCAACGAACTGCCCACCACCAACAGCCGCAATGACCGCGACACCCGTGGCGCCACCGAGGCCCATGCGTTCTTTATCGATGACAAGATCGACATCGGCAAATGGACCTTCACCCCCGGCATTCGCTACGAAATGATCGAACAGCAGCAAACCAATCTGCTGACCAACGTCAAATACAAGGGCGACTACAACACCCCGCTGCCCGCGCTGAACGTGATGTACCACGTCACCGACAGCTGGAATCTGTACGCCAACACCGAAGGTTCCTTCGGCAGCGTGCAATACAGCCAGATGCCTAACCGCGTGACCGGCGGCGAAGTCAAACCGGAGAAAGCGCGCACCTGGGAAATCGGCACACGCTACGACAATGGCAACCTGCGCGCGGAGATCGGCGCATTCTTGATCAATTTCAACAATCAATACGACAGCAACCAGACCACCGATACAGTGATCGCACGGGGCAAGACCCGTCATCAAGGCATCGAAGCCAGCGTCAACTACGCACTCGACGGCCTGAGCCCGGTACTGGCGGGGTTCGACGTGTACGCGACCTACGCCTATGTTGACGCGACCATCCGCGAAGATGGGCCGAACAAGGGCAATCGTGTGCCGTTCTCCTCAAAAAACAAAGGCAGCCTCGGCGTCGGCTACACCGAAGGGCCATGGAAAGCCAATCTGGACAGCACTTTCCAGAGCAACCAGTTCGCTGACAACGCCAACACCCGCGCCGAAAGCGCCGACGGCAGCACCGGTCTGATCCCGGGCTACATGGTGTTCAACAGCCGCGTGGGGTATGACTTCGGCCATCAACTGTCCGACCTGAACGTGGCGGTCGGGGTGAAAAACATCCTCAACCACGAGTACTACACCCGCTCGTTTGACGACAACAACAAGGGCAAATACGTGGGCGAGCCACGCACGCTCTATGTGCAGACTTCTGTCGCATTTTGATTTAAATCGGCTAAAGCCCGCACACGCGGGCTTTTCCTACAGGCAAAGACTGACACCGGTCACGACTTGCAAGACTTCCTGAAAATAGTGCTTGAAATATTTGCTCATCGGCCCAAACACTGTAACTGAGCGATGACGATGAACCTTTGTACACTCAAGGCCGTCAGACCTCACACGAGCACGCTTATATAAGGGAAGAACTATGCTTACTCACGTCTTTTCCGATAAACACATCGACAGTGACAAACGCACCCAGGATTGGGTTACTGCAACTGTTGAAGTCACGCTCGAACGCCATTTGGAAGATCTGACCCGGGTCGAGGTCCATCTCAGTGATGAAAATGGCGGCAAGTCCGGTCCCAAGGACAAACGCTGCAAAATGGAGGCTCGACCTAAAGGACACCAGCCAATTCTTGTTTCCCACGACGCTGATTCGCTGACCCAGGCCGTGGAGGGTGCCGCCCAGAAGCTGGAGCACGCTCTGGAACACCTGTTCGGCAAGCTGCGTGGCAAACGCACAACCACCCTCGCCCCGGAAGGGTTTGAGGCAAAAGAGCCAAAACAGACCGCTGACGACTTGCTCGAAGAAGAGTTTTTAGAGAAAGAAAAAGAACTCGATAAAATCAGCTGATTAGGCGTCCTGGACGCACAAAAAAGGCGGGCCCACTTCGGTGGGCCCGCCTTTTTCATGCCTGCAAACCGCTTAAAGTTCGCCCTTCTCCACTTCCGGGTGCTCACCGGAGCCGGCACCGGTCTTGCGATGGGGGTTCTCGATCTTCACCGACGGGAACTGCGACGAGGCATAACGCACCACCAGGATGGCAAACGCCAGCAACAGGATCGCCCCGGTCAGGTACACCACGCCCATGTCCGGCGGGTTGTGATGGGACACGTTGGAAATCAGCAAACGGGTCAGCGCCGTGATCGCCACATAAATCAGGAAGCGCACGGGCATATGATTGGTCTTGAAATAAATCCCGACCATCGCGCCCAGCTCGAGGTAGATAAACAGCAACAGGATGTCATCAATCGTGATGTTGCCCTTCTCCACCATCCCAAGGAATTCCATCACCGCCGCCCAGGCAGTGACCGCGCCAATGGCAAACAGCGCCAGGTAATGGAAGGTTTCGACGAACAGATTGCCCATCGACTCGGCCAGTTCATGAACCTGGCGACGTAGCTTCTCAGCTTTGTTAACTCTCACGATGCAGCTCCTTGAATCGACTCGAACGGATCATCCGCGATGCACATGACGCTTTTTACATGCAGAAAAAAGGCCAGTCACTGCTGTTGAGATGGTGACCGCCGCCCATAAGGCACCTCTGGCCCGATCGGGCATGCCATTTACAGCTACATTGAAAAAGCCGCTATTCAAATGCTGGCGATTGGCTTATCCTTTTCTCTGTATATAAATACAGTAATCGCTAGATAATTTACGTGAAGGCATATGAGGTGGTAAATGGCCGTCGAAGTGGTATACCGCAGCAGCCGAGATCTGGAGCGTTTGTTCATGGATAAAGCCGAAGCTGACCGTCATGACAAAATGCTGGAACTGGCAGAGTTGCTGGCCGAAGTGCTGCAAAAAGCAGTGCCGTCCCTGAACGAGCAACAAGTCGAAGAAGCCGGTATCTACATGGCGAAAAATCGCGATGTGTTTGCCAAGGCCTTCAAGAGCCAGCCGGACGCCCTGTCCGAGTTGCTGGTCGACAGCGAGTAAGACTGCCGCGTACTCGCTTGACTCTCCCCTACGGGGCAGACCCTACCCTCAAAGGCCCCCTTTCAGGTTGGCGTCATGATGAGCAAGCGAGTACTGGTCATTCTCGGTCACCCCGGCACCCACAGTTTCTGTAGCGCACTGGCAGACAGCTATATAGCTGCAGCCAAGGATGCCAGCCATGATGTACGCGTCATGCGCCTGGGCGATCTGCGCTTCGACCCGGTGCTGCGCGAAGGCTACCAGCAGGTCCAGGCGCTGGAGCCTGACCTGCTGCAGGCTCAGGCCAATATCCATTGGGCCGAACACCTGGTGCTGGTCTACCCGATCTGGTGGGGCGGGATCCCTGCATTGCTCAAGGGTTTTTTCGACCGCATCCTGCTGCCCGGTTTTGCCTTTCAATACCGTGAGGGCAAGGCCTTCCCCGCAAAATTGTTGAAAGGCCGCAGCGCACACCTGCTGGTGACGATGGACACCCCGCCGTGGTACTACCAATGGGTGTACCGCATGCCGGGGCTGCATCAGGTTCGCAAAACCACACTGGCATTTTGTGGCATAAAACCCACCGCTACCCTGACATTTGGCCCGATCCTGAACGCCACGCCCGGGCAAAGAGACGCCTGGCTTCAGGCGGCACACCAGCTCGCCACGCGTTAAGCCAGCGGGCGGCGATTAAAAGGACTTTTCATGTATATCGGCAAAGCCGCCCAGTTGTCGGGCACCACCGTCAAAAGCATTCGCCACTACGAAGACATCGGTCTGCTACCTGCGCCGCAACGCCGTGGCGCCTATCGCGTCTACAGCGAGCAAAGCGTTGAACTGCTGATGTTTATCAAGTGCGCGCAGCAGTTGGGCTTCAAGCTCAAGGAAATGCAGGCCATTCTTGATCAGCATCGCGGCCAAACGCTGCCGTGGCAGGTCGTAAGCAACGCCATCGCCCGGAAAAAACACGCCGTAATGGGCCAGATAGATGCGTTGCAACAGGTGCATG
Source organism: Pseudomonas fragi (assembly GCF_900105835.1). NCBI lineage: Bacteria > Pseudomonadati > Pseudomonadota > Gammaproteobacteria > Pseudomonadales > Pseudomonadaceae > Pseudomonas > Pseudomonas fragi. The sequence continues at coordinate 2,185,438 of NZ_LT629783.1, forward strand.
CGGGGCTGGTCGAGTTTGAGGCTCGCTTTGCCCTGGGAGGTCCGGAGCTGGACTTGGCCTGTGTTCAGTCCTTGGGATACAACAATTGATGTGCCAGCTCGTCAGAAACCCGTGCCGGTGAGCGTTTTTCAGCCTGGGCATGGGCATAAATGCCGGTCAAACGCTGGCTGATCTGCAATAACTGCTGGTTGATGGCCTCGGGGGCTGCACCTTCATGGGTCAGGGCCATATAGATCAGCCCGCCGGAATTGATGACGTAATCGGGCGCATACAAAATGCCTCGCCGCTCCAACTGATCGGCCACTTGCAGATTGGTCAGCTGGTTATTCGCACATCCGGCCACCGCCGAGCAGCGCAATTGCGCCACGCTGTGCCAGTTCAACACCCCGCCCAGACCGCACGGCGCAAGAATGTCGCAGGGGGTGCTGAGCAAGGCTTCGCAGGCAATCGGGTGCGCCCCCAGCTGCTCCATGGCCAGGCGCACTTTGCCGGGGTCGGTATCGCACACCAGCAGTTCGGCACCCGCAGCATGCAGTTGTTCGGCCAGGGCGTAACCCACTTTGCCCAGGCCCTGCACTGCCACCCGCAAGCCTTCGAGGTTGTCACTGCCCAGGCGCGACGACGCCGTGCTGCGGATTCCGGCAAACACCCCCATCGCCGTATGGGGCGAAGGGTCGCCGGCAGCAGTGGTGCTGGTCACATGCCGGGTGTGCTGCGCTATGCAGTCCATGTCTGCCGTTGATGTGCCGCTGTCGATTGCCGTGATATAGCGCCCGTCCAGTTGGTCTACACAGCGACCAAAGGCTTCGAACAGCGCCGCGCGGCTATCGACGTGGGCCGCACGCACCACCACGGCTTGCCCCCCTCCCACGGCCAGCCCGGCCAGCGCCGCCTTGTAGCTCATGTCCTGCGCCAGGCGGACAGCATCACCCACCGCACTTTCGTCATTGGGGTAAGCCAGATAGCGACAACCCCCCAATGCCGGCCCCAGGCGAGTGTTATGGATGGCAATTACGGCTTTCAGGCCTGTAACGGGGTCTACACTAAGGTGCAGCGACTCAAGCTGAGCGCTTTGCATGAGAGCAAACATCATCAGGCCCTCGAACGATTATGGGTATTCGCCAGTATAGGCGGCGCCAGAAAATTCGTTGAAGTGCGCAGGCATAAGCCTGTGCGCTTTTCAGGGTTTCGGACATATCCACAAGGGAGCACATCCTGTGGGAGCGGGCTTGTTATGGGAGCGGGCTTGCCCGCGATGGGATCGCCGTGGTCTGACAGATAGACCGCGTCGCTCCCATCGCGAGCAAGCCCGCTCCCACACACAGAGTGGGGTCAGGCCGGGGTGTCGGGCTGACTGGCCGGGTGCGCCGAGATAAACGCCGGATGTTGTTCTGCCAGCGCCGCCACCCGGGCAATGCGCGGGTACGCCGCCAGGGGCACGTTAAACCGCTGCGCCGCATATAACTGCGGGATCAAATATACATCCGCCAGCCCGGGCTGTGGCCCGAAGCAATAACCGCTGTCACCGATCAACTGTTCAATGGCGCCCAGCCCCTGGCTGATCCAGTGAACGATCCACTCCCCCACCTGCGCTTCATCGTGCCCCAATTGACGCAGCCGGTTAAGCACGCTGACGTTGTGCAACGGGTGAATATCACACGCCACCAGCGCCGCCACCGCCCGCTCCCGGGCACGGACGGTCAGGTCGGCAGACAGCAGCGCCACTTGCGGGTAACGCTCTTCGAGGTATTCGATGATCGCCGGTGACTGGGTCAGCACATCGCCCTCGTCCGTGCGCAAGGCCGGTACGCGGCCTTGCGGGTTGATCGCCAGGTACGCCGGCTGACGGTGCTCACCGCCAGCCGGCGCGATCAGATTGACCGGTAGCGCTCGATAATCCAAACCCTTGAGTGCCAGCGCAATACGTACCCGGTAGGACGAGGTTGAGCGGTAATAAGTAAAGAGTTCCATAGCCCGCTCCTTTAGCGCGCGGCAACAACCTTGCCCCGGCACTCGCCAAAACCGATGGAGGCATGACCTTCACGGGTGCAGCGGGCACGCAGAATGATTTCGTCACCATCTTCCAGGAACTTGCGCACTTCACCCGAAGCCAGCTCGATCGGGTGTTTGCCGCCTTCGGTGATTTCCAGCAGGCTGCCCAGTTGCGAGCGGTCGGGGCCCGACAAGGTCCCCGAGCCAAACAGGTCACCGGACTGCAACTGGCAACCGTTGACACTGTGATGAGCCACCAGTTGGGCCGCAGTCCAGTACATGTTCAGGCTGTTGCTCAAGCCCAGGCGATGGGCTGGCAGGTTCTGTTCGCGCATCGCCTCGGTCAGCAGCAGCACTTCCAGTTCGATATCCAGCGCGCCACTGGCCTGGTCCTTGGTATCGAGCAGGTAAGCCAGTGGTTGCGGGTCACCTTCAGGGCGGGCCGGTTGTGCACGGCGGAACGGCTCCAGCGCTTCGGCGGTCACCACCCACGGTGAGATGCTGGTAATAAAGCTCTTGGACAGGAACGGGCCCAGCGGCTGGTATTCCCAGGCCTGGATATCCCGCGCCGACCAGTCGTTGAGCAGGCAGAAACCGGCAATATGCTCGCCTGCTTCGCTGACCGGGATCGCGTCGCCCATGTCATTGCCCTGGCCAATCCAGATCCCCAGTTCCAGCTCGTAGTCCAGCCGTGAACACGGGCCAAAGGTCGGCTCGGTCTGCCCGGCAGGCAGGGTTTGCCCTTTGGGGCGGCGTACTTCAACACCAGAGGGGCGAATGGTCGAAGCGCGACCGTGGTAGCCAATCGGCACATATTTATAGTTGGGCAGCAGCGGATTGTCGGGGCGAAACAGCTTGCCGACGTTTTTGGCGTGCTCGATGCCGACATAAAAATCGGTGTAGTCGCCGATTTTGGCCGGCAGATGCAATTGGCAATCCGCCGCCAGTGGCAGCAGCCGCGTGCCCAGGGCTTCGATTTTGCCACGCAGGGTGCTGCCCTCGACCAACAGTTCCAGCAAGCGCTCGCGCAGGGCGACCCGGGCACTGCGGCCCAGGGCGAAAAAAGCATTCAACGCGCCGCCCAGGGAAGCTTCAACCGCCACCTTGGCCGGGCCTTCAAACAGGCCCGCCGCCAGCCCGGCCTCCAGATCGAAAATCGCATCGCCAATGGCAACCCCGCTGCGCGGTGCCGACCCGCCAATGCTGAAAATTCCCAGCGGCAAGTTCTGCAACGGGAAATCGCGGTGGCCGTTGGCAGAGCTGATCCAGCTTCGGGCAAGAGTGGTCTGGGTCATGGGTTATCTCCGATTCGGGGTGAAGGTCACGGGCAGCGTGGCCCAGCAAGCGTCGTAGTTCGATTGCAATTGCGGGCATTCAAGGGCAAACCGGCTTGGGCGCAACACCTGGCTGGTCTCGAACATAAAGGCCATGGTGTTGTCGATCTTGCTCGGTTGCAGCTCGGCCGCAATCGCCTTGGTACAGGTTTCGCCATCCGGGCCGTGGGCGCTCATGCAGCTGTGCAGCGACGCACCGCCGGGCAGGAAGCCTTCGGCCTTGGCGTCGTAGCTGCCCTGGATCAGGCCCATGAATTCGTTCATCAGGTTGCGGTGGAACCACGGTGGCCTGAAGGTATTTTCAGCCACCATCCAGCGCGGAGGAAAGATCACGAAGTCGAGGTTGGCCAGACCCGGCACGCTGGTAGGCGAAGTCAGGACAGTAAAGATCGACGGGTCGGGATGGTCGAAGCTGACCGTGCCGATGGTGTTGAAGCGGCGCAGGTCATATTTGTACGGCACGTTGTTGCCATGCCACGCCACCACGTTAAGCGGCGAATGGTCCAGCTCGCAGCCCCACAGCTCACCGAGGAATTTTTGCACCAGGGGCGTGCCCTGGCGTGTGTCTTCGTAATGGGCAACCGGGGTCAGGAAATCCCGGGGGTTGGCCAGGCCATTGCTGCCAATCGGCCCCAGATCGGGCAGGCGCAGCGGCGCGCCGTGGTTCTCGGCAACATAGCCGCGAGCCTGGGCATCGAGCAGCTCAACGCGAAACTTGAGGCCACGGGGGATCACCGCGATTTCCAGTGGTTCCAGATCCAGGCGCCCCAGCTCGGTACAAATGCGCAAGCGGCCCAGTTCGGGCACCAGCAGCAACTCACCATCAGCATTGAAAAACACCCGCTGCATCGAGGTATTGGCGCGGTAATGGTAGATGCTGATGCCCGAAGGTTTTTCCGACCCGCTATTGGCCGCCATGCCCACCAGGCCGTCGATAAAATCTGTTGCTTGATCTGGAATCGGCAACGGGTTCCAACGCAAGCGATTGGGGGTCACCGGCCCCAGCGGGCCTCCCGCCAATTGCCGCTCCAGCTTGACGAACGCCGGGTGGTTGGCGGATGGCTGGATGCGGTACATCCAGGTACGCCGCGCCTCGCTGCGCACCATGGTGAACGCCGTACCGGAGAACAATTCGGCGTACAGACCGTAGGGGGCTTTTTGCGGGGAGTTCTGACCCACCGGCAGGGCGCCGGGCAATGCTTCGCTGCTGAATTCGTTGCCAAACCCGGATTGATAGCCAAGACCTGACGAGGGCGAATCGACGTTCATGGAGCCTCCAGCATGGAGAAGGCAGCGGACTGCGCCCGGCGCTGGAAGCGTTTGCGCGTCGCTGCGTTATTTTTATCGTAATTCGATTACGCATAACGTAATTTGATTGGTATTCAGCGTCAAGCTATAAAGACGCCCATTCGTCCCGAGATATAAGCACTTCCATGGAAAAGCCCCGCAGCAGCACCGACAGCACCGGCAAGCAGAAAGTGCGTTCGGCCGAGGTCGGCACGGACATCCTCAAGGCGTTGGCCGAGCTGTCCCCCTCGACATCGCTGTCGCGCCTGGCCGAACACGTACAAATGCCCGCGAGCAAGGTGCATCGCTACCTGCAGGCACTGATCGCCAGCGGTTTTGCCGAACAGAATGCCGCCACCAACCACTACGGTTTGGGCCGCGAGGCATTGCGCGTGGGGCTGGCCGCGCTCAACAGCATGGACGTGCTGAAAGTCGCCAGCCTGCCTTTGGCCGAGCTGCGCGACGACTTGAATGAAACCTGCTTTTTGGCGGTGTGGGGTAATCAGGGGGCAACTGTGGTGCACATTGAGCCAGCCGTGCGGGCAGTCACCGTAGTGACCCAACTGGGTTCGGTCTTGCCACTTCTCAGTTCATCGACAGGGCTGGTGTTCAACGCATTTTTGCCGGATCGCGAAACCGTCGACTTGCGCGAACTGGAGTTCAAGACCGATCAGGTACATCCGCTGCAAACACCTGAAGCCTACACCGCGCTTTGCAGCCAGATCCGCAAGCGCGGTTTGCATTTCGTGCATGGCTTGCTGATGCCTGGTGTCGATGCCTTGTCGGCCCCGGTATTCAATGCAACCGGCCAGGTGGCGGCTGTACTGACCGTGGTTGGCCCAACGTCACTGTTTCACGCCGATGAAAACGGACCAGCGGCCAAACGCTTGCTGGCCGCCAGCCAGGCCATCAGTTGGCGGATGGGGTATCAGCCGGGCTGATGGCCCACGGCATCACACCATCCACTTGTATTTGGCCTGATCGAGCAGCTCGCTCATCATCTGTTCGATGCGCTCGATGGGCAGGTGGTCGAGCCGATGGATATCCTGGAACGAGCCACCCTTGCTGAACACCCCGGTTTCCCAGTCGTTGTGTGCTTGCACAGTGCCCCACTCCAGCGTGTCCATACCCAGGCCCAGCAGGTCCTGGCTGTAGATGACCGTCATGTCGACAATGTTGTTGACCGTGTTGAGATAAATGTTTTCGCAGTCCAGTGCCAGGTGCTGCAGTTGCTCATTGAGAAATTCGCGCACCCGCTCAACCACTTGCGGGCTGGGTTTGAGGGTGAATTTATCGGTCATGAATGCGTTGTTATCCTGAGTGTTCATGATGAACTCCTGTCCGTGCTCCCGGCCTGTTCAGCGTCTTGCTGCAACAAAGGCTGCCGGGAGCAATCATGTGAAACCCCATTCAACACGATCCGTGCCAGGGGCCTGCGATACATAGTTATCGTGTATCCAGGTCCTTGAGCCACAAGCCTTTTTAGCCACACAACTGTTGCCGAAGATGTAAAACAGATTGTCCCAAAGCGGGCTTACTCCTCTGCCGACCAGCCCTTATTCTTGTCGAACGTTCCAGCACGGGCACACGCCCAACGCATCGAGTCGCATCGACTCTGCCCACCGATTTACCCTGACGTTGATTTGTAGCTCCTTGATGAACGTCTTCCTTGGCCGCTGTTTTACAGCGGCCTTTTTTATGCGCGTAAGAAACTGTGGGAGCGGGCTTGCCCGCGATGGCATCGACACGGTTCTCCAGCAAGACCGCATTGGGTCAATCGCGAGCAAGCCCGCTCCCACGGGGTCTGTGGTGTGCTGAGTAACTAGAACACCATCGCCAGCAACGGCGCGGCGAACAGGTTGAGGATGCCAGTGAGTACCATCACCAGCCCCGCCACCGAACCTTCTTCACTGCCCACTTCGCGGGCGCGGCTTACACCGGCACCGTGAGCGCCAATGCCAAACAGCGCGCCCCGCGCCAGGCTGCTGCGCAGCGGCAGCCACTTGAGCAGAATCCCGCCGAGCAAGGCACCAAAAACACCAGTAAACATCACAAACACCGCTGTCAGTTCAGGCACGCCGCCCAGGTCCTGGGCCAGCGGCATGGCAAACGGGGTGGTAATGGAGCGCGGTACCAGCGACATGGTCAATGAGGTGTCCAGCGCCAGCGCCCGGGCCAGCCAAAACGAACTGCCAATGGACGCCGCGCTGCCCGCCAGCATCCCCAGCAGCAACGCCACCCAGTGTCGCGCCAGCAGCTTGCGTTGCTGCCAGATCGGCACGGCAAAGGCCACGGTCACCGGCCCCAGTACCAGCATCAGCCAATGGGTATTGCTTGAGTACTCGGCATAGGCGGTGTGCAGCGGCACGGCCACGGCAAGCAGCAAGGCCGGCACCAGAATCAGCGGCGACAGCAGGTAACGCCCGGTACGCCGGTACAGCCAGCGGCTGAAGCCGTAGGTCAACAGGGTGAACAGCAGCCAGAACATGGGCATCAATTCAAACTTCATGACGCAGCCTCCAGCGGCACACGGCTTCCACGGTAAATGCCGTAACCACCATCACCAGCAGGGTGCTGACGCCGATCACCAACAGGATGCGCCAGCCCTCGTCGCGCACGAGCACGCCGTAATCGAGCAGGCTCATCAGTGCCGGGATAAAAAACAGCAGCATTTCAGCCATCAACACACCGGCGCCCAATTGCAGGGTTGCAGGCTTGACCCAGCCCAGGGCAAACGCCAGCAACAGCAGCGCCATGCCCACTACACCGCCGGGGATCGGCAGGTGCCACCAGGCCGCCAGCTGGCAACCCAAAAAGTACAAAGCCAACAGCACGGCCAGCTCACTGACCAACCGACCCAGGCGTTTTACATCGAAGCGTTTCATGATTTTTCCATTCCAGACAGGCCTTCAGTTTAAAGAGCCTGCTAACATCCCTAAAACGAATTGTCAGACTTGCAGCCATTCCAAACTGGAATTACACCAATGGAATTCAAACACCTGCGCACCTTTGTCGAAGTGGCCCGCCTGGGCGGCTTTACCCCCGCCGCCCACAGTTTGCACATCAGCCAGTCGGCCGTGAGCAAGCAAGTGGCGCAGCTCGAACACAGCCTCGGCACGCCGCTGTTCGACCGTACCGGCTCACAGGTGCGGCTAACAGCGGCAGGCAATGTAGTGCTGCAACGGGCCGAAGGCATGCTGCGCTTGCACCGGGAATTGCTGAGCGAGCTGGACGATCTGAGCCATATGACCCGGGGGGAGCTGCGGCTAGGCCTGCCGTTGCTGGGCAGCAACACGCTGTTTGCCGGGTTGTTTGCCGAATACCGACGACGCTATCCGAATATTCAGGTGCAGTTGCTCGAAGAAGGCAGCTTGAATATCGAGCAGGCCGTGCTGAGCGGCGAGCTGGAATTGGGTGGCAGCCTGACGCCGAAAAATCCCGCGTTTGCTTATCAGCCGTTTTGTGACGAACCGCTGGACGTTTTGCTCCCGGCCGATCATCCGCTGGCCGAGGGGCCGGGCGTGCGCCTTGAACAATTGGCTGATACGCCATTTTTGCTTTACCAGCGCAGCTTTGTGCTCAACGACCGGGTGCTCAAGGCCTGCCAGCAGGCTGGCTTTACCCCCAGGGAAGGCGGGCGCAGCGGTCAGGCGGATTTTCTGGTGGCGCTGGTGGCCGCAGGCCAGGGCGTGGTATTGCTGCCCAGCGTAGTGGCCCGCGGCCTGGTGCGCCCCGGGGTGGTACGCCTCAAACTGGCTGCACCGGATGACTTGCGCTGGGATATCGCGTTTATCTGGCGCGATGGCGCGTACCTGTCACGGGCAGCCCAAGCCTGGCTTGAGCTGCTGCGTGAGCGCCCGGTTACGGCTTCAGTGCTTTGATCAAGTCCGCGATCCACGGCTCGGAGTCTTCCTCCGGGGTGACCGTGACGCTGGAATCCAGGCGCAGCATCGGCAGTACTTCGCGCACGCCCAGCTCGGCAAACAGCTCGCGCATTTGCTCGCCACCGCCACAGAAGGTATCGCCGTAGCTTTCGTCACCCAAGGCGATTACCGCGCCGGGCAGCCCACGCCAGGCGGCTGGCAACTGGTCACGAATGGCGCTGTACAGCGGCACCAGATTGTCCGGCAGCTCGCCCATGCCCGTGGTCGAGGTCACGGCCAGCAGCGCCTGGGGAGCAAACGCCTGGACATCGGCCAACGTGGCGCGGGTATTGAGCAAAACCTCAAAACCGGCATCGGTCAGCAGTTGTTTCGCATTGCGGGCGACTTCTTCAGCGGTGCCGTACACCGAGCCGGAAAGGATGGCGACTTTCATCAATCTGATCCTGTAACTGACTAAAAGCCCGGGATATTAACAGGTCTGGCAGCGATGCCTTACCATGCGCCAGTCCGCACACCCCAAGGAGAGCAACCCCATGATCAACGCCCGCTTGCTACAACGCATGGTAGACGCGTCCCAGGACGGCATTGTGGTTGCCGAACAAGAGGGTGAAGACAACATCCTGATCTATGCCAACGCCGCCTTTGAAGCCCTCACCGGCTACAGCCGCGACGATATCCTGTACCAGGATTGCCGCTTCCTGCAGGCCGGCGACCGCGACCAACAGGGCCTGCAGTTGATCCGCGAGGCGATTGCCAGCGGCCAGCCCACCCGCCAGGTGCTGCGCAACTACCGCAAGGACGGCACGCACTTCTGGAATGAGCTGTCGATCACCCCGGTATTCAATGAGAACGACAAGCTGACGTACTTTATTGGCGTGCAAAAAGACGTCACCCAGCAGGTCAAGGCCCAGCAGCGGGTCGCCCAGCTCGAAGCCCAGCTGGCCGCTGTACAGGCCGAGCTGCAGGCGCTCAAGGCGACGAGCGGATTAAACAAAACGTAGAAATCGAGGTCTGATAGTCGCTATGACGATTTTTCAGACAATTTTTTGAGCCTCATCCATGTCTCACGATGCCCTTTTGACTCAGGACGAGCTGGATTTCATACAAACGATGCACCAGAACCCGCTGCTGAATGTGCGGGATGCGTCGTCCAGCCTGATGGTCAACGGGATGTCGCAAATCCGCGATTTGCTGACACGCCTTGCCGCTCATGAACAGGTGACCATCCAGGCGCAATTCGCCAATCAGCAAATGAGTTTTCCGCTGCGCCTGGTTGAAGACGAATTCCATGCCCAGCACCTGCAACTCGGTGCCCCGAGCATCTTCGAAGACGGGCCCAAAGCGCGCCCCTGGCGCCTGACGCTGGCCGAGCCGGTGCCACTGGAAAACATCCGCGGCAAAGCCGGCCACTTGTGGATCACCGAACTGTCGTGCAAGGGGGTTCTGGTCGAAATGCGTCATGACAGCCAGCCGCCCCGCCAATTTGCCCAGTGGTTCCGCCCAGGCGGATATGAGCGCATTGCCCTGCGCGGTACGCTGGAGCGCAAGACCGAGCCGGGCCTTTATGCCTACCGGCTAAGCGAGCGCGACAAGAGTGAAGCCGAGCGGCTACGCCAGTACATCCTGCAACAACACCGTCTGACGCACCCCGGGCTGCACATATGATATTGCTCAGCCGCCCAGGGTGGCCTTGAGATCAGCGTCCAGGCGTTGATTGATCAAGCGCGCTTCGCTGCCCAGGCAAGCAATGGATGACCCTGTCAGCGCCTCTTGCGCCATATTCGCAGCCTCGCCGGCCAGCGACACCGAGCAGTTCAAGGTTTGCGCCAGCCGCACCAGCCTGCGCTGTTGCGCCGTGCTCAGCGCGTGGCTGGCAAACAGCACAACGGCTTGCGGCTCGAGCTTCTGGCAAATCAGCGATAGCTCCTCCAATGGCTGGCCGACAGCCAGCACCCGGACCAGCCGATCATGGCGGCTCAGCAGCAAGCCTGCGACCAGCAGCTCAAGCTCAAGGCATAGCTCGGGCATGCCCACCACAACCACACACTGCCCGGCCTGCGGGGTCTGCAATTGCAAACGATGTTGCACCCGCCCGCGCAGGAACCCGTCCAATAGCAACCATTCGCTGGTGCGACCAAACACGTCCCGGGTTCTGAACAGTTGTTGCCACAGCGGCAGGAAAATCCCCTGGAACACAACTTCAATCGGGTAACTGGAAAAGATCTGACCGTACAGGCGCTCCAGCTCAGGCTCGTTGAACGCCGTCAGGGCTGTACCGATACGGGTTTGCCAGTCGCTGTATTCGCTGGCAAGCGGTTGCGGGTCATCCACGGGCTGACTGCTGGCAAGCAATTGCGCGACCTTGCTGACAGAAACCCCACGCTCAAGCCAGCTCATGACCTGACGAATTGTTCCAATATCGCTCACGGAATACAGGCGATGCCCACTTTCGGTGCGTTTTGGTTCAATCAAACCATAGCGCCGCTCCCAGGCGCGCAGGGTCACCGGATTGATCCCCGTGAGCCTGGCCACTTCCCTGATCGGATACAGGCCCTGGCAATCATCAGCCTGGGCAATGGGCTCAAGTTCAGTCATTACAGGCATCGGGAGGACAACAATCAGAAAGGGATAACTGGATTCTACCTGCCATTCGAGCCCCTGTGGGAGCGGGCTTGCCCGCGATGCAGGCCGCGCTGTCTGTCAGGTGAACCGCGGTGCTGCCATCGCGGGCAAGCCCGCTGCCACAAACAGCGCTGCGGGCATTCAGGAACAATCCTTGCTTGTTTTTACGAACACGGCCCACCACCCCGGCGCTGTGTTTTATGCCTGCCCTACCCGGGCAGCATCAGCCTCATGGAGATACACAATGTCTACCTCCCCTGTCACCTTGATGGTAGCGCGCCGTGTCGCCAAAGGCCGCTATCAGGAACTGATCGCCTGGCTGCACGAAGGCGAACAACTGGCCACGGACTTTGCCGGCTACCTGGGCTCAGGCGTTCTGGCCCCGCCACCCGGCGACGACGAATTTCAAATCATCTTCCGCTTTGCCGACGAAGCCACCCTGCACGCCTGGGAGCATTCCGTGTCGCGCAAGGCCTGGTTGCTGCGCGGCAGTGACTTGTTCGCCCATCCTTACGAGCACAGGGTCAGCGGCATCGACGGCTGGTTCGGCACAAGCGGCCAGCGACCACCGCGCTGGAAACAAGCCGTTGCCATCTGGCTGGCCTTTTTCCCCGTCTCATTACTGTTCAACTTTGCCTGCGCGCCCTTGCTCGGCGAGTTGAGCCTGGTGCCGCGGGTGCTGGTCAGCACCCTGGCCCTGACGCCGCTGATGGTTTATCTGTTTATCCCGCTGTCAACGCACCTGCTGGCGGGCTGGCTGCACAGTTCGGCGGGCAAACCCCTGCGCAGCAGCATCGCACCACAACGGCACTGAAGCCGGGCTTGGGCGCAAGGTCGCGGACGCTGGTATAGTTTTACCCTTGCGCCGCGACTGTTTCCGGCTTTTTTGCACCGAGCCCGTCATGCCCACTTCTTCTGCACCGATTCTGATCACTGGCGCAGGCCAGCGCGTTGGCCTGCATTGTGCGCAGCGCTTGCTGGCAGACGGCTATGCGGTGATCTTCACCTATCGCAGCGAAAAACCCGGTGTGCAGACCCTGCTGGACCTGGGCGCGACGGCATTGTTTGCCGACTTCTCGAATGAGGCCGGCATCCTCGATTTTATCCAGCGCCTCAAGGCCCACACCCACAGCCTGCGGGCAATCGTGCACAACGCCTCGGCCTGGCTGGAAGAAACCCCACAGACAGAAACCAGCGCGTTCATGCACATGTTCAGCGTCCACATGCTCGCGCCCTACCTGATCAACCTGCACTGCAGCGAGCTGCTCGAACGCTCGAGCCCGGCGGATATCGTGCATATCAGCGATGATGTGACACGCAAGGGCAGCAGCAAGCACATTGCCTATTGCGCAACCAAAGCCGGGCTCGACAGCCTGACCCTGTCATTCGCGGCTAAACTGGCGCCACAGATCAAAGTCAACGGCATCGCCCCGGCCTTGCTGATGTTCAACCCCGACGACGATGCGGCGTACCGCACCAAAGCGCTGGCCAAATCCGTGCTGGGCATCGAGCCCGGCGCCGAGGTGATCTACCAGGGCCTGCGTTACCTGCTGGACAACCCCTATGTGACCGGCACTACCCTGACCGTCAACGGCGGCCGGCATTTAAAATAAGCCGCCCCGCGAGGAAGTACCTAGATGAGCGCATCACTGCCTGAGCATTACCGCGAGATTCTTATTGGTTTAGGCGAAGACCCTGAGCGCGAAGGCCTGCAAGACACCCCCAAGCGTGCTGCCAAAGCCATGCAGTACCTGTGTCATGGCTATGAGCAGAGCCTGGACACCCTGGTCAACGGTGCCCTGTTTGCCTCGGACAGCGACGAAATGGTGATCGTGGCCAATATCGAACTGTACTCGTTGTGCGAACATCACCTGCTGCCCTTTATCGGCAAGGCCCATGTGGCCTATATCCCGACGGGCAAGGTACTGGGGCTGTCGAAGATCGCCCGTATCGTCGACATGTTCGCCCGGCGCCTGCAAATCCAGGAAAACCTCACCCGGGAAATCGCCGACGCCATCGAGAGCGTCACCCAGGCCGCCGGCGTGGCCGTGGTGATCGAAGCCCAGCATATGTGCATGATGATGCGCGGCGTGGAAAAACAGAATTCGACCATGAACACCTCGGTCATGCTCGGCGCATTTCGCGAACCGAGCACCCGCATGGAGTTCTTGCAACTGATTGGACGGAGCAAGCCGTAATGCCACAACTTCAGCCAGGAATGGCCCGTATTCGCGTCAAGGACCTGTGCCTGCGCACCTTTATCGGCATCAATGAGGACGAAATCCTCAACAAGCAGGATGTGCTGATCAACCTCACCATCCTCTACGCGGCGCAGGAGGCGGTGCGCGATAACGATATCGACCACGCGCTCAATTACCGCACCATCACCAAGGCCGTGATCCAGCACGTCGAAGAGAACCGCTTCGCCCTGCTGGAGCGCCTCACCCAGGAACTGCTCGACCTGGTAATGGCCAACGACGCGGTGCTGTATGCCGAAGTCGAAGTCGACAAGCCGCACGCGCTGCGCTTTGCCGAATCGGTATCGATCACGCTGGCGGCAAGCCGCCAGACTGCAACCTCATAACCCCGGTGAACGCCATGACACCTCAAGAACAACTTGAACTCGAAGCTGCCGCCTTTCGCCGCCTGGTCGCGCACCTGGACAGCCGCAAAGACGTGCAAAATATTGACCTGATGAACCTCTCGGGTTTTTGCCGCAACTGCCTGTCCAAGTGGTACAAGGCCGCTGCGGACGAGCGCCAGATCGACATCAGCCTCGATGACGCCCGCGAAGTGGTGTACGGCATGCCGTATGCCGAGTGGAAAGCCCAATACCAGAAAGAAGCCAGCGCCGAGCAGACTGCGGCGTTCGCCCAAGGAAAAAAGCATGACTGACTTGAACACCCTGCGCGCCAGCCTCAACAGCGGCGAGCACGTTTTTGCCGATACCCTGGCGTTTATTGCCGCGCATTATGACTACCAGCCCCAGGCGTTCAGCAACGGCCCTGTGGAAAACGCTGCCGGGCAGAACGAAGGCTCGTGCAAGACCCTGGGCCTGGCCCTGCTCGAAGGCTTGAGCGACCAGGAAGCCCTGCTGGCTTTCGGCGAGCACTACCGCTCGGTTCTGGCCACGCCTGAAGGCACAGACCACAGCAACATTCGCGCACTGATTGCCCACGGCCTGGCCGGGGTCAAATTCGAAGCGCAACCGCTGACCCGCAAGGCGTAATACTGCGACTCATTGTGGGAGCGGGCTTGCTCGCGATACAGGCGCCGCTTTTATTCAGGTACACCGCTGCGATCCCATCGCGGGCAAGCCCGCTCCCACAGGGCAGACACAAAAAAACCGGCCAAGGCCGGTTTTTTTGTTGGGGCGGGCTATCAGAACTGGGCGTTCTGCAGGCCGTCCAGGTAGCGCTCGGTATCCAGCGCTGCCATGCAACCGGCGCCAGCCGAGGTGATGGCCTGACGATAAACGTGGTCCGCCACGTCGCCCGCAGCAAACACACCTTCAACGCTGGTCGCAGTGGCATTGCCTTCACGGCCGCCCTGCACAACCATGTAACCGTCTTTAAGCTCCAGCTGACCTTCGAACAACGAGGTGTTCGGCGTGTGGCCGATGGCGATGAATACGCCGTCGACTTTCAGCTCGTCAAAGCTGCCGTCGTTGTTTTTCAGGCGCGCACCGGTCACGCCCATGTTGTCACCCAGCACTTCGTCCAGGGTCGCGTTCAACTTCAGCTCGATCTTGCCTTCCGCTACACGGGCGTGCAGCTTGTCGATCAGGATCTTCTCGGCGCGGAAGGTTTCACGACGGTGAACCAGGGTTACTTTGCTGGCGATATTGGCCAGGTAAAGCGCCTCTTCAACCGCGGTGTTACCACCACCCACTACGGCAACAGGCTTGTTGCGGTAGAAGAAACCGTCACAGGTCGCGCAGGCAGAAACGCCCTTGCCCATGAACGCTTCTTCCGACGGCAGACCCAGGTAACGGGCACTGGCGCCGGTCGCGATGATCAGGGCGTCGCAGGTGAACGTACCGCTGTCACCCTTGAGGGTGAACGGACGGTTTTTCAGATCCACTTCATTGATGTGGTCGAAAATGATTTCCGTCTCGAAACGCTCGGCATGCTCACGCATGCGCTCCATCAAGGCCGGGCCGGTCAGGCCGTGAACATCACCGGGCCAGTTGTCGACTTCGGTGGTGGTGGTCAGTTGACCGCCAGCCTGCATGCCCGTGATCAGCAGTGGTTTGAGGTTGGCGCGGGCCGCATAAACAGCGGCGCTGTAACCGGCAGGGCCGGAACCCAGAATAATCACACGCGAATGACGTACTTCAGACATGACTCACTCCTATGACCGCCCGCATTGAAACCGGGTCGGAACGCCGCTTTACCGGCTGGAATAAAAAAGAAACCGTAAACCTGCCCAGGCTATGCCTGCAACGCGCAGATCCTGAAAAATATGGGTGAAGCATATAGAGGCCGCAGAGAGTAAGGAAATACGCATTAACAATCCAGCTCATAGCAGGTCTCTATGTAGTCGAAGTCGATTTTAGACGGCTTTGTTACAGTTATTGTCGATACTGCGACAAGGCTTTCGTCCTGCGGACAAAGCCGTTAAGGTCGCCCGGTTTTCCACTGTTCGGAGCACGCTATGCCCGCCCCTGTTCTCTCTGGCCCGCAGTACCTGCGCGAAGGCCTGAAGCTGGTCTTAAGCCCTGGCTTGCGCCTGTTTGTGCTGCTGCCCTTGCTGATCAATCTGGTGCTGTTCGTCGGATTGATTTATTTCGCCGGGCATCAGTTCAGCCTCTGGGTCGATACGCTGATGCCGACCCTGCCCGGCTGGCTGAGCTTCCTCAACTACGTACTGTGGCCTCTGTTCGTGGTGCTGGTGGCGTTGATGGTGTTTTTCACCTTCACCATGCTGGCCAACATCATCGCCGCGCCATTTAACGGTTTTCTCTCGGAAAAGGTCGAGGCCGTGGCACGCGGGGTCGATACCTCCCCACCCTTCAGCTGGGGGGAACTGGCGGCGATGGTGCCGCGCACCCTGGCCCGGGAAATGCGCAAGCTTGGCTACTTTCTGCCAAGGGCCATTGCACTGCTGATTCTCTCGTTTATCCCGGTGCTTAACCTGATCGCGGCACCGCTGTGGCTGCTGTTCGGGATCTGGATGATGGCCATCCAGTACATCGACTACCCGGCCGACAACCACAAGCTGGGCTGGAACGAGATGCTCGCCTGGCTGCGCGAGAAGCGCTGGCAGAGCATGAGCTTTGGCGGCATCGTTTACCTGGTACTGCTGATCCCGGTGGTCAATATCCTGATGATGCCCGCCGCCGTTGCCGGCGCAACCCTGTTCTGGGTGCGCGAACGTGGCGATGAAGCGCTGGCCGCTGCCAATCGCAGCCGCTGACTTCATAAATCCATCATCACCGTGACACATTGACGTCATGACCCCACCCCACACTGGGGTCATGACCACAGCCCTTCATATCGCCCTTGTTACCGAAACCTTCGCCCCTGAAATCAACGGAGTGGCCAATACCCTTGGCCAACTGTGCGATGGCTTGCGCGCCCGCAACCACCGCGTGCAACTAATACGCCCACGCCAGAGCGCCGATGGCAACCAGCGCAGCAGCGATGAGCTGATGCTCTGCCGCGGCTGGCCGCTGCCCGGCTACCCTGGCCTGCAATGGGGCCTGACCTCCACCCATCGCCTGACCAGACGCTGGCGCCAGCAACCCCCGGATGTGGTCTATATCGCCACAGAGGGCCCGCTGGGCTTGTGTGCATTACGGGTAGCCCGGCGTCTGGGCATCACCGCAGTCACCGGCTTTCATACCAATTTCCAGCAGTACTTGCGCCAGCATGGCCTGACCCTGTTTACCCGTGCGCTGACCCACTACCTGCGTGGGTTCCACAACCGCTCGGCGCTGACCCTGGTGCCCAGCACCAGTCAGCGTGTAGAGCTTGAACGCAGGCATTTCCAACGCCTGGAGCTGCTCCCGCGCGGCGTCGACAGCCAATTGTTCAGCCCGGCCAAACGCCAGCAGGCATTGCGCCAGAGCTGGGGCCTAAGGGATCAGGATATTGCCCTGCTGTATGTTGGCCGGCTGGCACCGGAAAAGAATCTGGATGCACTCAAGCGTTGTTTCGATGAACTGCAAGCGCGATATCCCGCGCGCCGCTTCAAGCTCATCGTGGTGGGCGACGGTTCAAAGCGTGCCTCGCTGGAGGCCTCGTTGCCGGAAGCAATCTTTTGCGGGGAGCAATCGGGCGAAGCCCTGGCATGCCATTACGCATCCGGTGACGTGTTTTTGTTTCCCAGCCTGAGCGAAACCTTCGGCAATGTGGTACTCGAAGCCCAGGCTTCGGGTCTGGGGGTGGTGGCCTATGACGAGGCCGCGGCCGGTTTGCACATTCGGCATGGCTACAACGGGGTACTGGCCATGCCGGGGGATGAATACGCCTGGATTGAAGCCGCCTGCTGGCTGCTGGAGGCTCCCGAGACCTTGCGCACCTTGCGCCTCAACGCCCGCCGCCATGCCAGCCGGCAAAGCTGGGCGGGCATTATCGAACAGTTCGAAAGCCTGTTGCAGCGAGCTTGCCTGGGCCACGCATGCGCAGCCCCGGTTGCGGTCCAGGTCGCAGCAAAGAAGCCTTAAGCCAGGGACTTCTCGATGGCCTGAATCACCGTGGCATCGTCTGGCGCGGTGCGCGGTGAAAAACGCGCCAATACCCGACCATCTTTGCCCACCAGAAACTTCTCGAAGTTCCAGGTGATGTCCCCCTCAAATTCGGCGCCCTCGCCTGCCAGCAACCGGTAGAGTTGATGACGATCTGGCCCGTTGACCTCAAGCTTGCTGCTCAGAGGAAAAGTGACGCCGTAATTGAGGCTGCAAAACTCCTGAATGTCCTGCTCGCTACCCGGCTCTTGCCCGGCAAATTGATTGCATGGCACGCCCAGAACACTGAAACCCTTGCCCTTGAACTGCTGGTACAGGTTTTCCAGTGCCGCGTATTGAGGGGTCAAACCGCACTTGGAGGCAACGTTCACTACCAGTACCACTTTGCCTTTAAAGGTCTCCAGCGGCAGCGGCTTGCCATCCAGCGCGTCCAGGGTAAGTTCGTGAAATGCACTCATGACGGACTCCAAAAATTCCCGTATCTACATTCAAACAATCGTTCAGTTCAGCGATTGCCCTCATAACCCAGGATGCAAAAAGGCGCCCGAAGGCGCCTTTCCTGGCTAGCTCACCTGTGAGCGTAGCAGCACTTGTCAGTGCTGATGACCGCCTTCGCCGTGTACGTGGCCGTGAGCGATTTCTTCTTCGCTCGCGTCACGGATGGCAACAACCTTGACCTTGAAGTTCAGACGCTGGCCAGCCAATGGGTGGTTACCGTCTACAGTCACGTCGTCGCCGTCCAGATCACGGATGGTCACGATTTGCATTTGGCCGTCCGGCGCCGAAGCGTGGAACTGCATGCCAACTTCCAGTTGGTCAACGCCTTCGAACATGCTGCTGCTCAGAGTGCTGACCAGCTCGGCGGAGTATTCGCCGTAAGCGTCTTCCGGCTCAACGGAGACTTCCAGCTCATCACCAACGGCCTTGCCAACCAGAGCCTTTTCCAGACCCGGGATGATGTTACCTGCGCCTTGCAGGTAAACCAGCGGTGCGCCGCCGGCGGAGCTGTCGATGACCTCACCAGCGTCATTGGTCAGGGTATAGTCGATGGAGACAGCCTTGTTGGCGGCGATCGTCATGGGGCGAGACCTTTTGCAAAAAATAATGAGTGCGCAAGTTTAACCAAGCAATCGCTCGAAAGCGAACACAACCAAGACCAACGGATAAATTTGAAAACATCAACGATCATTGCCTGGCGTCAGGATGAGGAGCAGCACTGGGTTGCCGTGCTCTCCTGCGGCCACACCCAGCACCAGCGCCATCTACCGCCTTGGCAATCCAGGCCGTGGGTGCTTGACCCCGATCAGCGCCAGGCAAAAATAGGTCAGCCCTTTGCCTGTGGCTGGTGTGCTCAAGAGGCGGATAGCGCTAATCTTGGCAATTGATTCAGGCACAAGCCCCGTTTGAAGGGGGGTGCCCTTGCACTGCCACGTCAGGAAGCTCGCATGCAAACTTTCTTTATCGCACCCACCGATTTTGGTGTGGGGCTGACCTCCATTAGCCTGGGCCTGGTCCGCACCCTGGAGCGCGCCGGGTTGAAAGTCGGTTTTTTCAAGCCCATTGCCCAGCCGCACCCCGGCGACCTCGGCCCTGAGCGCTCCACCGAACTGGTGGCCCGCACCCACGGCCTCAAGCCACCCACCCCGCTGGGCCTGGCCCATGTCGAACGCATGCTGGGTGACGGCCAGCTCGATGAATTGCTCGAAGAGATCATCAACCTTTACCAGCAGGCCGCCGTCGGCAAGGACGTGCTGATTGTCGAAGGCATGGTGCCCACCCGCACCGCCAGTTACGCGGCACGGGTCAACCTGCACCTGGCCAAGAGCCTGGATGCCGAAGTGATCCTGGTCTCGGCCCCGGAAAACGAAGTGCTCACCGAGCTGTCTGGCCGGGTGGAGTTGCAGGCCCAGCTGTTTGGCGGGCCAAAAGACCCGAAAGTGCTGGGCGTGATCCTCAACAAGGTGCGTACCGACGAAAGCATGGAAGCGTTCTCGGCGCGCCTCAAGGAGCATTCGCCGTTGCTGCGCAGTGGTGATTTCAAGTTGCTGGGCTGCATTCCCTTTCAGCCCGAACTGAACGCTCCACGCACCCGCGACGTGGCCGAATTGCTGGGGGCCCAGGTGCTCAATGCCGGGGACTATGAAACCCGACGCATGTCGAAAATCATCCTGTGCGCACGCACCGTGCTCAACACCCTGCAACTGCTCAAGCCTGGCGTACTGGTGGTGACCCCCGGGGATCGCGACGACATCATCCTCGCCGTCAGCCTCGCGGCCATGAACGGCGTACCGCTGGCGGGCCTGCTGCTGACCAGTGACACCCAGCCCGACCCGCGCCTGATGGAACTGTGCCGGGGGGCCCTGCAAGCCGGGTTGCCGGTACTGTCGGTGAGCACCGGTTCGTACGACACCGCCAACCGTCTCAATGGCCTGAACAAGGAAATCCCCATCGATGACCGCGAACGTGCAGAGATCATCACCGATTTCGTCGCCAGCCACCTCGATGCCCACTGGCTGCACCAGCGTTGCGGTACACCCCGCGAAATGCGCCTTACCCCTGCCGTGTTCCGCTATCAGCTAATCCAGCGCGCCCAGCAGGCCAACAAGCGCATTGTCCTGCCCGAAGGCAGCGAACCCCTGACCGTACAGGCTGCGGCCATTTGCCAGGCACGCGGTATCGCCCGTTGTGTATTGCTGGCCAAGCCCGAAGAAGTCCAGGCAGTGGCCAAGGCCCACGGCTTCGAACTGCCCGAAGGCCTGGAAATCCTCGACCCCGACCTGATCCGCGGTCGCTATGTCGAGCCGATGGTGGCCCTGCGCAAGACCAAGAGCCTCAATGCGCCGATGGCCGAGCAGCAACTGGAAGACCCGGTGGTGATCGGCACCATGATGCTGGCACTGGACGAGGTCGACGGTCTGGTATCCGGAGTGATCCACTCCACCGCCAACACCATCCGCCCTGCCCTGCAGCTGATCAAGACCGCGCCGGGCTGCACCCTGGTGTCGTCGGTGTTCTTTATGCTGTTCCCCGAGCAGGTGCTGGTGTACGGCGACTGCGTAATGAACCCGCACCCGAGCGCCACTGAACTGGCTGAAATCGCCCTGCAAAGCGCCGACTCTGCCGCTGCGTTCGGCATCACCCCGCGGGTGGCGATGATCAGCTACTCCAGCGGCGAGTCGGCCAGCGGTGAAGAAGTCGAAAAAGTCCGCGAAGCCACCCTGCTGGCCCATGAAGCGCAGCATGCGCTGCTGATCGACGGCCCGTTGCAATATGACGCAGCTGCCAACGAAGCCGTAGCCAGGCAACTGGCCCCCAATAGCCAGGTGGCGGGACGGGCCACGGTATTTGTCTTCCCCGACCTCAACACCGGCAACACCACCCACAAAGCCGTGCAACGCAGCGCCGATTGCGTCAGCCTGGGGCCGATGCTGCAAGGCCTGCGCAAGCCGGTAAACGATCTGCCCCGCGGCGCGCAAGTGGACGACATCGTCTACACCATCGCCCTTACGGCGATTCAAGCCGCCAACCGACCTATGGATGTGTAAATGCTGGACTTCCTGCCTGCGCCGATACGCGGCGTCATCGCTTCACTGCTACTGGCGATCAACACCATCGTGTGTTGCACGCCGCTGTTTATTGTCGCGATCTTCAAGCTGTGCCTGCCCTTCCCGGCGGCGCAGCGGGTAACCGACGAATTGATGCGCCGTATCCACGAAGCCTGGGTCGGCAACAACAATCGCTGGATTGATCTGCTGCGCAAGACCCACTGGCATATCAAGGGCCTTGAAGGCCTGGACTATGAGCACTCCTACCTGGTGACCAGCAACCACCAGAGCTGGGTTGACATCATGGTGCTGCAATATGTGCTCAACAAACGCATCCGCCCGCTGAAGTTCTTCCTCAAGCAAGAGCTGATCTGGGTGCCAGTGATTGGCCTGGCGTGGTGGGCGCTGGGCTTTCCGTTCATGAAGCGTTACTCCAAGGCGTACCTGGCCAAACACCCGGAGAAAAAAGGCGCTGACCTGGCAACCACGCGCAAGACCTGCGCCAAGTTCAAGAACCAGTCGGTGGGCATCTTCAACTTCGTCGAAGGCACGCGCTTTACCGAGGCCAAGCATGCGCAACAGAACTCGCCGTTTCGCTACCTGCTCAAGCCCAAGGCCGGTGGTATCGCCTTTGTGCTGGACGCGATGGGCGAACAGCTGAAGTCGATTGTCAACGTCACCATCCACTATCCCGGCGGGCGTCCGGGTTACTGGGACCTGTTGTGCGGCAATGTGAAAGACGTGGTCGTGGTGTTTGAAGAACTGCAGATACCCGAGGAATTCCTGGGTAAAAACTACGATCAGGACCCAGAGTACCGCCTGGCGTTCCAGAGCTGGATCAACCAGCTCTGGGAAGACAAGGACCGCTTGCTGGAGCAATTGCATCGAGACTACCCCAAGACTTGATGCTCCCCTTGATCCTGTGGGAGCGGGCTTGCTCGCGATGATATCAACTCGGTAAACCGTCATACCGGGGCGCCTGCATCGCGAGCAAGCCCGCTCCCACAAGAGCATGTTTGGCGTTTGTCATGCACAAAAAAGCCCGCCACCGATCACTCGGTGGCGGGCTTTTTAGTGCGGCTTAAATTGCGCCGCGTTGACGCAACAGGTCCAGCACTTGCTTGACGCTTTCTTCCAGTGACAGCGTTTGCGTGTCGACCACCAGGTCGGCATCCAACGGCACGTCATACGGGAAAGACTCACCCGGGATGTTGTCGCCACCCGCCGCGTAAAGCCCTTGCGGGTCACGCTCGGCGCACACAGCAGGGGATGCCTGCACATACACGGTGATCAGCCGATCGCTGCCAATCAGTGCCTTGGCCTGTTCACGGCCTTCAGCATCCGGGGCCACGAACGCGGCCAATGTCAGCAAGCCCGCTTCGTTGAACTGACGTGCCACATGCGCAGCACGGCGCCAGTTTTCCGTGCGCCCGGCACGGTCCTGCGGCAATCCCTTGTTCAGGTCATGGCGCAGGTTCTGGCCATCCAGCACGAATACCGCACGGCCCATATCGAACAGCTTGCGCTCAACCGCGTAGGCCAGGGTGCTCTTGCCGGCGCCAGACAAGCCGCTGAACAACACAGTGGCCGGCTGTTGGCCAAAGCGCTGGGCACGCTCTTCGACGGTCACATGGGCCAATTTGCCGTGATGGGTCGCACTGCCATGACTCAACGGCTGGGCCACGATCATGCCTGCACCCACGGTGCCATTGGTCAGGCGGTCGATGATGATGAACGAACCGGTGGTGCGGTTGCTGGCGTAACCGTCCAGGGCGATCGGTGCGTCGAGGCTGATCTTGACCTTGCCGATCTCGTTCAGTTGCAAGGCGCTGGCCGGGCCTTCTTCCAGGGTGTTCACATCGACCTTGTTGACGATGCTGGCAATCGAACCCGGCACATAGCTGGTCGCGCGCTTGATGTCGTACTTCTTGCCCGGCAGCATCGGCTCTTCCGCCATCCACACCAGCATGGCTTCGAAGTTGTCGGTCACCAGCGGCACGTTGTCGGCATGCACCAGCAGGTCGCCACGGGAGATGTCGATCTCGTCTTCCATGGTCAGGGTGACCGCCTGGCCCGGGCCGGCGTGTTCCAGCTCACCTTCAAAGGTGACGATGGATTTGACCCGGCTGCTCTTGCCCGACGGCAATACGACGATTTCATCGCCCTTGTGCACGATACCGCTGGCCAGGGTGCCGGCAAAACCACGGAAGTTCAGGTTCGGACGGTTCACGTACTGCACCGGGAAGCGCAAGTCGGTGAGGTTGCGGTCGGCCGCCACTTCCACGGTTTCGAGGATTTCCATCAGCGACTGGCCGGTGTACCACGGCGAGCGCTCGGACTTGTTCACCACGTTGTCGCCTTTAAGGGCGGACATCGGCACAAAGTGCAGGCTGGTTGGCTTCATTTTCAAGCCTTCGGCGAACTTCAGGTAGTCGGCCTTGATCGACTCGAACACACCTTCGTCGAAACCCTTGAGGTCCATCTTGTTGATGGCCACAACGATATGCTTGATGCCCAGCAACGAGGCAATAAAGCTGTGGCGACGGGTCTGGGTCTGCACGCCGTAACGGGCATCGACCAGAATGATCGCCAGGTCACAGGTGGATGCACCGGTGGCCATGTTGCGGGTGTACTGCTCATGGCCAGGGGTGTCGGCAATGATGAATTTGCGCTTGGCGGTAGAGAAATAGCGATACGCCACGTCAATGGTGATGCCCTGCTCGCGCTCGGCTTGCAGACCGTCCACCAGCAACGCCAGGTCGATATCGTCGCCCGTGGTACCGCTTTTTTTCGAGTCGCGGGTAATGGCTTCCAGATGGTCTTCGTAGATCATCTTGGAGTCGTGCAGCAGGCGCCCGATCAGGGTGCTCTTGCCGTCGTCGACGTTGCCGCAGGTCAGGAAGCGCAGCATTTCTTTGCGTTCGTGCTGGCCCAGGTAGGCGAGGATGTCCTCGCTGATCAAATCAGATTGGTGCGACATGACAACCCCTTAGAAATAACCTTGACGTTTTTTATCTTCCATTGAGCCGGCGCCATCGTGATCGATGACTCGGCCCTGGCGCTCGGAAGTTCGCGTCAGGAGCATTTCCTGGATGATGTCGGTCAGGGTTTCAGCCTCGGACTCCACCGCACCGGTCAGCGGGTAGCAGCCCAGGGTACGGAAGCGGACCTTTTTCTTGACGATGCGCGCCTTGTCTTCGTCAGACAGGTGCTCAAGGATACGCTCGTCGTCGATCATGATCAGCGTGCCGTTCTTCTCGATCACGTCGCGCTCGGCAGCGAAGTACAGCGGCACGATCGGGATGCCTTCGAGGTAGATGTACTGCCAGATGTCCAGCTCGGTCCAGTTCGACAACGGGAACACACGGATGGATTCGCCCTTGTTGACGTTACCGTTGTAGACGTTCCACAACTCGGGGCGCTGGTTTTTCGGGTCCCAGCGGTGCTTGCTGTCACGGAAGGAGTACACGCGCTCTTTGGCCCGGGATTTTTCTTCGTCGCGACGCGCGCCACCAAAGGCTGCATCGAAGCCGTATTTGTCCAGAGCCTGCTTCAGGCCCTCGGTTTTCATGATGTCGGTGTGCTTGGCGCTGCCGTGGGTGAAGGGGTTGATCCCTTGCGCCACGCCGTCCGGGTTGACGTGAGTGATCAGGTCCAGGCCCAGCTCGGCAACCATCTTGTCGCGAAAGCGGTACATCTCCTGGAATTTCCACTGGGTGTCGACATGCATCACCGGAAACGGCAGCTTGCCAGGGAAAAACGCCTTGCGTGCAAGGTGCAGCATCACGGCGGAATCTTTACCGATCGAGTACAGCATCACCGGGTTATCGAACTCGGCGGCCACCTCGCGGATGATGTGGATGCTTTCCGCCTCCAGCTGTTTCAGGTGCGTCAGTTTGTCGACCATGGCTACTCACGAAAGCTATCTTATGAACGGCCTGCGGGCCGTGTTCGAGGCTCGAATGCTAGCACAGCGCCCTCTTCTATAGATGGCGCCAACTAGATCGAAAAGGTCTAAGAATAGATCCCGGAGTTTGGCCATCAAGCCCTGTGGGAGCGGGCTTGCTCGCGATGAATGCGCCGCACAGATGCAGGCAAACCGCGTTGCCTGCATCGCGAGCAAGCCCGCTCCCACAGAGAGGAGTGAGGTGGGTTCAAATCGGATTCGGGCAATCGATAAACAGATGCTCCAGGGCAAATCGCCGTGCCAGGTAATCACCCAAAGCCTGCACGCCATAACGCTCAGTGGCGTGATGGCCGGCGGCAATAAAGCTGATGTCGTTTTCGCGGGCACTATGGAACGTTTGCTCGCTGGCCTCGCCGCTTAAATACAGGTCAACCCCGGCCAATACCGCCTGGTCGATATAGCCCTGCCCGCCTCCGGTACACCAGCCCACGCGGCGGATCATCTCGCTGCCTTCAATCAGCAACGGCTCGCGCCCCAGCGCCTCTTGCACACGGCGAGCAAAATCGCGAGCCGTCATCGGCTCGGCCAAAGAGCCCACCAGCCCCACCACTTTCGGATTGCCCGGTTCCAGCGGGCCTTCGACGGTGATGTCCAGCTGCCGGGCCAATTGCACGTTGTTACCCACTTCAGGGTGTAGGTCCAGCGGCAAGTGATAGGCCAGCAGGCTGATATCGTGCTTGAGCAGGGTTTTCAGGCGGCGCTGTTTCATGCCGGTGACGCAAGGGTCTTCGCCCTTCCAGAAATAACCGTGGTGCACCAGTATCAGGTCAGCCTGGGCCTCGACAGCGGCATCCAGCAAGGCCTGGCTGGCGGTCACGCCACTGACGATACGCATCACCTGCGGGCGACCTTCGACCTGCAGGCCATTGGGGCAATAATCACTGATGGCGGCACTGTTGAGGTAACGATTTGCTTCTTCTACCAGCGTGCTCAAGGCGACAGCCATAAAAGACTCCTAAATATAGCGTTCAGAGCCGGGCGGCCCTCGTATAATGGCGCCATTATGGGCCGTCAGAATGGCTCTGCAACCTTCAGGACTGAGTTCAATGTTTAAGGCTTTGCGTTTCTTTGGCTGGCCACTGCTGGCTGGCGTGCTTATCGCTTTGCTGATTATTCAGCGTTACCCGCAATGGGTTGGGCTGCCGAGCCTGGACGTCAATCTGCAACAAGCCCCGCAAACCAGTTACGTGCAGCAGGGCCCGGTGACTTATGCCGACGCCGTGGTGCGTGCCGCGCCAGCCGTGGCCAACCTGTACACCACCAAGGTGGTGAACAAAAACGCCCGCCCCCTGTTTGAAGACCCGCAGTTCCGTCACTTTTTCGGCAACAACGAGCCTAAACAGCGTCGTATGGAGTCCAGCCTGGGTTCGGCGGTACTGATGAGCCCGGAAGGCTATTTGCTGACCAACAACCATGTGGTCGCAGGGGCCGACCAGATTGTAGTGGCTCTCAAGGACGGTCGTGAAACCCACGCCCGGGTCATCGGCAGCGACCCGGAAACCGACCTCGCGGTACTGAAGATCGACCTGAAGAACTTGCCGGCCATCACCATTGGTCGTTCGGACACCTTGCGCATCGGTGATATCGCACTGGCGATCGGCAACCCGTTTGGCGTGGGCCAGACCACCACCATGGGCATCATCAGCGCCACCGGGCGCAACCAGTTGGGCCTGAACAACTACGAAGACTTTATCCAGACCGATGCCGCGATCAACCCTGGCAACTCGGGCGGCGCGCTGGTGGATGCCAACGGCAACCTGACCGGGATCAACACCGCAATCTTCTCCAAGTCCGGTGGTTCGCAGGGCATCGGCTTTGCGATTCCGATCAACCTGGCCATGGAAGTCATGAAGTCGATTATCGAGCACGGCCAGGTGATTCGCGGCTGGCTGGGGATCGAGGTGCAGCCGTTGACCCAGGAACTGGCCGAATCGTTTGGCCTGAGTGGTCGCCCGGGGATTGTGGTGGCGGGGATTTTCCGTGATGGCCCGGCGCAAAAAGCCGGCTTGCAACTGGGGGACGTGATTCTGAGCATTGATGGCGAACCCGCCAGCGATGGTCGTCGCTCGATGAACCAGGTGGCAAGGATCAAGCCTTCGGACAAGATCACGATCCAGGTCATGCGCAACGGCAAAGAGCTCAAGCTCACCGCCGCAGTGGGCCTGCGACCGCCGCAAGAGCAGCCGCCGCAGCAGGATGAGTAAGCAGCGCGCCCTCCCCACCTGATGTGGGAGCGGGCTTGCTCGCGAGGGTATCGCCGCGGTTTGCCTGAGCTACCGCGGCGCCTGCATCGCGAGCAAGCCCGCTCCCACAACAGCTGTGGTCAACCTCTATTCGATATCCGACAACCCTTCAATCAACGCCGCATTCTGCTCCGGCGTGCCGATGCTGATGCGCAGGAACTGGGCAATGCGCAGTTGCTTGAAGTGACGCACAATCACGCCCTGCTCGCGCAACCTGGCCGCCAGCGCCGCCGCATCGTGCTCCGGGTGACGGGCGAAGATAAAGTTCGCCGCCGACGGCAGCACTTCAAAACCCAACGCTTGCAATTGCCCGATCACCTGTTCACGGCTGTCGATCACCAACTGGCAGGTGTGCTCAAAGTACTCACGGTCGGTAAACGCCGCCGCCGCGCCAGCAATGGCGATGCGGTCCAGCGGGTAGGAGTTGAAGCTGTTCTTGATCCGCTCCAGCGCCTCGATCAGATCCGGGTGGCCCACCGCCAGGCCGACCCGCAAACCGGCCAGGGAGCGCGACTTGGACAGGGTCTGGGTCACCAGCAGGTTGGGGTAGCGATCCACCAGGCTGATGGCGGTCTCGCCGCCAAAGTCGATATACGCTTCATCCACGACCACCACTGAATCAGGGTTGGCCTTGAGGATCTGCTCGATGGCGTCCAGCGCCAACAGGCAACCCGTCGGGGCGTTGGGGTTCGGGAAGATGATCCCGCCATTGGCCCGGGCATAGTCTGCAGGCTGGATCTGGAACTGCTCATCCAGCGGCACGGCATCAAATTTGATGCCGTACAAGCCGCAGTAAACCGGATAGAAGCTGTAACTGATATCCGGGAACAGCAGCGGCTTGTCGTGCTGGAACAGGCCGTTGAACACATGGGCCAGCACTTCATCCGAACCGTTGCCCAGGAACACCTGATCGGTCTGCACACCGTAGTACTCGGCCACCGCCTGCTTGAGCAGGTCGCTGTTGGGGTCCGGGTACAGACGCAGGTTGTCATTGATCTCGGCCTGCATCGCTGCCAGCGCTTTAGGCGAAGGCCCGTAGGGGTTTTCGTTGGTGTTGAGCTTGACCAGTTTGGTCAGCTTCGGTTGCTCACCCGGCACATAAGGCACCAGCTCTTTTACGAATGGACTCCAGAACTTGCTCATGCTTATTGCCCCTGTTTGTCGGCGAGGATGCGGTATTCGGCACTGCGGGCGTGACCGGTCAGCGACTCGCCACGAGCGAGAATCGAAGCGGTTTTGCCCAGTTCGGAAGCACCCTGCTCGGAGCAGAAAATGATCGAGGAGCGCTTCTGGAAGTCATACACCCCCAGCGGCGACGAAAAACGCGCCGTACCGGACGTCGGCAATACATGGTTAGGGCCTGCGCAATAGTCGCCCAGCGCCTCGGAGGTGTGACGGCCCATAAAGATCGCGCCGGCGTGGCGGATCTGCGGCAACCAGGCCTGCGGGTCAGCCACCGACAGCTCCAGGTGTTCCGGGGCAATGCGGTTGGCGACGTCGATAGCCTGCTGCATGTCGTTGACCAGAATCAGCGCGCCGCGACCATTGATCGAGGTTTCAATGATTTCGGCCCGCTCCATGGTCGGCAGCAGTTTGGCGATGCTGGCCGCTACCTTGTCGAGGAATTCGGCGTCAGGGCTGACCAGAATCGCCTGCGCGTCTTCGTCGTGCTCGGCCTGGGAGAACAGGTCCATGGCTATCCAGTCCGGGTCGGTCTGGCCGTCGCACACCACAAGAATCTCCGAAGGGCCGGCGATCATGTCGATACCCACCTGGCCAAACACATGGCGCTTGGCGGTGGCAACATAGATATTGCCCGGGCCAACCACCTTGTCGACTTTAGGCACGCTTTCGGTGCCATAGGCCAGTGCTGCAACCGCTTGTGCGCCACCGATGGTGAACACCCGGTCAACACCCGCGATGCAGGCGGCAGCCAGCACCAGCTCATTGATTTCACCGCGCGGGGTCGGCACGACCATCACCACTTCGGTCACGCCGGCAACCTTGGCCGGAATCGCGTTCATCAGCACCGACGACGGGTACGACGCCTTGCCACCCGGTACGTACAGACCGGCGCGATCCAGTGGCGTGACTTTCTGGCCTAGCACCGTGCCATCAGCTTCGGTGTAGCTCCAGGAGTCCTGTTTCTGTTTTTCGTGGTAGCTGCGCACACGCTGTGCCGCTGTTTCCAGGGCTTCACGCTGTGGCGCAGTGATACGGGTCAGGGCCAGTTCCAGGCGCTCGCGCGGCAGGATCAGGTCAGCCATCGAGGCCACTTCAAGGCCGTCGAAGCGCTGGGTGAATTCGACCAGGGCGGCATCCCCGCGCTCGCGCACGGCCTTGATGATGTCGAGCACACGCTGGTTGACCGAGTCGTCAGACACACTTTCCCAGCTCAGCAGATGATCCAGATGCTGCGCGAAGTCCGGGTCAGCAGCGTTGAGTCGGCGAATTGCAGTGGGAGCGGTCATAGCGAGGGCCTCGGTAATGGGCGAATGCTTGGAATAGGGGTTTTGCACAGCTCAGGCACCACAAGACTACCAAGCCATCCGCGTGGGTACCTGAGATTTCTGGCTATTACGCGGATAGATGGGCGCGGCAAGAAGCCGCGCAGGTGAGTCAGCCGCGGTGTCGAGATTCCACTGCTTTGCGCAGGGTATCGATCAGGGCTTGAATACGGGCGTGCTGCATTTTCATCGAAGCCTTGTTAACCACCAGGCGGGAGCTGATGGCGGCAATGAATTCCTGGGGTTCCAGGCCATTGGCGCGCAAGGTGTTGCCGGTGTCGACCACGTCAATGATCTTGTCGGCCAGGCCAATCAGTGGCGCCAGTTCCATCGAGCCGTACAGCTTGATGATATCGACCTGACGGCCTTGTTCGGCATAGTAGCGCTTGGCGACATTGACGAACTTGGTGGCCACGCGCAGGCGGCCCTTGGGTTCGGCAACACCGATGGCACCGGCAGTCATCAGCTTGCACTGGGCAATCTGAAGGTCCAGCGGCTCGTACAGGCCCTGGCCACCGTACTCCATCAGCACGTCTTTACCAGCTACACCGAGGTCGGCGGCACCATGCTCAACGTAAGTCGGCACGTCGGTGGCACGAACGATCAGCAGGCGTACATCCGGCTGAGAGGTCGGGATGATCAGCTTGCGGCTTTTGTCCGGATTCTCGGTCGGCACAATGCCTGCTTCAGCCAGAAGCGGCAGGGTGTCGTCCAGGATACGGCCCTTGGACAGTGCAATGGTCAACATGGGAAACGTAAGTCCTTATCAGGGTACTTTTGCCCGTGCGCAATCGGCGCCGGACAAGCATCGAGCCTGATATCAGGCTCGACTTGAACGATTCGAGGCCAGGTAAGGTAACGCTTGCAAGCCGTTACGTCACCTGGCGGCTGGACACTATCCCTGTGCCCATGATGCCAAACAGCAAAAACTAGCCCGGAACGCGGCGGATTTTGGCACCCAGCATTTGCAGTTTTTCTTCGATGCACTCGTAACCACGGTCGATGTGGTAGATGCGGTCGATCAGGGTATCGCCTTCAGCCACCAGGGCCGAAATCACCAGGCTGGCCGAAGCACGCAGGTCGGTGGCCATGACTGGCGCGCCCTTGAGGGTCTCGGTGCCAGTGACGATGGCAGTGTTGCCTTCGACCTGGATTTTGGCGCCCATGCGGTGCAGCTCGTAGACGTGCATGAAGCGGTTTTCGAAGATCGTCTCGATCACGGCACCGGTGCCTTCGGCAATGGCGTTGAGCGAGATGAACTGCGCCTGCATGTCGGTCGGGAACGCCGGGTACGGAGCGGTACGCACGTTCACCGCTTTAGGGCGCTTGCCGTGCATGTTCAGCTCGATCCAGTCTTCACCCGTGGTGATTTCTGCACCCGCTTCCTTGAGTTTTTCCAGTACGGCTTCAAGGATGGTCGGATCCGTGTCCTTGACCTTCACACGGCCGCCGGTCACGGCAGCTGCAACCAGGTAAGTACCGGTTTCAATACGGTCCGGCATGACGCGGTAGGTCGCCGGATGCAGCTCTTTGACGCCATCGATGGTGATGGTGTCGGTGCCGGCACCGCTGACCTTGGCGCCCATGGCGTTCAGGAAGTTGGCCAGGTCAACGACTTCAGGCTCGCGTGCAGAGTTCTGCAAGACGCTGCGGCCATTGGCCAGCGCTGCAGCCATCATGATGTTTTCGGTACCGGTCACACTGACGGTATCGAAGAAGAAGTTGGCACCGTGCAGGCCGCCTTCTGGCGCCTTGGCCTTGATATAGCCGCCTTCGACGTCGATCACTGCGCCCATGGCTTCAAGGCCGCGGATGTGCAGGTCAACCGGGCGCGAACCGATGGCGCAACCGCCTGGCAGGGCAACTTCGGCATAACCGAAGCGCGCAACCATCGGGCCCAGCACCAGGATCGACGCACGCATGGTTTTCACCAGTTCGTACGGCGCTACCAGGGTCTTGATGGTATTCGGGTTGATTTCGACGCTGAGCTTTTCATCGATCACCGGCTCAATGCCCATGCGACCGAACAGTTCGATCATGGTGGTGATGTCATGCAAGTGCGGCAGGTTGGCTACAGTCACCGGGCCGTTGCACAGCAAGGTCGCTGCCAGGATCGGCAGGGCGGAGTTCTTCGCCCCGGAAATGCGGATTTCGCCATCAAGACGGGCACCGCCGGTAATAATCAATTTATCCATAACAATCTCGACGCCAATGGGCTCAGGGGGCTCAGGTGCGCTCGGCCCAGGCCGCGCTGCTGAAGAATTTCATAGTGACCGCATGGATGCTGCCATCAGCGATCCACGGGTTCAAATGGGCATAGATGCTTTGTTGACGTTTAACCGGGCTCAAGGCCACCAGTTCGTCACTAATCACGTTCAGCTGAAAGTTGCAGCCTTCGCCCTCAACTTCTACCTGGGTACCAGGCAGCTTTCCCTCAAGAAAGCTCTTCACTTCTACGGCCTGCATGCTCAACCTCAATCGGCGCCTAACGCGCGCGGGTCGGCCATCATACAAAAAAGCCCCGCGCCTGCGAACCCCGCATAACAGGACTCTGACGGGGGGGCTTTGTGTAAGTGGCGATTAATGATGTGCCAGCAACTCGGTCACACCCGAGACCTGGGCGATTTCACGCATGTCTTCGGGCATGGCACGAATGCTCAATGGCTTGTTCAGGGCCTGGGCATCACGGATATAACACAGCAGCAGCGACAAACCGACACTGCTGGATTTGGTGACGCCCGAGCAATCAACCACCAGCTCTTTGGCCAGGGCTTTGTTGATCAGGGCCTGGCCTTCTGTGCGCAAGCGCGGGCCAGTCTGATAATCGAGCACGCCACTGAGGCGCAACTCGCTCTCGCCGGCCAGGGTGATGGCCGCTTCACTCATTGCGCAGCTGCCTTGGGCGAAGCTGCATCAGTGGTCTGCTTGGCCTTGGCCACTTCACCCGCCCAGTTGTCGATGGTTTTATCCAGGTTGTTGCCGTTGCGCTGCATGGCATCGGCGAACTGATCACGGAACAGCTTGCCGATATTGATGCCATTGATGATCACGTTACGCACTTTCCACTCGCCGTTGACCTTGTTAAGGGTATAGGACAGTGGGTAGATGGCGCCGTTGTCACCCTTGACGGTCATGTCGACACTGGTGCGATCGCCGCTTTCGTCCTTGGCCGGGCCAACGGTGATGCCCTGGTTCTTGAACTCAAGCAAGGCATTGCCATAGAACTGCATCAGGCTGCGCTTGAAGTTCTCTTGAAAGCGCTGCATCTGGGCAGGCGTTGCATTGCGCGAGTACTTGACCGTCATGATGCTTTTGGAGATGCCATCGACATCTACCGCAGGGCCGACGATTTCGTTCAGGGCATCGTAGAACTTGCTCGGGCTTTGCTTGTATTGCTCCTTGTTGGCCGCAAGGTCGGCCAGCAAGCGGGTCGTGGTATCTGAAACGATGTCATGGGCCGACTGCCCCGGCGCGGCATTCGCCACCAGAGGCAGGGCTGCGGCCAGTATTACCAGCAGGCCACGGCGCAAGAGAGAAATCATCTAAAAGCTCCTTATTTGGCGTCTTTGCTAACGGTATTGAGCAGGAATTTGCCGATCAGGTCTTCAAGGACCAGCGACGACTGCGTGTCGTGAATGGTGCCACCATCCTTGAGGATGGCGTCTTCGCCACCCACGCTGATGCCGATGTACTTCTCGCCCAGCAGGCCAGCTGTGAGAATAGACGCTGTCGAATCCACAGGCAGGTTATCCACCGCTTTTTCGAGCTGCAATGTGACGCGGGCCATGTAGTTGTCACGGTCCAGGTCGATTGCCGTCACCTTGCCGATGGTCACGCCAGCCATAGTGACCTTGGCGCGCACGGTCAGGCCGGCAATATTGTCAAAATTGGCATAGAGCTTGTAAGTGTCGGTACTCGCCGTCGGGGACAGCCCGCTGACCCGCAGGGCAAGCAACAGCAAAGCCAGGATGCCAGCCAGCAGGAACAGGCCGACACCGATTTCCATGGTGCGGTTTTGCATCAGAAATCTCCAAACATCAAGGCGGTCAAAATAAAGTCCAGCCCGAGGACTGCCAGTGAGGCATACACCACGGTCTTGGTAGTGGCACGGCTGATCCCCTCTGAAGTGGGCTCACAGTCATAACCTTGAAACACGGCAATCCAGGTCACCACAAAGGCAAAGACGATGCTTTTGATGATCCCGTTAACGACGTCACCACTGAAGGTTACGCTGTTTTGCATATTGGCCCAGTAGGAACCGTCGTAGACGCCCAGCCAGTCCACAGCCACCCACGAACCACCCCAGATCCCGACCACGCTGAAAATCATTGCCAGCACCGGCAGGGAAATGAACCCGGCCCACAACCGTGGCCCGATGATGTACTTGAGCGGATCGACACCGATCATTTCCAGACTGGACAACTGCTCGGTCGACTTCATGTTGCCGATTTCGGCAGTCAGCGCCGACCCCGCGCGCCCGGCGAACAGCAAGGCGGTCACCACCGGCCCCAGCTCGCGCAACAGGGTCAGGGCCACCATCTGCCCCACGGCCTGTTCGGAACCATAGCTGGACAGGATGCTGAAGCCCTGCAAGGCCAGCACCATGCCGATAAATATGCCGGACACGACGATAATCACCAGCGACATGACGCCCACGGAGTGCAGCTGCTTGATCAGCAAGCCAAACCCGCCGCCGATACCGCCACGCCCCAGCAGGGCATGAAACAGGAACACTGCCGAGCGCCCCAGTACCGCCACGGTATCGATCCCGGCCCGGCCGAACAGGCCGATACGGTCCATTAATGAAATCTTGCGCATCAGCGCTTCCCCAGTAGATCGGTTCGGTAGTCCGACGCCGGAAAGTGAAACGGAACCGGGCCATCCGGATCGCCGGTCATGAACTGGCGAATGCGCGGGTTATCGGCGTTCATCAATTCTTCAGGCGTGCCCTGCCCCAGCACCTGACCATCACCCACCACATACAGATAGTCGGCAATGCTCGCGGTTTCAGCCAGATCGTGAGACACCACGATACTGGTAATGCCCAGCGCATCGTTGAGCAGACGAATCAGGCGTACCAGCACCCCCATTGCAATCGGGTCCTGGCCCACGAAGGGCTCGTCATACATCAGGATCTGCGGATCCAGGGCAATCGCCCGCGCCAGTGCCACCCGGCGCTTCATGCCGCCGGACAACTCGTCGGGCATCAGGTCGATGGCCCCGCGCAAGCCCACCGCCTGCAATTTAAGCAGCACGATGTCACGGATCATTTCTTCCGGCAGCTCGGTATGCACCCGCAGCGGGAAAGCAACGTTCTCGAACACGTCCAGATCGGTAAACAGCGCACCGCTCTGAAACAACACGCCCATGTGCTTGCGGGCATCAAACAAATCACTGCGCGACAGGGCCGGCAGGTTTTGATTGTTGACCCACACTTCACCGCTGCTGGGACGCAGTTGCATGCCCATAAGGCGCAAAAGTGTGGTCTTGCCGCAGCCCGACGGGCCCATGATCCCCGTGACCTTGCCACGCGGGATACGAATATCGACATTATTGAAGATGCTGCGCGTGCCGCGCTTGAAGGACACTCCCTTCAGCTCGACCGCGTAGGCGTTATCGGCGCTCATCTAAACTCCTTGCGATGCAGCCTCTGCCTCTCACCCGGACACCAAACTTCTTGTGAAGAAGCACGCGTTCCCTGGCGGGCCGAACTGGCGGCGAACTATACCACTGCTCATAGTGACCGCCCAAGACCGAAGGAGTGCCGGTTAAGTCTCAGTACAGAGAAATAAAGCGGTTTTTTCTGCAAACACACGAGCACTTTGCAAACACAGACCATAAAGCACAGCGATCAAGCGTGAGGGAATCCTACATAACCGCTATAATCCTTGCCTTTTCTCAGGCTACCCGACTTCAACCATGAGCCAATCCAGCGACCTGATCCAATCCGCCCAACGCACCATCCGCCTCGAACTGGAAGCCGTAGAGGGCTTGCTGTCGCATATCGACGCAGATTTCGTACGCGCTTGCGAGATGATTCTGGCCAGTAAAGGCCGGGTGGTCGTGGTCGGCATGGGCAAGTCAGGACATATCGGCAACAAGATTGCCGCCACCCTGGCCAGCACCGGCACCACGGCTTTTTTTGTTCACCCGGCAGAAGCCAGCCACGGCGACATGGGCATGATTACCCGCGATGACATCATCCTCGCGCTGTCCAACTCCGGTTCCACCGCCGAAATCGTCACCCTGCTGCCACTGATCAAGCGCCTGGGCATCAAGTTGATCAGCATGACCGGCAACCCCGAGTCGCCGCTGGCCAAGGCCGCCGATGTCAGCCTGGATGCCCGCGTGGCCCAGGAAGCCTGCCCGCTGAACCTGGCACCAACTTCCTCCACCACCGCCACCCTGGTGCTGGGCGATGCACTGGCCATTGCCCTGCTCGAAGCCCGCGGTTTTACCGCTGAAGACTTCGCCTTCTCCCACCCGGGTGGTGCACTGGGCCGTCGGCTGCTGCTGAAAGTGGAAAACGTCATGCATTCCGGCGATGAGCTGCCACAAGTGGTGCGCGGCACACTGCTTAAAGAAGCGCTGATGGAAATGACCCACAAGGGCCTGGGCATGACCGTTGTGATAGAAGAAGACGGACGCCTGGCAGGGATCTTTACCGACGGCGACCTGCGCCGCACCCTGGACCGCGAAATCGATATCCGCAACGCCACCATCGACACGGTCATGACCCCGCACGGCAAAACCGCCCGCGCCGACATGCTGGCGGCTGAAGCCCTGAAAATCATGGAAGACCACAAAATCAGCGCGCTGGTGGTGGTCGACAAGCAGGACCGCCCGGTGGGCGCCCTGAACATGCACGATCTGCTACGCGCAGGAGTAATGTAATGACCCAGGAACTTCTCAAGCGCGGCAAGGGCATCAAGCTGGCCATTTTCGACGTTGATGGCGTGTTGACCGACGGTCGCCTGTACTTCCTCGAAGATGGCAGCGAATTCAAGACCTTCAACACCCTCGACGGCCAGGGCATCAAGATGCTGATGGCCGCCGGTGTGCAAACGGCAATCATCAGCGGCCGCAAGACCCCGGTGGTCGAACGTCGCGCGCAAAACCTGGGCATCCCGTACCTGTACCAGGGTCGTGAAGACAAATTGGTGGTACTGGACGAGCTTCTTGGCCAACTCAACCTAAGCTATGAACAGGTTGCCTACCTGGGCGATGACTTGCCGGACTTGCCGGTTATCCGCCGGGTAGGTTTGGGCATGGCCGTGGCCAACGCCGCGAGCTTTGTCCGTGAACACGCCCACGGGGTAACCCAGGCACGAGGCGGCGAAGGTGCCGCCCGCGAATTCTGCGAGCTGATTCTGCGTGCCCAGGGCAGCCTGGACGCAGCCCACGCCGCCTACCTATAGAGCTTTCTATGCTGAGCAAAAAGATTCGCCAAATAGTGCTGTTTGCAGTGATTGCTTCGCTGTTTGCAGCGGTTGGCTACTGGAATATCAGGCCGGAACGCTTTCTCAACACCCCTACCCTGGCGGTGGATGAAAGCGCTATCGACTACTACGCCACCAACGCACACAGCCGTCAGTTTCTGCCCGACGGCAAGCTGCAGTACGACATGACGTCCGAGAAGCTTGAACATTTGAAGGCTTCCGAGGTCACTCAATTGACCCAACCTAAAATGCAGCTCTACCGCGGCACGGCTTACCCGTGGCATGTGCAGAGCGAGCGCGGTGAAGTCAACCCGGACGGCACCGAGGTCGAGCTGATCGACGCGGTGCGTATCGCGCGTACCGACGAGAAAAACCGCACCACCATTATTACCAGTACCCGCATGACTGTATTCCCCCAGAAGGAATATGCGCAGACCGAGCGAGACGTTAGAATCGACGGTGCTGGCGGCGTAACGACTGGCAAGGGAATGAAAGCATATTTGAAAGACGGCAGGATGGACCTGCTGTCCAACGTAAGAGGACAGTATGAGTCTCGTTAAAACCCTCCCTTTATTGCTCAGTTTGAGCGCCGCACTGGGAAGCGTGAGCGCCTGGGCTCTGCCAAACGACAACGAACAACCTATCCGCATCCAGGCCAACGAGGCGCAACT
Organism: Pseudomonas fragi; assembly: GCF_900105835.1. Lineage (NCBI taxonomy): Bacteria > Pseudomonadati > Pseudomonadota > Gammaproteobacteria > Pseudomonadales > Pseudomonadaceae > Pseudomonas > Pseudomonas fragi. Next base: position 2,223,620 of record NZ_LT629783.1, read on the forward strand.
GGATGACAAGCAAGGTGTTGCCACCTACAAGGGCGATGTCATCATCACCCAGGGCTCGATGAAAATCACCGGCAACACCGTCACCATTACCCGTAATGCTGCGGGCGAAATCGACGTGGTTACATCCGTCGGCAACCTGGCCTACTTCGAACAGCTGCAGAAAGCCACCGACCCCAAACCGGTTCAGGCTTATGCCGTCACCATTCAATACCATGCGCCACAAAACCGCATCGTGCTGATCGACAAGGCCAAGGTCATCAACGACGGCAACACCACCGAAGGCGAGAAAATCGTCTACGACACGGTCAAGCAGGTCGCCAATGCCGGCCGGGCCAATGGTGCCAATGTCACTGCGCCACGCCCGCGCATCGACATGGTGATCCAGCCCAAGAAGAAAACCGACCAGCAGAAGGCCCAGTAATGGCAACTCTGAAAGCCCAGCATCTGGCCAAAAGCTACAAGAGCCGCCAGGTCGTGCGTGATGTCAGCCTGTCCATCGACAGCGGGCAGATCGTCGGCCTGCTCGGCCCTAACGGCGCAGGCAAAACCACCTGCTTCTACATGATTGTGGGCCTGGTGCATGCCGACCAGGGCCGCGTCCTGATCGACGACCTGGACGTCAGCCATGAGCCCATGCACGGCCGTGCACGCGCCGGTATCGGTTACCTGCCGCAGGAAGCCTCGATCTTTCGCAAGCTGTCGGTGGCCGACAACATCATGGCGATCCTCGAGACCCGCAAGGAGCTGGACAAGGCCGGGCGTCGCAAGGAGCTGGAAAGCCTGCTGCAGGAATTCCATATCAACCACATTCGCGACAACCTCGGCATGAGCCTGTCGGGTGGTGAGCGTCGCCGGGTAGAAATCGCCCGCGCACTGGCCACGGCCCCCAAGTTCATCCTGCTCGACGAACCCTTTGCCGGTGTCGACCCGATCTCGGTGGGCGATATCAAGCAAATCATCTACCACCTCAAGGCCAAGGGCATCGGTGTGCTGATCACCGACCACAATGTCCGTGAGACCCTCGATATCTGCGAAACCGCCTATATCGTCAATGACGGGCAACTGATCGCCGAAGGCGATGCTGAAACGATTCTGGCCAACAAGTTGGTGCGGGAAGTTTACCTGGGCCACGAGTTCCGCCTGTAAGCCCGGATACACCAAGGGCCGCCAGGGCATCCGGGCAGTAAAAAATGCGCCAGCTTTTTATTGCCCGAATGCTCGCCAGGGGCGCTCTCGATCAGCTCATCTCCCACAAACTAATTTAGACCGCCCCCTAGGCAAACGCACCAGTTTCAGGCATATAATTTGCTTATGTTTGGCGCTCACGCGCCCTGTAGTGGATGGCGCCATGTGCGCCGGCGAATAAGGTGTTAAGCCCCTGCCATGAAACCATCGCTAGTCCTGAGAATGGGCCAGCAGCTGACAATGACACCTCAGCTGCAACAGGCCATCCGCCTGCTCCAATTGTCGACCCTCGACCTGCAACAGGAAATCCAGGAGGCTCTGGAGTCCAACCCGATGCTCGAACGCCAGGAAGAAGGCGACGACTTCGACAATGCAGACCCCCTTGCCGACAACATTGAGCAAAAGCCCAATACCGACGTCCAGGAACCCACCTACCAGGAAACTGCGCAGACCGTAGACAACCTGGAAGACGGTGACTGGGGCGAACGCATTCCCAACGAACTGCCCGTGGACACGGCCTGGGAAGACATCTACCAGACCAGCGCCAGCAGCCTGCCCAGCAACGACGATGACGAGTGGGACTTCACCACCCGTACCTCGGCCGGCGAAAGCCTGCAAAGCCACCTGTTGTGGCAACTGAACCTGGCACCGATGTCCGACACCGATCGCCTGATCGGTGTCACCCTGATCGACTGCATCAATAACCAGGGCTACCTGGACGAAAGCCTCGAAGAAATCCTCGAAGCCTTTGATCCGGAACTGGACATCGAGCTCGACGAAATCGAAGCCGTCCTGCACCGCATCCAGCAATTCGAACCCGCCGGCATCGGCGCGCGCAACCTGGGCGAATGCCTGCTGCTGCAATTGCGTCAGTTGCCAGCCAAGACGCCCTGGCTGAACGAAGCCAAGCGCCTGGTCAGCGACTATATCGACCTGCTGGGCGCACGCGACTACAGCCAGTTGATGCGCCGCATGAAGCTCAAGGAAGACGAGCTGCGCCAGGTAATCGAACTGGTCCAGAGCCTCAACCCGCGCCCGGGCTCGCAAATCGAATCCAGCGAAGCTGAATATGTTGTTCCAGACGTGATCGTGCGCAAGGACAACGAGCGCTGGCTGGTGGAGCTTAACCAGGAGTCCGTGCCGCGCCTGCGGGTGAACGCACAATATGCAGGTTTCGTCCGCCGGGCCGACACCAGCGCCGACAACACCTTTATGCGTAACCAGTTGCAGGAAGCACGCTGGTTTATCAAAAGCCTGCAAAGCCGCAACGAAACCCTGATGAAAGTGGCGACCCAGATCGTCGAGCATCAGCGCGGGTTTCTGGAGCATGGCGACGAGGCCATGAAGCCCCTGGTTCTGCACGACATCGCCGAAGCGGTGGGCATGCACGAATCCACCATTTCCCGGGTGACTACGCAAAAATTCATGCATACCCCACGGGGTATTTATGAACTCAAGTACTTTTTCTCCAGCCACGTCAGCACCTCTGAAGGCGGCGAATGCTCCTCCACCGCGATCCGTGCCATCATCAAAAAACTGGTTGCTGCGGAAAATCAGAAAAAGCCGTTGAGTGACAGCAAGATCGCTGGTTTACTGGAGGCACAAGGTATTCAGGTAGCCCGTCGCACCGTCGCCAAGTACCGCGAATCCCTCGGGATAGCGCCTTCGAGCGAACGCAAGCGTTTGATGTAAGCCACGGACCCCGGCGTTTCAGTGGCAGGCTGCTCGGCCTGCCGCTTTATGCAATGGCATCAAAGGAGAAACTGTATGCAAGTCAACATCAGTGGACACCAACTGGAAGTCACCGAACCGCTACGCGCATACATCGGCGAAAAACTCGACCGACTGGAGCGTCACTTCGACAAGATTACCAACGTACAGGTAACGATGGCGGTCGAAAAACTGAAACAGAAAATCGAGGCCACCTTGCACATCCATGGAGGAGAAGTCGTTGCCAACGCCGAGCATGACGACATGTATGCCGCCATTGATCTGCTCACTGACAAGCTTGATCGCCAACTGAAAAAGCATAAGGAAAAGACCCAAAGCCTGCTCCAGGGCGCGACCGGTCGTTAATACTCCCTACCCATGATCCGACTTGAAAGTATCCTGACCCCCGGCCGTTCCCTGGTGAACGCGCCGGGCGGCAGTAAAAAGCGCGCACTCGAACATATTGCCAACCTGATCAGCCGCGAAGTGCCTGGTCTCGAAATGCAGGATGTTTTTGAGAGCCTTATTGCCCGTGAAAAACTGGGTTCCACCGGTTTCGGTAACGGCATTGCCATACCCCATTGCCGCCTCAAGGGTTGCGAGTCGCCTGTGAGCGCCTTGCTGCACCTCGACGCCCCCATAGATTTCGACGCCATCGATGGCGCGCCGGTCGACCTGCTTTTCGTTTTGCTGGTGCCAGAAGCGGCAACCGATGCACACCTGGAACTGCTCCGGCAGATTGCCAGCATGCTCGATCGTAAAGACGTGCGCGAAAGACTGCGCAGTGCACCTAGCAACGAAGCGTTGTACCAGGTTGTTCTGGACGTACAGAACGGTCATTAATCATGCGCTTAGTCATAGTCAGCGGACGCTCCGGCTCCGGTAAAAGCACTGCCCTCGCCGTCCTTGAAGACAACGGTTTCTATTGCATCGACAACTTGCCAGCCGGCCTGCTGCCGGAACTGGCCGAGCGGGCGTTGATTCACACCGAGCTGGCGCAACCGCTGGTGGCCGTATCGATCGATGCGCGCAACCTGCCCAGCCACCTGTCCCGCTTCCCTCAGTTGCTTGAAGAGGTTCGCAGCCGACATATTCAGTGCGATGTGCTGTACCTGGATGCCGACGAAGAAACCCTGCTCAAGCGCTTCTCGGAAACCCGCAGGCGCCACCCGCTCAGCAGTGCGAGCCGCTCGCTGGCCGAGGCCATTCGCGATGAAACCCAGCTGCTGGGTCCGATTGCCGACCTCGCCGACCTGACCATCAACACCACCAACCTGAACCTGTACCAGCTGCGTGACACGATCAAGCTGCGCCTGCTGAACAAGCCGGAACCCGGTACTGCCTTTTTGGTGGAGTCGTTTGGCTTCAAGCGCGGGATGCCGGTGGATGCCGACCTGGTATTTGACGTGCGCTGCCTGCCCAACCCGTACTGGAAACCCGAGCTGCGCGAGCAGTCAGGGCTGGACCAGCCGGTTGCCGACTACCTGGCGGCACAGCCTGATGTCGAAGAAATGTACCAGGACATCTCCAGCTACCTGCTTAAATGGCTACCACGCTTTGCGGCCAGCAACCGCGCCTATGTGACCATCGGGATCGGCTGCACGGGCGGGCATCACCGTTCCGTGTACCTGACCGAACGCCTGGGCAAATGCCTGCAAGAAACTCTGAAGAACGTCCAGGTTCGCCACCGCGACCTTACTTGAAGGATCTACCCCGCGATGCCTGCAGTGGAAATTGAAATCATCAACAAACTGGGCTTGCACGCCCGTGCATCGGCAAAGTTTGTCGGCATCGCAGGGCAGTTTCCATGTCAGATCCAGGCGGGTCGCACCCCTGAGTCGATGGTCGATGGCAAAAGCATCATGGCCATGATGATGCTGGCTGCCGGCAAGGGCACCACCATCCACCTCAAAACCGAGGGTGAGAAGGAACAGGAAGCACTGGACGCACTGGTCGCGCTGATCAACAACTATTTTGATGAAGGCGAGTAACCGAACCGTGCATCAACCTGTAGCCGCTGCCTAAGGCTGCGATAAGGCCCGAAGGGTGTTCATGCCCACAAAAGCGCGACCGCTTCGCGCTCGATCGCAGCCTGCGGCAGCGGCTACAGACTTCACACCCAGATCACCCTCCCACCTGTAGCAGTTGACGAGTAGAACGAGGCTACGTCCGGTTTGGTGCGCCACTGCGACGCAGCCTCGCTCCGCGAGTCAGCTGCTACAAAGGCCCCTTGACCGGCAATAGAGTATCTACAGGTTAATCCCCCCTGCTCAGCCCAGCGCCGTATCCATCACCATCATCAGGCAAAAGCCGACGCACAAGCCCAGGCTTGCCAGCTTCTCGTGGCCATTGCGCCGCGACTCGGGGATGACTTCCTGGGTGACCACCAGCAGCATCGCCCCGGCCGCCAATGCCAACCCCAACGGCAACAATACTTCGGCCAGATTGACCAGCCAGGCACACAGCACCGCAAACACCGGCTCAACCAGCCCTGAAGCCGCGCCAATCAAGAACGCCTTGACCCGCGACATGCCCGCCCCAGCCAGCACCAGGGCAATTACCAGCCCCTCCGGCACATCCTGCAAGGCAATCCCCATCGCCAGGCTATCGGCATCTGGCATGCCGCCACCTGCCGACACCCCCACCGCCATGCCCTCAGGAATGTTGTGCGCCACAATCGCAATCACAAACAACCAGATGCGCGGTGCAATGACCGGCTCGCCGGGGCGACTGACAAAAACCTCCGGCCCGGCGCCAGACACCTTGCGATCCACCAGAAACAGGCAAAATGCGCCCAGCAGGATCCCCACGCTGATCAGCCCGCTGGCGGACCAGGGCGACAAACCCAGGCTTTGCGCGGCCGCAATGCCCGGCACGATCAGCGAAAAGGCCGTAGCCGCCAGCATTACCCCGGCCCCAAAACCCAACAAGGTATCGCTGACCGCCACCGGCATTTTTCGAATAACCAGTACCGGCACTGCACCTAGCGCCGTGCCCAACGCACACAACGCACCTCCCTGCAGCGCCCGCAGCAGCCTGGGTTCCAGATCCAGCCAGACCAACCCCTTGGCAACCAGCAAGGCCGTGCCCGCCAACAACAAGAGCGTACCGAAGGCATAGCGAAACATCCGCACGCCCCCGACCGCTAAAATTTGCGTGCCCATAATCCGCCTGAATCCTTTTCGGTGGGCTTAGCCAATCGCCGCTTGATAGCGTCGAGCTACTTCGGGCCAGTTGATCACGTTGTAGAACGCATTGATGTATTCCGGGCGACGGTTTTGATAACGCAGGTAATAAGCGTGTTCCCACACGTCCAGCCCCAGAATCGGCGTGTTGCCGTTCATCAGCGGGCTGTCCTGGTTACCGCTGCTTTCGATCACCAGTTTTTTTTGCGGGGTCACGCTCAACCAGGCCCAACCACTGCCAAAACGCGTCAGCGCCGCCTTGGTGAAGTTCTCCTTGAACGTCTCCAGTCCGCCCAACTGCTCGTCAATGGCCTTGGCCAGCGCACCTTCGGGCTTGCCCCCGCCTTTGGGGCTCATGACTTCCCAGAACAACGAGTGGTTGGCATGCCCGCCACCCTGGTTGATGACTGCCGCTCGCAGTTTTTCGGGTAACTGGTTAACACTGGCCACCAGTTTTTCCACCGGCCATTTGGCCCATTCGGTGCCCTCGACGGCCGCGTTGAGGTTATTGATATAGGTCTGGTGATGCTTGGTGTAGTGGATTTCCATGGTTTGCGCGTCAATATGCGGCTCAAGCGCGTCGTAGGCGTAAGGCAAGGCAGGCAAGGTATAAGTCATATCAATGTGCTCCTAAGTGATGGCCGCTAACGGTCGAGAACTCATGGCTGCTTTGAGCCACGTTGCTTTTGAGCAACAGATTGGAGCGCGGGTATTCGCCGTGCTCGCTGATAAAGTTCAAAAGCTCTACATAGGTCTTGCTGCTCTGACGCAGCGCCGCTTCGCGCAATGCGGTCGGCAGGCGCGGGCTCTGCATGGTTTGCAGCAACCGCTGGTGAATTGCGCAGAGGTATTCGACGCTCTCTTCCGGCTGGTTGAGGCGCAAGTGCAGATCCGCCAGGTTGTGGTGTGAAATGACACAGGCGGCCACTGCTTCGTCGGCATCACTCCAGCGCTCGAACAACACCTGGGCCAGCGCCAGTGCCTGCAGGTAGTGTTCGCGGGCATCGACCAGCTCGCCTTCGGCGAAACAGCGGTTGGCTCTTTCGATCGTGCGTTTCCAGTGCTCCATGTGAACCTCCAAAGCAGTGTTTATCGGGTTAAACGCCGCCGGCGGTCAGTTTTTCGGGGTCCAGCAGGACCTCGAGCTGGCTGCGCGACAGGTCGGTGTATTCGAGGGCCACGTCTATTACCGGGCGCCCCTGCTGGTAGGCGGTCTTGGCGATTTCGGCGGCCTTTTGATAGCCGATGATCGGGTTCAGCGCCGTGACCAGGATCGGATTGCGCGACAGCGCTTCCTTGAGCTTGGCTTCGTTGACCTTGAAACTGGCAATGGCCTTGTCGGCCAGCAGGCGGCTTGAATTGGCCATCAGCTCGATGCTGCTGAGTAGGTTTTGCGCAATGACCGGCAGCATCACGTTCAACTCAAAGTTGCCGGACTGGCCTGCCACGGTGATCACCGCGTCATTACCGATCACCTGCGCTGCGACCATCGCCGTAGCTTCCGGTATCACCGGGTTGACCTTGCCCGGCATGATCGACGAGCCCGGCTGCAACGCCTCAAGTTCGATCTCGCCCAGGCCGGCCAGGGGGCCGGAGTTCATCCAGCGCAGGTCGTTGGCGATTTTCATCAGTGACACTGCCGTGGCCTTCAACTGACCAGAAACAGCCACTGCGGTGTCCTGCGACCCAATCAGGGCAAACAGGTCCTTGCCCGGCGTGAAGACCACCCCGGTCAGCTCGCTGAGTTGCTGACTGAATAACGCAGCAAACTGCGGGTGGGCGTTAACCCCGGTGCCCACTGCGGTACCGCCCTGGGCCAGGGATTGCAGCGCCGGCTGCAGGTTGTGCAAATGCTCGATATTGGCCTTGAGTTGCTGCGCCCAGCCATTGAGCACCTGGCTCATGCGTACCGGCATGGCGTCCATCAAATGGGTGCGCCCGGTTTTGACATAGGCATGAACCTCGATCGCCTTGCGCTCGATAACCTGCACCAGATGGCTCAGCGCCGGCAGCAACTGCTCGTGCAGGCCCAGTGCAGCGCTGACATGGATGGTGGTCGGGATAATGTCGTTACTGCTTTGCCCGCAGTTGACGTGATCGTTGGGGTTCACCGGCTCGCCCAGCAACCGCGTGGCCAGGGTGGCAATCACTTCATTGGCATTCATGTTGGAACTGGTGCCCGAGCCGGTCTGGAAAATATCCACCGGAAAGTGCTCCATGTAATCGCCGGTCAGCAGGATTTGTGCCGCTTCGACAATGGCCTCGCCCTGCGCCGCCGTGATTTGCTTGAGCTCGACGTTGGCCTGGGCTGCGGCGGCTTTGGCGAGGATCAGCGCGCGGATGAATTGCGCAGGCATGCGTTGATGGCTGATCGGGAAGTTGTCGACCGCACGCTGGGTTTGCGCGCCGTATAGCGCGGCCTCAGGTACACGCAACTCACCCATGCTGTCGCGTTCGATACGAGTGTTACTCATCGGGAAATCCTTGCACCAGTTCTGTTAAAGAAATTGAAGGTTCGAGCTCGCAGGTTGCCAACTGCCAGGCAAAGCTTTGCCAGCGCTTGAGCCGGCAGTTGCACAGGGCTTGGGTTTCGAGGTCGCGCAGCGGGCGCCACGCGTTGTCCAGACACAGGGTGCGCCAGTGCCACGGCAGCGCGGTGTCGGTAGCGGTGTCGAGCAACAGCCGGAAGGTGGTCACGGCAATCAACCACGGGGAGGTGGCCGTACAGCCGGCAAGATAGCGGCCTTCGGCCAGGTAATGCTCGATCAGGCGCGGCTCGTTCGGTGCCAGCGCGCAACGGATCTGGCGGCTCATCCAGCGCCAGCTTTCTAGATACGGCCCTTCACGCAACGCAGAACTCATGACCCAGGCTCACTCGATAATGAGATTCATTATTAAGCGATATTGATTATCAAAACAAGCCTGCTAAAGGATGGGGTGCACAAACACAAAAAAGGCGTATCACCGATTCAGTGATACGCCTTGGCATGGAACAGAGCAGCGTTTAGCTACCCGCCACCATCATGCGTTCGATCAGCACCGAGCCGGTGCGGATATTGCTGCGCAGTTCCAGGTCGTTGCCCACGGCCACGATCTGTTTGAACATGTCGCGCATATTGCCGGCAATGGTCACTTCCTGAACCGGGAACTGGATTTCGCCATTCTCGACCCAGAAACCCGCCGCGCCACGGGAGTAGTCGCCGGTGACCATGTTCAGGCCGCTGCCCATCAGCTCCGTGACGAACAAACCACGGCCCATGCGCCGGATCAATGCCGCCTGGTCTTCGTCGCCGTGGGTCACGAACAGGTTATGCACGCCGCCGGCGTTGGCAGTGCTCGGCATGCCCAGCTTGCGTCCGGAGTAGGTGCTGAGGATGTACGAAACCAGCTCGCCGTCCTTGATAAACGGCTTGGCGTAGGTGGCCAGGCCGTCGTTGTCGAACGATGAGCTGCCCATGGCGCGCATCAGGTGCGGGCGCTCGTCCAGGGTCAGCCATTCAGGGAAAATTTGCTGGCCCATCGCATCGAGCAGGAACGACGACTTGCGGTACAGGTTGCCGCCCGAGATGGCACCCAGGAAACTGCCGAACAGGCCGCCAGCCAGTTCGGCCGAGAACAGCACCGGCACTTCGCAAGTGGGTACCGGACGCGAGCCAAGGCGGCGGGCAGCGCGCTCGGCGGCGCGCTGGCCAATGCTCACGGCGTCCATCAACAACTCGCCCTGGCAATTGACGTCATACCAGTAGTCACGCTGCATCTGGCCGTCACCTTCGGCGATCATCACGCAGCTGAGGCTATGCCGGGTGGAAGCCGAGCCACCGATAAAGCCATTGCTGTTGCCGTATACACGGCAGCCCTGATGGGTGCTGAGGGTGGTGCCATCGGCGTTCTTGATCCGGCTGTCGGCATCAAATGCTGCCGCTTCACAGGCCAGGGCCTTTTCAATGGCCTGCTCGGGGGTGATGTCCCAGGTGTGGAACACATCAAAGTCTTTCAGTTCACGCGCCATCAGGCTGGCATCGGCCAAACCCGAGCTTTCGTCTTCCGAAGTGTGTTTGGCGATCGCCAGGGCAGCAGCGACGGTTTCGCGGATGGCCTCCGGGCCGGTGGCCGAGGTGCTGGCCGAGCCTTTGCGCTGGCCTACATAGAGGGTGATGCCAAAACCCTGGTCACGGTTGAACTCTACGGTTTCAACTTCGCGCTGACGTACCGAGGTCGACAAACCCTGCTCCAGCGACACGGCGACTTCACAGGCGCTGGCGCCCTGGCGCCTGGCTTCGGCAATGATTTGCTCGACCTGTTCCTGCAGTGCCGGCAAGGCCTGCGGGCCGACGCTTTGAACTGCACTCATGGTTTTCTCCACTCAAATTCTGTTTTCGGCAGGGCCGCCGAGCGACCGGGCCGGACAAGCGGCCCCCGACTGGTTATCATGGCGGCGTTTCTTTGCGGACTGCCACCATGGTTGATTCTTACGACGACGCCTTCGACGGCGAAAAAAGCAAATCGCAGGTCAAACGCGAGCTTCATGCTCTGGTTGATCTGGGCGAGCGTCTCACGACACTCAAGCCTGACTTGCTGAACAAAATGCCCCTGACTGACGCTATGCGTAAGGCTTTGGCAGATGCTCCAAAACACACGGCTCATATTGCGCGCAAGCGCCATATGATGTTCATCGGCAAACTGATGCGCGATCAACCGCTTGACGAAATTCTTGCCTTGATCGATCAAGTCGATGCCTCTTCTCGCCAGTACAACGAACGTTTTCACAACCTCGAGCGCTGGCGTGATCGCTTGATCGAGGGTGATGACGCTGTACTGGAAAAGTTTGTTGCCGAGTTCCCTGAAGCCGACCGCCAGCAAATGCGTTCGGTGATACGTCAGGCCAAACACGAGCTGGCTCATAACAAGGCACCGGCTTCAAGCCGCAAATTGTTCAAGTACATCCGTGGGTTGGACGAGACTCAACGCGGTCTGCGTTAAGCCTCGTACCCGTGAAGGTTGCCTGGCAACCTTCACGGGACCTCCCCTCAACCGCCCGTACCGCCTACAGTGATCGCGTCAATCTTCAGGGTTGGCTGGCCGACACCTACCGGCACCGACTGCCCGTCCTTGCCACACGTTCCCACGCCGCTGTCCAGCGACAGGTCGTTGCCGACCATCGACACCTTGCTCATTGCTTCCGGTCCGTTGCCAATCAGGGTCGCGCCTTTGACTGGGCGAGTGATTTTGCCGTCTTCAATCAAATAGGCTTCGCTGGTGGAGAACACAAACTTGCCGCTGGTGATATCGACCTGACCACCGCCCAGGTTGGCGCAGTAGATGCCCTTTTTCACCGAGGCGATGATCTCCGCCGGATCGCTCTCGCCACCCAGCATGTAGGTGTTGGTCATGCGCGGCATCGGCAAGTGCGCATAGGATTCGCGACGGCCGTTGCCGGTGCGGGCCACGCCCATCAGGCGGGCATTGAGCTTGTCCTGCATGTAGCCCTTGAGCACGCCGTTTTCAATCAGGGTGGTGCACTCGGTCGGGGTACCTTCGTCATCCACGCTCAGCGAGCCACGGCGGCCGGCCAGGGTGCCGTCATCGACGATGGTGCACAGCTTCGAGGCGACCATTTCACCCATGCGCCCGCTGTAGGCAGAGCTGCCCTTGCGGTTGAAGTCGCCTTCCAGGCCGTGGCCCACGGCTTCGTGCAACAGCACGCCGGACCAGCCCGAGCCCAGCACCACTGGCATGGTGCCTGCCGGGGCCGGTACGGCTTCGAGGTTGACCAGTGCTTGGCGCAATGCTTCACGGGCATAACCCATTGCACGGTCGTCGGTGAGAAAGTAACGGTAGTCGGTACGCCCGCCACCGCCATGGCCGCCGCGTTCGCGACGGCCATTTTGCTCGACGATGACGCTGACATTGAAGCGCACCAGCGGGCGGATATCGGCAGCCAGACCACCGTCAGTGGAGGCCACCAGAATGCGTTCCCAGACCCCGGCCATGCTCACGGTGACTTGCTGGATCCGCGGGTCGAGGGCGCGGGTAGCGGCATCGACACGCTTGAGCAGCTCGACTTTTTCAGCGCGGCTGATGACTTCCAGCGGGTTGTCCGGGCCATACAGCTGAGCCACATCCTGAGTGGTGAACGCCTGCACCGTGCCGTTTTGTCCGGCGCGGGAAATCGAGCGGGCGGCGCGGGCGGCCTGCCCCAATGCGTCCAGGGTGATGGCATTGCTGTAGGCAAAGCCGGTCTTCTCGCCAGACTGGGCACGAACGCCTACACCCTGGTCGAGGTTAAAGCTGCCTTCTTTGACGATACCGTCTTCCAGCGCCCAGGATTCGGAGATCTGGCCCTGAAAGTACAGGTCTGCGGCGTCGATGCCCGGCCCGGCCAGGTCGCCCAATACGCTTTGCAGGCTTTCGATGGTGACACCGCCCGGTGCCAACAGGTGTTCGCTGACTGAGGTCAACAACTCGCTCATATTCACTCCGTCTTGGCCCCTGCTTCAGCATCTTTGAGTGCTGAACCCACGGGCCTGAAAAATCAGTTGTGTGGGAGCGGGCTTGCTCGCGTTGGCATCAATGCGGTGCAACGGTGACACCGCGTCGTCTGCATCGCGAGCAAGCCCGCGCCCACCTAAATTAGCTGGGCGTTAAACCGCCGATGGCTCACCACCGGCATGCGTGCCCGGATATCCGCTTGCTCAGCGGCATCGCGGCGGGCCAGTAATACTCCCTCGCCTTGCGCCTGCTCGGCCAGCACCCGCCCCCAGGGGTCGATAATGGCTGCATGCCCCCAGGTTTCCCGCGGGCCGGGGTGGATGCCGCCCTGGGCCGCTGCGAGGATGTAGCACTGGGTTTCAATGGCGCGGGCGCGAATGAGTACCTCCCAATGGGCCTCGCCCGTGACCGCAGTAAAGGCCGAGGGCGCCGTAATCAGTTCAGCGCCAGCGGCGCGTAGCTCACTGTACAGCTCCGGGAAGCGCAGGTCATAACATACGCTCAGGCCCAGCTTGCCGACCGGGGTATCTGCCACGACCACACGCCCTCCATGAGCATAGTCATCAGACTCACGGTAGCGGCCACGGTTATCGGACACATCCACGTCAAACAAGTGCAGTTTGTCGTATCGAGCAGTGCATTGACCCTCGGCATTGATGAGCAGCGAACAGGCATTGACCTTGGCTTGAGGTTGACCCTCTGGCGGCAGAGGCAAAGTGCCAGCCACTATCCATAACTTGAGGTCGCGGGCGGTCTGTTTCAACCAGGGCAGGATCGGGCCCTCGCCCAAGGCCTCGGCGCGGCCGATGGCGGCAGTATCGCGACGGCCCATTGCGGCAAAGTTCTCGGGCAACACGGCCAGTTGCGCACCGCCTTGGGCAGCCTCCTCCAGCAGGCGACGAGCCTGGGCCAGATTGGCCAGGACATCGCTCTGGCTGACCATTTGAATCACTGCTAGCGACATGACGTATTCCTGATCGAAAAAACCCTTTTGTGGGAGTCGGGCTTGCCCGCGATGGCATCGCCGCGATTTGCCTCACATATCTCGGCGCCCGCATCGCAGGCAAGCCAGCTCCCACTGGTTTTGTGGGAGCCGGACCTGAGGACAATGCTACGCCTAGTTTTTTTCAAAAGGCTTGTCGAAGGTGATTTTCGGATCGTTCCACGGGCCCTGGATGCTGTATTGCACGCTGGCGAAACGCGACACCTGGTCACCGATCAGCTTGTTGAGCAGGAACATCGCCCCGCCCGCTGCCGGCCCGCCCACCAACAGCGCAGCAAGGGGCAGGTTATTGGTCACGGGCAAGGTCACCAGCAGCTTGGCGTCGACCCGGTCGGTGACCATGTTCAATGTACCGTTAAGTTCCAGATTGGTGGACGGCCCGGTCATCAGGATCGGCTTGCCTGTGCTGTACACGCCGCTGCGGGCATTGAGCACGCCCTTGACCCGGTCATAGCTCAGGCCCTTGCCGAACAGGTCGGAGAAGTCCAGGCGCAGGCGACGGCCAATGGCGTTGAAGTTGAGCAAGCCAAAAATGCGCAGCACCTGGGCGCTGCCGTCGACTTCCACAAACTGCCCCTTGTTGAGCGAGGCGTCCAGTGTGCCGGAGAAACGCTTGAGGCCAATCCACGCTGGCGAACCGGGCCAGTTGCCATCGATGTCCACATGAAAGTTGTCGCTGGTGACGCTGGGGGCAAAGCCCCAGTTCTTCAGCACCGTGGCCAGGTTGCCGCCACCCAGGCGCCCCTGGTACCAGCTCTTGCTGTTACCCGCCACCCCTTCCCAACCGCCCGAACCTTCAAGCAGCATGCCTTTGAGCCCCAGGTTGAGGCTGGTCAGGCTGATGCCGCGGCTGTTGGGCCGAATGTTGAGCGACCAGGCACCCAGCAACTCAGAGCCCTGGTAAAGCTGGCGAATAATGATGTCCAGCGCCGGTATTTTACGCGGGTCGACCGCCGCCAGCGGATCGGGGGCGTTGTCATCCGCCACCACCTTGGGGTCGGGGGCCGGCAGGCGAATGGTCTGCATATTGACCACAATCGGCGCGTTTTTCGCATCCGGCAGGGTCACTGCACCAATGGCCTGCTTGCTGTCGATTTGCAGCGCCCAGGAGGCGGCGACGCGCTTCATGACCAGACGCACCTGATCCAATTGGGTGCCGAAGGCAATCAACTTGCCGACTTTAAAGTCCGCACTGCTGAGCAGTTGTTTGGCACTGCCGCCCGGGTCATTGCCGGCATAACGCTCCACCAGCGCCTGCCAGGGGGCTACGTCGAGTTCCGACAGCACACCGCGAATACGCAGGCCCTTGGTAGTCGGCAATACCGGGGCACCACTGCCCAAAAACAGCTCGCCGCGCCCGTCTTCGAACTTGCCGTCGGGCGCGGCAAAGGTCAGGTTGGCCAGATCACCGTAGTCAAACCAGTAACGCCGTTCGGCACCTTGCAGGGTCATACGGAACACACTGTTGCGACTTTCATTGGCCGCCAGCCCAAAGGGCGCAGGCAAATCAACCACCGCCCCCTTGAGGCTGGAGCTGACCCGCAACTGGCTGTCGGCACCGTCGAGGGTGAGTTGCAATTGATATGGCAAATCGCCGCTTATAGGGATCGGTTGATTGAACTTGAGCCAGTCCGTGAGCTTTTTCACCCCCACCTGACCGCTGGCCACTACCCGGGTGCTGATACGACCGGGCTTACCATCGGCAAAAATCTGCGCGGTGATCGGGCGATCGAACGCCCGCGCACTGATGCCCTTGCCGCTCAGGCCCTTGGCACTGTCGAAGCGAAAATCGCCCTTGAGCTGGGTCAGCTCAAGCTCGGGTTCACTGATTTTCAGGCGGGCCTTGTCGGTGCTGAAGCCCACCAGGATTTTCGGCTCCACGCTTTTTTCCAGCGGGATATCCAGATCAACGCGGCCCTTGAGCGAACCTTCGCCCTGCCAGCCAGCAAAGGTTTCGGCGGTGCCAATGGGGGCTTCCTGAAGGATTTTCAGGCCGTCGCCCAGCCCACCATCAAAATTCCCGTCCAGAAACAGATGGCTGACCTTGCCTGCTGGCACATGCGGGATGTTGACGGCCACGTTGCGCACCTGGGTGTCGAGCAACTGGCCTTTGCTGGCCATGATCCGCACGCCGCTGTCTTCGATAAACACGTCGCCCGAGACATCACGCACATGGGGCCAGCCAGGCTGGAACGCCAGTTCGGCGCCATGCACCTTGAAAAACAGGCTGATATTGCGCGCCGCCGCGACGGCGTCGTGGCTCAGGGAGCCCTGGTACTGGAAAAAACCTTCTTCAACCGCACCCTTGATAATCGCCGTGCTCAGCCATTCGGTCAGGGCCGGGCTCAGCACTTCAGGCAGGTATTTGGGGGTGAAACGGCCGTCGCCATCAGTGAGACCAACCCGCAGGTCCATGTAGTCTTCTTGGGAATGATCGAGGTGGATACGGATCAAAAAGTCCGCCGCGATTTTACCTTCTTCACCCAGCACTTTGATGTAGGGCGCAATCAGGGTGAAGCTGTCCTTGTTCAGGGTCCAGGTCAGCAGGGCATTGGCTTGCAGGTACTGCCAGGGCTTGGCGAAGATCGGGTCCAGGTGCAGCATGAAGTCCTTGCTGTCCAGGCGCAGTTCGCCCTTGCCCAGATCACCGCTGATCAGGCCACTGACGTTGCGCGCCGCCGGAGCACCGTGGGTGGCATTGAAGCCGACCTGCTCCAGATTGGCCGCGAAACTGATTTTTTGATCGTCCGTGGCGGCCGGACGATAGTCGGCCAGTACATTGCGCAATGTGCCCGTCACGCTCAACTGGTCGATAACGGTGGCGACGGCCTCCGGCACGGGGGCCAGCGAGTCCATCAGCGGCGTGATCGGCGTTAGGTCCAGGCGATCGGCCTGCAGGTGCCAGCGCTCCTGCTCCTTGTCCGTGGCCGCGAACTGCTGCAATTGCAGACGGGTTTCCCAACGGGTCTTGCCCAGGTTCATGGCCAATGAATCGAGCACCACCTTGAAGCCCTGCTTGCCGCGCTCGGCCCAGGCATGCAGGGCCAGGTTTTCGATGGTCTCGGGTTTGCGCCCGGCATAGGCGCCGCTCAGTTTGGGCGCATTCAGGCGCGCCACGGCGCTCTGCACCGAGCCCTTGCTCCAGTTGAACCAGAGTTCGCCACCCGCCTTGAGCTCAGAGACTTTCCACGGCGCAATCAGCGAGGCCGGCAGCCACTTGGCCCAGTCACTTTGCGGCAGGCTTACATAGGCCTGGGCCGCGCCGTCACGCCAATGGCTGGCCTGGACCTGGGTGCTGAGGCTCAACGCCACGGGCTGGCCATCGGGCAAGGTCAGGCGCGCATCGAGGCGCTGGTCCGAGGCGCCGACGTCCAGGGTCAGCCCTACATAGGTCAGGGTCAGCGGGGCTTGCTTGTAGGGTTCCAGGGTCACCTGGCTGTCGAGCACCGACAATCGCGCCACATGCTGCAACTGGGTGAGCAACTGCTCAGGGTCCAGCGGCTGGTCGTCCTGCACTGGCAGCCCCTCGAGGGTCCAGTGGCCGTGCTCATCCTGGCGCAGGCTCAGTTGCAGGCCATTAAGCTGCACGCGGGCAATGCGGATATCGCGGTTCAACAGGCTGGCCAACACATCGGGCACCACCTGCACTTCGTCCAGGCGCAGGGCACTGTTACCCTCGCCGACCATCACATCGTGGGCCTTCAGTACCGGCACCATGCCGCTCCAGCTTCCCTCAAGGCTGCCAATGGTCAATGGCATGCCCAGGGCGTCACGGGCTTTGTTCTGAACCTCTACGCGGTATTCGGCAATCAGCGGGGTCAATTCACGGCCGATGCTGACGTACAACGCCGTCAGCACCAAAACCAGAGCGCATGCGCCCAACCCCCAACGGGTCAGCGCGGCAAAAAAGCGTGTCAGACGCTCCATGTCAGGTGGCCCCTTCAGTAATGATCGAAGGAGCCGGGTTCAGCCCCTTTGTAACGCTATACGACGCTTGATACTTCAGAGCAGCACCACGTCGTATTGTTCCTGGGAATACATGGTTTCGACCTGAAAGCGAATCGTGCGCCCGATAAAGCCTTCGAGTTCCGCGACATTGCCCGACTCTTCATCCAGCAGGCGGTCGACCACCCGCTGGTTGGCCAGGACCCGATAACCGGTGGCTTGATAGGCCCGCGCCTCACGCAGGATTTCGCGGAAAATCTCGTAGCAGATGGTTTCCGGGGTTTTCAGCTTGCCCCGGCCCTGGCAGCACACGCACGGCTCGCACAAGACCTGCTCCAGGCTCTCGCGGGTACGCTTGCGGGTCATCTGCACCAGGCCCAGCTCGGTGATGCCGATGATGTTGGTCTTGGCGTGGTCGCGCTCCAGCTGTTTTTCCAGGGTGCGAATCACCTGGCGCTGGTGCTCTTCATCTTCCATGTCGATGAAGTCGATGATGATGATACCGCCCAGGTTGCGCAGGCGCAGTTGACGGGCAATGGCGGTGGCGGCTTCGAGGTTGGTCTTGAAGATGGTTTCTTCAAGGTTGCGATGGCCCACAAACGCGCCCGTGTTGACGTCGATGGTGGTCATGGCTTCAGCCGGGTCCACCACCAGATAACCGCCGGACTTGAGCGGCACCTTGCGGTCCAGGGCTTTCTGGATTTCGTCTTCAACGCCGTACAAATCGAAAATCGGCCGTTCGCCCGGGTAGTGCTCAAGGCGGTCGGCGATTTCCGGCATCAGTTCGGCCACAAACTGCGTGGTCCGCTGGAAGGTTTCCCGCGAATCGATGCGAATTTTCTCGATCTTGGGGCTGACCAGATCGCGCAAGGTGCGCAGTGCCAGGCCCAGGTCTTCGTAGATCACCGTCGGCGCGCCAACGGTCTTGATCTGGGCGCCGATCTGGTCCCACAAGCGCCGCAGGTAGCGGATGTCCATGAGGATCTCATCCGCGCCGGCCCCTTCGGCCGCCGTGCGCAGGATAAACCCGCCGGCTTCCTTGATACCTTCCTGGGCCACGCAATCGCTGACCACCTGCTTGAGGCGTTCACGCTCGGCTTCGTCTTCGATCTTCAGGGAGATGCCGACATGGGCGGTACGCGGCATGTACACCAGGTAGCGCGAAGGAATCGACAGTTGCGTGGTCAGGCGTGCGCCTTTGGAACCAATCGGGTCTTTGGTGACTTGCACCACCAGGCTCTGGCCTTCATGCACCAGGGTACCGATGCTCTCAACGGCCTGGCCTTCACGCAGGGAAATTTCGGAGGCATGGATAAAAGCCGCACGATCCAGGCCAATATCGACAAAGGCAGCCTGCATACCGGGCAAAACCCTGACAATCTTGCCTTTGTAGATATTGCCGACAATGCCCCGGCGCTGGGTACGCTCGACATGCACCTCTTGCAGAACACCGTTCTCTACCACCGCCACGCGCGATTCCATCGGCGTGATGTTGATCAGGATCTCTTCACTCATGGCTGGGTCTCGTTCAGGCGTCATCACAGTAGTGCCACGTCTCGTAGGTGCCGTATTCAGCGCACGGTAAGGTTTTGCCAACAGGGTATGCCGAAATGCCCGAGCAGTTCTGCGGTTTCGCACACGGGCAGGCCCACTACAGCGGAATAGCTGCCATTGAGCCCCGCGACAAACACCGCGGCCAGCCCCTGGATAGCATAACCACCGGCCTTGTCCTGGGGTTCGCCGCTGGCCCAGTACAGGCGGGCTTCTTGTGTACTGATGTTACGAAAGCGCACCTGGCTGCGCACCACACGGGTTTCGCAGCGCCCGGCGTCCATGATCGCGATGGCGGTCAACACCTCATGCTCGCGCCCGGACAGCGCCATGAGCATAGCCAAGGCATCGGCCTCGTCGACCGGTTTGCCCAGAATGCGTTCATCCAGCACCACGGCCGTGTCGGCACCCAGCACGCAGAACGCACCGTTGGGTGGAGTGTTTGACAAGTGTTGGTGCCCGGCCCGGGCCTTATCGAGCGCCAGACGCTCGACATAGGCCAGCGGGGATTCATTCGGCAGGGGCGTTTCGTCAATGGCGGCACTGACCGTTTCAAACGGCACGCCGATTTGCGTCAGCAGCTCACGCCGCCGCGGTGAGCCGGAAGCCAGATAAAGTGAAGTCATCAAGACATCTCCCTGTCGAGGTGAACAAACCAGGAAATGGCTCGTATCCAGTTAATTGATTTTGAAACGTCGGCACAGCCCGCGCAGCCCGTAGCTGATCCACGGCCACAGCAAGGCACTGACCACGCCCGGCAATACCAGCGCCAGGGTCGGCTGGCGATTGCCAGTCAAGGCACTGAGCCACAACTGGGCAAGCTGGGCCAGACCGAAGATCACCAGCAACACCAGGCATTGCTGCCACATCGGGAACACCCGCAGGCGCTGCTGAAGGGACAGAACCAGGAAAGTGATCAGGGTCAGCGTCAGGGCATTCTGCCCCAGCAGCGTGCCATACAGCACATCTTCGGCCAGGCCCAGGCAAAACGCGGTGACCATGCCCACTTTATGCGGCATGTACAAGGCCCAGAAGGCCAGCAACAAGGCCAGCCAGAGCGGGCGCAGGATTTCCATGAACTGTGGCATCGGTGAAATGCTGAGCAACAGGCCGATGGCAAACGTCAGCCAGATCATCCAGCCGTTACGCGAACGGGTACTCGCCATTTATTGCCTCTCCCGGGTAGTGGCCGGCACGGCGGCTGGCGGCTTGGCGGCAGGGGTTGCAGCTGGCACAGGCTTTTTAACGGCCTTGGGTTCGGTCACCGCAGGTGCAGGAACGGCTGGGACGGCCGCCGGGGCAACCGTTGGCGCCGGCTTGGGCACGGTGGTCGGAATGATCGGCGCCGGTTCACCATTCTGCTCGGCCTGTTGCGCCTTGGCCGCGTCGTTGGCCCGCTCTTCAGGAGTGCGGCTGTCACTGAATACCAGCAACAGGTAACGGCTGCGGTTCAGGGCTGCGGTCGGCACGGCGCGCACAATGGCAAAAGGCTGGCCGGAGTCGTGAATCACTTCCTTGACCGTTGCCACCGGGTAACCGGCAGGGAAACGCTGCCCCAGACCCGAGCTGACCAGCAGGTCGCCCACCTTGATATCGGCCGTGTCGGCGACATGACGCAATTCAAGGCTTTCAGGGTTGCCGGTACCGCTGGCAATCGCCCGCAAGCCATTACGGTTCACCTGTACCGGAATACTGTGGGTGGTATCGGTCAGCAACAACACACGTGAGGTGTAGGGCATCAACTCGACCACCTGGCCCATCAGCCCGCGTGCATCAAGCACCGGCTGCCCCAATACAACGCCATCGCGCTCACCCTTGTTGATGATGATGCGATGAGTGAAGGGGTTGGGGTCCATGCCGATCAACTCGGCCACTTCAACCTTTTCGTTGACCAGCGCAGAAGAGTTGAGCAACTCGCGCAGGCGCACGTTCTGCTCGGTCAAGGCGGCCAGCTTTTGCATGCGGCCTTGAAGCAGAAGGTTTTCGGTCTTGAGTTTTTCGTTCTCGGCCACCAGTTCGGTACGGCTGCCGAACTGACTGGCCACGCCCTGCCACAAGCGCTGCGGCAAATCGGTGATCCAGTAGGACTGCATCAGCACCAGCGACATTTGACTGCGCACGGGCTTGAGCAACGTGAAGCGAGCGTCCACTACCATCAGCGTGACCGATAGCACGACCAGCACCAGAAAGCGCACGCCCAATGAGGGGCCTTTGGAAAAGAGCGGTTTAATAAGCCGCTCCTCCGGGGCAAGTGTTCAATTTATTCATGCGGCTTCAAGCGGCCTGGATGAAGATTGACAAAAGATAAACGCCAAAAGGCAGCACTGCAAAGTGCTACCTTTTGATGATAACCAAAGGACTGCACCCGGCGATCTTATTCGCTGGAGAGCAGATCCATCGTGTGTTTATCCATCATTTCCAGCGCACGGCCACCGCCACGCGCAACGCAGGTCAGCGGGTCTTCGGCAACAATCACCGGCAGGCCGGTTTCCTGGGCCAGCAGCTTGTCGAGGTCACGCAGCAAGGCGCCACCACCGGTCAGTACCAGGCCACGCTCGGCGATGTCCGAAGCCAGCTCTGGCGGGGACTGCTCCAGCGCACTTTTCACGGCCTGAACGATGGTTGCCAGGGACTCTTGCAGAGCCTCGAGCACTTCATTGGAGTTCAGGGTGAAGGCACGCGGCACGCCTTCTGCCAGGTTACGGCCGCGCACGTCGACTTCACGCACTTCACCGCCCGGGTAGGCTGTACCGATTTCCTGCTTGATGCGCTCCGCCGTCGACTCGCCGATCAGGCTGCCGTAGTTGCGACGCACATAAGTGATGATCGCCTCGTCGAAACGGTCGCCGCCAACCCGAACGGATTCAGCGTAAACCACACCGTTGAGGGAGATGAGTGCGATTTCTGTGGTACCGCCACCGATATCGACCACCATCGAACCGCGGGCTTCTTCAACCGGCAGGCCCGCACCGATGGCCGCAGCCATTGGTTCTTCGATCAGGAACACTTCACGCGCACCGGCACCGAGTGCCGATTCACGGATGGCGCGACGCTCTACCTGAGTCGATTTGCAAGGCACGCAAATCAGCACTCGCGGGCTTGGCTGCAGGAAGCTGTTTTCATGCACCTTGTTGATGAAGTACTGCAGCATTTTTTCGCAAACGCTGAAATCGGCAATAACGCCGTCCTTCATCGGACGAATGGCAGCAATGTTGCCCGGTGTACGGCCGAGCATGCGCTTGGCCTCGGTGCCGACGGCAACGACACTTTTCTGGTTACCGTGTGTCCGAATGGCCACAACCGATGGTTCATTCAGGACAATACCGCGCTCACGCACGTAAATAAGGGTGTTGGCAGTGCCCAGGTCGATGGAAAGATCGCTGGAAAACATGCCACGCAGTTTCTTGAACATGGGAAAGGGACCCTAGGCAACGCGTGGGTAAAAAAGTGCGGCAAACTCTAACAACGACAGGGATTTTGGGCAAGGCGCCAATATGTTAAATTGGGCGCTTTTCTGAGCACCAACTCCCATAATCGCGGCCATATGACCGTAGAAATGCGGTAGTGTTCCGACAATCTAACACACGGATAGCATCCGTCCTGTTTTCCACTGGAGAATCCCATGGCGCTAGACCGCTCCGACGTGGAAAAAATCGCACATTTGGCCCGTCTTGGCCTCAATGATGCCGATATTCCACGCACCACCGAAGCCCTTAACAGCATTTTGGGGCTGATTGATCAGATGCAGGCCGTCGACACTACCGGTATCGAGCCTCTGGCCCACCCACTGGAAGCCAGCCAGCGCCTGCGTGCCGACGTCGTGACTGAAAGCAATCATCGCGAGGCTTATCAGTCCATCGCACCAGCGGTCGAAAACGGCCTTTATCTGGTTCCGAAAGTCATCGAGTAAAGGGAAAGAGCCTGCATGCATCAATTGACTCTGGCCGAGATCGCCCGCGGACTCGCCGATAAAAAGTTTTCTTCCGAAGAGCTGACCAAGACCCTGCTGGCGCGTATCGCCCAGCTCGATCCTCAGCTCAACAGCTTCATCACCCTCACCGAAGACCTTGCGCTAGAGCAGGCCAGGGCCGCTGACGCACGTCGCGCCAACGGTGAAACCGGGGCCCTGCTGGGCGCGCCGATCGCTCACAAGGACTTGTTCTGCACCTTGGGCGTGCGCACCAGCTGTGCCTCGAAGATGCTCGACAACTTCAAGGCACCCTACGACGCCACCGTGGTTGCCAAGCTGGCCGCAGCCGGCGCCGTAAGCCTGGGCAAGACCAACATGGACGAGTTCGCGATGGGCTCGGCCAACGAATCGAGCTACTACGGCGCGGTCAAAAACCCGTGGAACCTCGAGCACGTACCAGGCGGTTCGTCGGGTGGTTCGGCTGCAGCCGTTGCCGCCCGTCTGTTGCCTGCGGCAACGGGCACCGACACTGGCGGATCTATCCGACAGCCGGCAGCCCTGACCAACCTCACAGGCCTGAAACCGACATACGGTCGCGTTTCGCGCTGGGGCATGATCGCTTACGCGTCCAGCCTCGACCAGGCTGGACCGTTAGCGCGTACTGCCGAAGATTGCGCCATCCTGCTCCAGGGCATGGCCGGTTTCGACCCACAAGACTCCACCAGCATTGACGAGCCCGTACCGGACTTCAGCGCCAACCTCAACGGTTCGCTGCAAGGCCTGCGTATCGGCGTGCCTGCGGAGTTCTTCAGCGAAGGCCTCGACGCACGCATCGCCGAGCTGATCCACAACAGCATCAAGGAGCTGGAGAAGCTCGGTGCCGTGATCAAGCCGATCAGCCTGCCGAACATGCAGCACGCGATCCCTGCGTACTACGTCATCGCACCTGCCGAGGCCTCGTCCAACCTGTCGCGTTTCGACGGCGTGCGCTTCGGCCACCGCTGCGAAAACCCGAAAGACCTCACCGACCTGTACAAGCGCTCGCGCGCCGAGGGCTTTGGCCCGGAAGTACAGCGCCGGATTCTGGTCGGTGCCTACGCCCTGTCGGCGGGTTACTACGACGCTTACTACCTGCAAGCGCAAAAAATCCGTCGCCTGATCAAAAACGACTTCATGACTGCATTCAACGAAGTCGACATCATCCTCGGCCCAACCACGCCTAACCCGGCCTGGAAAATCGGCGCTAAAAACAGCGACCCGGTTTCGGCCTACCTGGAAGACGTCTACACCATTACCGCCAACCTCGCGGGCCTGCCGGGCCTGTCGATGCCAGCCGGTTTTGTCGATGGCTTGCCAGTGGGCGTGCAGCTGCTTGCGCCTTACTTCCAGGAAGGTCGCTTGCTCAACGTCGCCCACCAGTATCAGTTGCACACTGACTGGCACACGCGCTCACCTGCCGGCTTCTGAGGAGAAACACATGCAATGGGAAGTTGTGATCGGGCTGGAAATTCACTCCCAGCTCGCCACCCAATCGAAGATTTTCTCCGGTAGTGCCACCACGTTTGGCGCTGAACCGAACACCCAGGCCAGCCTGGTAGACCTGGGCATGCCCGGCGTACTACCGGTGCTGAACCAGGAAGCCGTGCGCATGGCCGTCATGTTCGGCGTGGCCGTTGACGCCGAAATCGGCCAGCACAACGTGTTCGCCCGCAAGAACTACTTCTACCCCGACCTGCCCAAGGGCTACCAGATCAGCCAGATGGAGCTGCCGATTGTCGGCAAGGGCCACCTGGACATCACCCTGGAAGATGGCACGGTCAAACGTGTCGGCATTACCCGTGCGCACCTTGAAGAAGACGCCGGCAAAAGCCTGCACGAAGATTTCAGCGGCTCCACCGGCATCGACCTGAACCGCGCGGGCACCCCGCTACTGGAAATCGTTTCCGAGCCGGACATGCGCAGCGCCAAGGAGGCCGTGGCCTACGTCAAGGCCATGCACGCCCTGGTGCGCTACCTGGGCATCTGTGACGGCAACATGGCCGAAGGCTCGCTGCGTTGCGACTGCAACGTGTCGGTACGCCCGGTGGGTCAGGCCGAGTTCGGCACGCGCTGCGAGATCAAGAACGTCAACTCGTTCCGTTTTATCGAGAAGGCGATCAACAGCGAAATCCAGCGCCAGATCGAGCTGATCGAAGACGGCGGCAAGGTCATCCAGCAAACTCGCCTGTACGACCCGAACAAGGACGAAACCCGCGCCATGCGCAGCAAGGAGGAAGCCAACGACTACCGTTACTTCCCCGACCCTGACCTGCTGCCGGTGGTGATCGAGGATTCGTTCATCGAAGACGTGCGCGCCACCCTGCCGGAACTGCCACCGCAAAAGCGCGAGCGTTTCCAGTCGCAGTTCGGCCTGTCGGCCTACGACGCCAGTGTTCTGGCCTCGAGCCGCGAACAGGCGGACTACTTCGAAAAAGTCGTGAGCATCAGTGGCGACGCCAAGCTGGCGGCCAACTGGGTGATGGTTGAGCTGGGCAGCCTGCTTAACAAGCAAGGCCTGGACATCGACCAGTCGCCGGTCAGCGCCGAGCAATTGGGCGGCATGCTGCAGCGCATCAAGGACAACACCATCTCCGGCAAAATCGCCAAGGTAGTGCTTGAAGCGATGGCCAATGGCGAAGGCACCGCCGACGAAGTCATTGAAAAACGTGGCCTCAAGCAAGTAACCGACAGCGGCGCCATTGAAAAGGTGCTGGATGAAATGCTGGCGGCCAACGCCGAGCAGGTCGAGCAATACCGTGCGGCAGACGAAGCCAAGCGCGGCAAGATGTTCGGCTTCTTCGTGGGCCAGGCGATGAAAGCCTCCAAAGGCAAAGCCAACCCGCAACAGGTCAACGAATTGCTCAAGAGCAAGCTCGAAGGCTAAGCCATACAACTGTGGGAGCGGGCTTGCTCGCGACGGGATCGATGCGGACCTTACTGAAATACCGCGCCGCCCGCATCGCGAGCAAGCCCGCTCCCACAGGGTTTTGTGGTTTTTTCCCGCAACATAAGGATCCCCCCATGAAGCGGCTACTCGGCGCCTGCGCCCTGCTCAGCTTGCTCGCCGGCTGCGCCAGCCATGACATAGACCCCCGCGGCTATGATCAAACCGGCACCGCCTCTTATTACGGCGCCCGTCACCACGGTAAACGTACCGCCAGTGGCGAGCCTTTCGACCAGCACGGCCTCACGGCCGCCCATCGTCAGCTACCCTTCGGCACGCGCGTCCTGGTCACCAACCTGAGCAACAACAAATCTGTCGTGGTGCGCATCAATGATCGCGGACCGCACACCCGTGGCCGCCTGATCGATCTTTCCCGCCAGGCCGCCGAGCAACTGGGCATGCTGCGCAGCGGCACGGCCAAAGTGCGGGTCCAGGGCATGAATGATTAATTGAGGGAGTGGTCGCCATTTTGGCTTTGAGCACGCTGTCACCGTGGAACCTGCTGCAACTGCTCTGCGGCCTCGCGCTGCTGGTCGCCGGGGCCGAACTGCTGGTGCGTTGCGCCGTGCGCATGGCCGCCAACCTGAAGGTGCGCCCGCTATTGATCGGCTTGACCCTCGTGGCCGTGGGCAGCAGCGCACCGCAACTGACCGTCAGCCTGCAGGCCGCCCTCAATGACACGGCAGACATTGCCGTAGGCAGCGTAATCGGCAGCAATATCTTCAATATTCTGGTCACCCTGGGCCTTTCGGCACTGATCATCCCCTTGCGGGTGTCCCGCCAACTGGTGCGCCTGGACATCCCGCTGATGATCCTCGCCAGCGGCCTGGTGTTTGCCCTGGCCCTGAACAAGCAGCTCGACCGCCTGGACGGCGTCGTCCTGCTGGGCGGCCTGTTGGTTTACCTGGCCCTGCTGCTGCGCCAGTCGCGCCACAGCGGCCATCATCACCCCCGCCACGACCTGCCGCGCACCTCCTGGCTGCACAACCTCGTACTGATGCTGGCCGCCCTGCTGCTGCTGGGGCTTGCCGGGCACCTGTTGCTCGGCGCCGCAGTCACGCTCGCCACCGAGCTGGGGCTGTCGGAGCGGATCATCGGCCTGACCATCATTGCAGTCAGCACGTCGCTGCCGCAGTTGGCTACCTCGCTGATCGCCGCCTTTCGCGGCCAGCGCGAAATTGCCGTGGGCAATGTGATCGGCAGCAATGTATTCAACCTGCTGGGCGTGCTCGGGCTGACCGCCCTGGTAGCACCTGCGCCCCTGTCGGTATCACCCAATGCCCTGGCGTTCGATCTGCCGGTGATGCTGGGAGTCGCGGCACTGTGCCTGCCGGTGTTCTATACCGGCTACCGCGTCACCCGGGGCGAAGGGTTGCTCTTCCTGGGACTGTACCTGGCCTATGGCCTGCATGTGGTGTCGTTTACCACCGGGATGCCGCTAGCGGGCAAGCTTGAGCATTTGATGCTGTTCTTTGTACTGCCGGCGCTGCTGCTGTTCCTGCTGCTCAGCACCTTGCGTGCGTGGCGTAGGCAGCACTAGATCCAGCCACCCCACTGCAGCACAAAGATGCCGAGATTGGTGGTGAGCGCCGCCATCAAGGTGGTGATCACGATGATTGCAGCTGCCAACTCGTGATTGCCATTGGCCGCCCGGGCCATGACATAACTGGCCGCCGCCGTGGGGCTGGCGAAGTACAGGAACAGAATCCCCAACTCCGGCCCGCGAAAGCCGCACAGCCAGGCACCCAGGGTTGCCAGCAACGGCATGCTGACCATTTTCACCAGGCTGGCGCTCAGTGCCATATCGCCACTTTTGCGCAGGCTGGCCAATGACAGCGTGCCGCCGATGCAAATCAGTGCCAGGGGCAGGGTCATCGCTGCCAGGTACTCGCCCGATGCCTGCAACCAGCCGGGCAAGCCGATCTTGAACACCGCGAACGGCACCGCCGCCAGCACGCTGATGATCAGCGGGTTCTTGACCACACTTTTGCAGATGCTCCACGGATCGGACTTGATCACCGGGCTGTACACCGCCAGCACAATGGTCGACAGGGTGTTGTAGAGCAAAATCACCAGCCCGGCGAGCACCGCCCCCAGCGAAATCCCGTAGTCGCCGTACATGCTGGCCGCCAGGGCCAGGCCGACCACCCCGTTATTGCCGCGAAAGGCGCCCTGGGTGTAGATGCCGCGATCTTCCCGCGGGCAGCGCCAGATCGACCAGCCCCACGCCAGCGCAAAGCTGAGCAAGGTTGCCGCAACAAAATACGCCAGCACCTTGGGCTGCAAGGCCGCCCTGAGATCGGCGTGCAAAATACCCAGAAACAACAACGCCGGCATGGTGACGTTAAACACCAGTGCCGACGCAGTATGGATAAAGTTGTCGTTGATCCAGCCCACACGCTTGAGCACCACGCCTAAAAACAGCATGGCAAACACCGGGGCGGTAATCGTGAGCGTCTGAAGGAAAATAGCCAGCATGTCAGCCCACTCGTGGGGGAACAGCGGGTTGAAGCTCTCTGGAAGAAAGCTTCAACGATATTTTTTACATACCTTTGACGGCATAAATACCGGCAGCATTACGCCAGTAGCCTTTGTAGTCCATGCCATAGCCAAACACGTAACGGTCAACGCACGGCAAGCCCATGTAGTCGGCCTTCAGGTCAGGACGCGCCTTGCGCTCATGTTCCTTGTCGATCAACACCGCGGTATGCACCTGACGGGCACCGGCGTGTTTGCAGAAATCAACAATCGCGCTCAGGGTGTGACCTTCATCGAGGATGTCATCGATGATCAGCACATGACGGTCGATAAATGACACTTCCGGCTTGGCTTTCC
This sequence comes from Pseudomonas fragi, assembly GCF_900105835.1. NCBI lineage: Bacteria > Pseudomonadati > Pseudomonadota > Gammaproteobacteria > Pseudomonadales > Pseudomonadaceae > Pseudomonas > Pseudomonas fragi. The sequence goes on from NZ_LT629783.1 coordinate 2,252,416, forward strand.
AGAACAGGTCACCGCCCGTGGTTTCATTGCGATAGCGCGTCGCGTGCAAATACGACGCTTCAAGCGGAAATTGCAGATGGGTTAGCAGCTTGCCGGAGAAAATCAGGCCGCCGTTCATCACACAAAATACCACTGGATTGGTCTCGGCCATTTCAGCCGTGATTTGCGCGCCAACGCGGGCAATGGCCGCCTCGACTTCAGCTTCGGTGTACAGGCAGTCAGCCTCTCGCATGATTTGACGGATATGCTCGAGATCAGCAGACATGACGCTCTCCAGGGGGGGTTGTGCAAGAAAAGCGGGCAAAGGTACGCATCCGCTTGGCTCAGATCAAGCATTTATGGACTAACGTGCAGTAATGTCTGTAGGACATCACCCCGGATTAGATTAATCTAGGCCGGTTTTTTTGCCTGCCCCCGGAGTTTTTTCCCTATGCCTATCCGTGAGATACGCCACCCGCTGATCCGTCACAAACTCGGCCTGATGCGCCGTGCTGACATTAGCACGAAGAATTTCCGCGAGCTCGCTCAGGAAGTCGGCGCGTTGCTGACCTATGAAGCCACCAGTGACCTGACCCTCGAAACCTACAATATCGACGGTTGGTGCGGCACTGTTCAAGTTGAAAAAATCGCCGGTAAGAAAATTACCGTCGTACCGATCCTGCGCGCCGGTATCGGCATGCTTGAAGGTGTCCTGAGCCTGATCCCGGGCGCCAAAGTCAGCGCTGTGGGCATTGCCCGCAACGAAGAAACCCTCCAGGCCCACACCTACCTGGAAAAACTGGTTCCGGAAATCAACGAGCGTCTGGCGATGATTATCGACCCGATGCTGGCCACCGGCTCGTCGATGGTTGCCACCATTGATCTGCTGAAAAAAGCCGGCTGCAAAGAAATCCGCGCGATGGTGCTGGTTGCCGCGCCAGAAGGGATTGCTGCGGTTGAAGCCGCTCACCCGGACGTGACCATCTACACCGCTTCCATTGATGAGCGTTTGAACGAGCACGGCTACATCATTCCGGGCCTGGGCGATGCCGGCGACAAGATCTTCGGCACCAAGCAAAAGGACATTTAACATGCAGGACGAGTTCAACGACCCGCTCTGGCGCCAGATCATCTCTGGCGCGCAGATGCTCTTCGTGGCCTTTGGCGCGTTGGTGTTGATGCCTTTGATTACAGGCCTGGACCCTAACGTTGCGCTGTTCACGGCGGGTCTCGGGACTCTGCTGTTCCAGATCGTGACCCGGCGCCAGGTGCCGGTCTTTCTGGCTTCGAGTTTCGCTTTCATTACCCCGATCATTCTCGCCAAGGGCCAGTTCGGCCTGGCTGCGACCATGGGCGGCGTGATGGCAGCCGGTTTCGTGTACACCTTTCTCGGTTTCGCGGTAAAACTCAAGGGCACCGGTTTTATTGACCGCCTGCTGCCACCCGTGGTGATTGGCCCGGTGATTATCTCGATCGGCCTGGCGATGGCGCCGATTGCGGCGCATATGGCCATGGGCCGCGCGGAAGATGGCACCGAGCTGATTCACTATCAGACGGCCATGCTGATCTCGATGCCAGCACTGCTGACCACCCTGATCGTGGCCGTATTCGGCAAAGGGATTTTCCGTCTGGTGCCGATCATTGCCGGTGTGCTGGTAGGTTTTGGCATGGCGTTCTACTTCGGTGTTGTCGACACTGCCAAGATCGCTGCCGCGCCGTGGTTTGCCCTGCCGCACTTCACCGCGCCCGAGTTCAACTGGCAGGCGATTCTGTTTATCGTCCCCGTGGCACTGGCCCCGGCCATTGAACATATCGGCGGCGTGATTGCCGTAGGCAGCGTGACCGGTCGTGACTACCTGAAAAACCCGGGCCTGCACCGCACGCTGTTCGGTGACGGTATCGCCACCACGGCTGCCGGCATGCTGGGCGGACCACCCAACACCACCTACGCCGAAGTGACGGGCGCAGTGATGCTGACCAAGAACTACAACCCGAAAATCATGACCTGGGCGGCAATCTTTGCCATCAGCCTGGCGTTTATCGGCAAGTTCGGCGCACTGCTGCAAAGCATTCCGGTACCGGTGATGGGCGGGATTCTGTGCCTGCTGTTCGGTTCGATTGCAGCGGTGGGTATGAATACCCTGATCCGTCATCAAGTCGACCTGAGCGAAGCACGCAACCTGGTGATCGTCTCGGTGACCCTGGTATTCGGGATTGGCGGCGTACTGATCGGTACGGGGATGGGGCCTGAGGACTTCGGTCTCAAAGGCATCGCGCTGTGCGCCATTGTGGCGATTGCGCTGAACCTGATCCTGCCGGGCAATGACAGCTGGAAGCACAAGAAAAAAGGTGACGGGCCGGTTATCTAAACCGGCTCTACCCTCACCCCAGCCCTCTCCCAATGGGAGAGGGAGCCGATATGTGGCGTTACGCAGATCAGCTTTTGCTTTTAGTCCCCTCTCCCTCCGGGAGAGGGCTAGGGTGAGGGGCTTTCAGGCTTTACAGCGCCAGCGGCGCCCTCTCACACAACGTGTTCAACGCCTGCGCCCACTGCGGGTGGTCATTAAGACACGGCACCAGCACCAACTCCTCGCCCCCCGCCTCGATAAACTGCTCGCGTCCGCGATCGCCGATCTCTTCCAGGGTTTCGATGCAATCGGCCACAAACGCCGGGCACATCACCAGAATTTTCTTCACCCCTTGCTTGGCCAACGCATCCAGCCGCGCCTCGGTGTAGGGCTCGATCCACTTGGCCCGCCCCAGACGGGACTGGAACGCCACCGACCACTTGCCCTCAGGCAAGCCCATGCGCTCGGCAAAGGCCTGGGCCGTGCGCAGGCACTGTGCCCGATAACAGGTAGCAAGCACCGCAGGCGAAGCGTTCTGGCAACAATCTTCATTCTTGAAGCAGTGATTACCGGTGGGGTCCAGCTTGTGCAAATGCCGCTCGGGCAAGCCGTGAAAGCTCAGCAGCAAGTGATCGTAATCCTGCTCCAGATGCGGTTTGGCACTGGCCACCAGCGCATCGAGGTACTCGGGCTGGTCATAGAATGGCTGCAGGATGGAGAACTGAACCGGCAGTTTTTTGGCCTTTACCACCCGCTTGGCCTCTTCAATCACCGTGGTTACGGTGCTGTCGGCAAACTGCGGATAAAGCGGCGCCAGCGTGACCTTTTTAATCCCCTGCGCAGCCAGGCGGGTGAGCACGGTTTCGATCGATGGCTCTCCGTAGCGCATGGCCAGTTCCACCGGCCCCTGGGTCCACTCCTGGGTCATGGCGTGCTGCAAGCGGCGGCTGAGCTCTACCAGTGGCGACCCCTCCTTCCACCAGATCGAGGCGTAGGCATGGGCTGACTGCTCGGGCCGCTTGATCAGGATCAGCGACACCAGCAAGCGTCGCACCGGCCACGGCAGATCGATTACATACGGGTCCATCAAAAACTGGTTCAAGTAACTGCGTACATCCGCTACCGAAGTAGATGCCGGCGAACCCAGGTTAACCAGCAACAGCGCGTGGTCGGTCATGCAACTTCCTATTTCAGGGGCGGGCGGGCCACATCATCGAGCGCCGCACGCAAATCGGTGAACTGAAAAGTAAAACCGGCTGCCAGCAACCTTGCAGGTCTCGCTCGCTGGCCACCCAGCAACAAACCGGACATTTCGCCCAGCAGCACGCGCAATACAAAGGCGGGCATGGGCATAAACGCCGGGCGGTGCAACACCTGGCCCAGGGTCCGGGCAAACTCGGCATTGCGTACCGGCTGCGGCGCGCAGGCATTATAAGGACCGCTGGCGGCATTCTCATGCACAAGAAAATCAATCAGGGCGATTTGATCCTTGATATGAATCCACGGCATCCATTGCCGACCATTGCCTATCGGCCCGCCCAACGCCAGCTTGAAAGGCAACAACAGGCGCGACAAAAAGCCGCCTTCGGCTGCCAGCACCAGCCCCGTGCGCACCAGCACCACACGCATGCCCAAGGCCTCAACACGCTGTGCGGTTTCTTCCCAGGCGATACACAAGTGACTGGCGAAATCCTCACTCACGGGTGGCGATTCTTCTGTCAGCTCACGCTCGCCGCCGTCGCCATACCAGCCCACGGCCGAACCGGACACCAGTACAGCAGGCTTTTGCTCGCGGCTTTGTAGCCAGGCCACCAGGGTTTCAGTCAGGGTAATGCGGCTGCTCCACAACAACGCCTTGCGGCTGCGCGTCCAGGGCCGGTCAGCAATGGGCGCACCGGCGAGGTTGACCACGGCATCGATCGGCTCCTCGCCAAGTTCTTCAAGCAGTGCGACTCCCTTCACCTGGGCACCACACAATCGGGCCACTTGCTCAGGGCGCCGACTCCACACACTGAGTCGATGGCCCTGCGCCAGCCAGTGACGACAGAGCTGACGCCCGATCAAGCCTGTACCGCCGGTCAGCAAAATGTGCATGAGTTGATCCTCGCAAGGAGTTTTATCGGTAGCACTGGTCTATTTTTATAGAAAGACCTTTAACCAGTCGTTGAGCTAACTTAAGAATAGGCCACATGGATCCGGAAGAAACGCTAAAACTTATACTAAAAATCAGAATTGTACAGGTATTGCCGACGGCGTAGTCTGTGCAAACAGAGATCGGGGGCCCTAATGACTGTACCCATCGCAATTATCGGTGCCGGCATAGCCGGGCTGGCAGCAGCAAATTTCCTGCACAAGGCGGGGCATGTGATTCATCTGTTCGATAAAAGCCGTGGCAGCGGCGGACGCATGTCGAGCAAGCGCAGCGATGTCGGGGTACTGGACCTGGGGGCTCAGTATTTCACCGCTCGCGACCGCCGTTTTGTCGATGAAGTCCAGCAATGGCAGGCCAACGGCTGGGCCGTCGAGTGGGAACCCCATCTGTACCACTATAAAAATGGCCAGCTGACCCCCTCCCCGGACGAACAGACCCGCTGGGTGGGCACGCCGCGCATGAGCGCCATTACCCGTGGCTTGCTGGGCCAGTTGCCGATCAGCTTTACCTGCCAGATCACTGACCTGATCCGGGGTGAAAAACACTGGCATCTGCTCGATGCCGAAGGCGAGGAGCACGGCCCCTTCAGCCACGTCATCATCGCCACACCGGCGCCACAGGCCACCTCCCTTCTGTCCAGCGCGCCCAAACTGGCCAGTACCGCTGCGGGGGTAAAAATGGAGCCTGCGTGGGCCGTTGCCCTGGCCTTCGAGTCCCCCCTCGATACGCCGATGGAAGGTTGTTTTGTACAAGGCAGCCCGCTCGACTGGCTGGCGCGCAACCGCAGCAAACCCGGGCGTGACAGCCAGCCCGACACCTGGGTGCTGCATGCGACCAGCGCCTGGAGCAAACAGAACCTCGACCGCACCAAGGAATCGGTCATCGAGCATTTGCACGGTGCCTTTGCCGAATTGATGCACTTCCCGACCCCCGCACCGATTTTCAGCCTGGCCCACCGCTGGCTTTACGCCCGGCCTGCGGCGGCCCATGAATGGGGCGCACTGGCGGACTCCGACCTGGGCCTGTATGCCTGCGGCGACTGGTGCCTGTCAGGCCGCGTCGAAGGCGCCTGGCTCAGCGGCCAGGAAGCCGCGCGGCGGCTGATCGAGCATCTGGATTGAATTGACACAAAACTTGCCGTAGCAGCTGCCGAAGGAACGAGGCTGCGTTCCTTCGGCAGCTGCTACGGGGAATTAATAATCCTGCAAATACCTGTACAAGAAATTTGACTTGTACAACATCCGGCATATGATGAACTCAAGTTGTACATCAACAGAAAGATGTACAAGTAATTCTTGGAGGTTCGTCACATGGCCAGCACCGCATCCGCTCAACACAAACCGAAAATCGCCATCAGCGCCTGCTTGCTGGGGGCTGAGGTGCGCTTCAACGGCGGGCATAAAGAATCGCGGTTGTGCAGCCAGGCGTTAAGCCAGCACTTCGAGTTTGTCCCGCTGTGCCCCGAGGTTGCCATCGGCCTTGGCATTCCGCGCCAGCCAGTGCGCCTGGTTGGCGACCCAGCAGCGCCCCAGGCGGTAGGCACTGTCGACAGCACCTTGAACGTAACCCGCCCGTTGCACGACTACGGTATGGAAATGGCCGCCGAGCACACTGACATCTGTGGCTACATTTTTATGCAGAAGTCACCGTCCTGCGGACTGGAGCGGGTCAAGGTGTATCAGGATGGCGGCCGCCCTGCCGAGCTTGCCGGGCGTGGTATCTACGCCCGGGCCTTCTGCGACGCCAACCCCGACTTGCCGGTGGAAGAAGACGGCCGTTTGAACGACCCGGTGCTGCGCGAAAACTTCATGACCCGGGTTTACGCCTACAGCGCCTGGCAGGCATTGCTCAAACAGGGCATCACCCGCCGCTCACTGACCGAGTTCCATGCTCGCTACAAATACCAGCTGATGGCCCATCACCCGGTGCAATACAAAACACTCGGCGCTCTGCTCGGCAACCTCGGCAAGCAAGACCCGCGAGCCATTGCCCCGCACTACTTCAGCGAGCTGATGAAAGCCCTGAAAAAATGCGCCACCCGCCGCACCCACACCAACGTGCTGCAACATATCAGTGGCTACCTCAAGCAATCCATCAGCGCGCAAGACAAGCAGGAAGTCCAGCAACTGATTGGCCAGTACCTGCACGGCATCGTGCCACTGGTCGTGCCGCTGACCCTGCTCAAGCATCACTTTCGCCTGCACCCGCACGCTTATATCTCGCGCCAGGTTTACCTGCAGCCGCATCCGGAAGACCTCAGCCTGCGTAATGCCATCTGACCATGAATGATGACCTGATTATGTCCAACACCCCTGATACGGACTACAGCCAGGCGCTGGCCGAAGGCTGGTTGCCGATCCGCGAAGTGTCGCGCATCACCGGCGTGAATGCTGTGACCCTGCGTGCCTGGGAACGCCGCTACGGCCTGATCGTGCCGCACCGCACGGCCAAGGGCCATCGCCTGTTTTCGACCGAACATATCCAGCGCATCCAGCAGATTTTGTTGTGGCTCAACCGTGGCGTGTCGGTCAGCCAGATCAAGCCGTTGCTCAACGCGCCAGCTGCACTGGCCCCGGCTCCTGACAGCGACTGGCAGGCGTGGCGGCAAACCATGATTGAAGCCATCAGTGAGCTGGCCGAACGCCGCCTCGATGACTGTTTCAACCAGGCAATGTCGCTCTACCCTGCCCGCCCGCTCTGCGAGCAACTGCTGCTGCCCCTTTTGAACGAGCTGGAACAACGCTGGCAAGGGCAGTTCGGTGCGCAATTGGAGCGGGTGTTTTTCCACTCCTGGCTGCGCAGCAAACTGGGCGCGCGGATTTATCACAACAACCGCTCGCTCAAGGGCGCGCCGGTGCTGCTGATCAATCATTCGGACCTGCCCTTTGAGCCACAACTGTGGCTGACCGCCTTGCTGATCAGCAGCAGCCACTGCCCGGTCGAAGTCTTCGACGCCCCTGTACCCGGCGGCGAACTGGGCCTGGCTGTCGAGCATTTGCAGCCCCGCGCCGTGGTGCTGTACTCCAGTAAAACCCTTAATACCCAGCAATTGCCCCGGCTGTTGCAGGGTATCGACTGCCCGACCCTGATCGCCGGACCAACGGTATGCATCCACTTCGACCAGTTGTCCGTAACTACAACCGAGATCGCAGGATTGTATCTGGCCCACGACCCGGTAGAGGCCCATCAACGCCTCAGCCAACTCGGCCTTTATCGCTAGGAAATGACATGCAACTGATCTGGCTGCGCACCGACTTGCGCCACGACGACAACACCGCCCTGAGCGCCGCCGCCAAACGCGGCCCCACCCTGGCCGTGTACCTGATCAGCCCCGAGCAATGGCTGGCCCATGACGATGCGCCGAGCAAGGTCGACTTCTGGCTGCGCAACCTGCGCACCCTGAGCGACAGCCTGCAACAGCTCAATATTCCTTTGCTGATTCGTACCGCGCCCACCTGGGACCAGGCCCCTGCGGTGCTCCTTGAGTTGTGCCGGCAGCACGGTGTCGAGGCGGTTCACACCAATCAGGAATACGGTATCCACGAAACCCGTCGCGACCAGGCGGTGGCCCGGGCGCTTGAAGCCCAGGGCATCGAGTTTCACAGCTACCTCGACCAGTTGCTGTTCCAGCCGGGCAGCATCCTCACGCAGTCGGGTTCGTATTTCCAGGTCTTCAGCCAGTTTCGCCGGATCTGCTACAACCGCCTGCATATGGCCTTGCCCAAGCAGGTTGCCAAGCCTGAGAAGCAGTCTTTGCTGAATATTGAGAGCGACGCCATACCCGAGTCTGTCAGCGGTTTCACAGTGCCCAGCGAATCACTGCGGGCACTGTGGCCGGCAGGCGAAGATCAGGCTCACCAGCGCCTGGCACAGTTTGCCGACGAGCAAATCCACTATTACCAGGACGAACGCGACCTGCCCGCCAAACCCGGCACCAGCCAGCTTTCGCCTTACCTTGCAGCAGGGGTGCTCTCCCCCCGCCAGTGCCTGCACGCAGCATTGCACAGCAACAACGGCGAGTTTGAAAGCGGCAGCCCGGGGGTCTTTACCTGGATCACCGAGCTGCTGTGGCGCGAGTTTTATAAACATATCCTGGTGGGCTACCCACGGGTCTCACGTCATCGCGCCTTTCGCCCGGAAACCGAATACCTGCCTTGGCGCAACGCGCCGGATGAACTGAGCGCCTGGAAACAGGGGCGCACCGGCTTCCCGATTATCGACGCGGCCATCAGGCAGCTGCTGGAAACCGGCTGGATGCACAATCGCCTGCGCATGGTGGTGGCGATGTTCCTGACCAAAAACCTGTTGATCGACTGGCGCGAAGGCGAACGCTTCTTTATGCAGCACCTGATCGACGGTGATCTGGCCGCCAACAACGGCGGCTGGCAGTGGAGTTCATCGACGGGTACCGATTCCGTGCCGTACTTCCGTATTTTCAACCCGGTCACCCAGTCAGAGCGCTTCGATCCCGAGGGAAAATTCATCAAGCACTGGTTACCCGAGCTGAAAGACCTGAACAAAAAACAGGTCCATAACCCTGCCTCCCTGGGTGGTCTGTTTGGCGTGGCCAATTACCCGGCGCCCATCGTCAACCTGAGCCAAAGCCGCGACCGGGCCCTGAGCGCATTCAAAAACCTGCCGTCACGGCAAATGCTGGAGGCCAGCCATGGTTGATCGGCGGCGGATCTGGCTTACGGGCGCCAGCAGCGGTATTGGCGCGCAGATGGCCGAAGTATTGCTCAGCGGCGGCGCCCTGCTGGCGTTGACCGCCCGCACTCTGGAGCCCTTGAGAATCCTGTCCGAGCGTTACCCCGGACAAGTCTTGCTGGTGCCCGGCGACCTGACCGACAGCGTACAGGTACGCGAGATCGGCAAACGCATCGCCCAGGCCTGGGGCGCGCTGGATACCGTAATCCTCAATGCCGGCACCTGTGAGTATGTCGACGCCCGCCAGTTCGACGCGGCACTGGTCGAACGCGTGGTGCGCACCAACCTGCTGGCCAGCAGCTATTGCCTTGAGAGCGCACTGCCACTGTTGCGCGCAGGCTTACAGCCGCATCTGGTGGGCGTGGTCAGTTCGGTCACCTATTGGCCACTGCCCCGGGCCGGGGCTTATGGAGCATCGAAAGCGGGCCTGCGCTACTTGCTTGAATCGCTGCGTATCGATCTGGCCCAGGAGAACATTGACGTGACCCTCGTCAGCCCGGGCTTTGTTGACACGCCCTTGACCGAACACAACGACTTCCCGATGCCCATGCGCTGGCCAGCGCAAAAAGCGGCGCAGCATATTTGCCAGCGACTGGAAAAACGCCCGCTGGAAATCGCCTTTCCCACACCGTTCATTGCCATCCTGCGGCTGCTGGCCAACCTGCCAAAACGTTTGCAAGTGGCGCTCGGCAAGCGTCTGGCACGCACATCCGACGGTAAGCCATCATGAAAATCGCGATCATTGGCAGCGGGATTTCAGGGCTGACCTGCGGCTACTTGCTGCATAAAGAACACGATATCAGCGTGTACGAGGCCAGTGACTGGGTCGGCGGCCATACCCATACCGTCAATGTAAGCGTCAAAGGCCAGGCTTATGCCGTGGATACCGGCTTTATCGTGTTCAACGACTGGACTTACCCCAACTTCATCAAGCTGATGGATCAATTGGGGGTGCGCTCCAAAGCCACTGAAATGAGCTTTTCCGTCCACGACACCGATAGCAACCTCGAATACAACGGCAACACCCTCAACAGCCTGTTTGCCCAGCGCAGCAACCTGTTGTCGCCGAGGTTCTGGGGCATGTTGCGCGATATCCTGCGCTTCAATCGCGAAGCCATCCGCGACCTGGACGAGCAACGTATTGCCAGCGATACCCGGTTGGGCGACTACCTGCAGCAACGCGGCTATGGCTCGCGCTTTATCGAGCACTACATTGTGCCGATGGGGGCTGCTATCTGGTCCATGTCCCTGGCCGACATGCTCGCCTTCCCGTTGCAATTCTTTGTGCGTTTTTTCAAGAATCACGGTTTGCTCAGCGTCAGCAATCGCCCGCAATGGCGTGTGATTGAGGGTGGCTCCAGTGCTTACATCAAACCCTTGAGCGCAGGCTTTGCCGACAGGATTCGTCTCAACTGCCCGGTGATCCAGGTCGCGCGCAATGCCGAAGGCGTTCTGGTGCATAGCGTTGGCGGTACTGAATCCTTCGACAAGGTGATCTTTGCCTGCCACAGCGACCAGGCCCTCAGGTTGCTGGCAAAACCTACAGCCGCAGAACAACAGATCCTGGGGGCCATGCCCTACGCCGACAATGATGTGGTGCTGCATACCGATACCCGCTTGCTGCCCGACCGAAAACTGGCCTGGGCCAGCTGGAATTATCGCCTCGGTGGCGAAGGGCAAAAACGGGCGGCCGTGACCTACGATATGAACATCCTGCAAGGGATTCAGAGCGAGACCACATTCTGCGTCAGCCTCAACCAAACCCCGGCCATTGATCCACTCAAGGTGCTGGCCAGCTACACCTATGCCCACCCGCAATACAGTTTGGCCGCCATTGCCGCACAAGCGCGCTGGCAAGAACTGCTGGGCGCGCAACACAGCTACTTTTGTGGCGCCTATTGGGCCAACGGTTTTCATGAAGACGGCGTGGTCAGCGCCTTGCGCGTGGCCCAGGCCTTTGGCCAGCCATTATGAACAGCGCCCTGTACAGCGGCTGGATCGGCCATCGACGCTTTGCCCCAAAGCCCCATGCCTTTCGCTATCAGATAGGCCTGTTGTATCTGGATCTGGATGAGCAAGACGCTGTACTGGGGCTTTCACCGCTGGCAGGAAAAAGCCGCTTTGCGCCCTTCTCCTTTCGTGAAACCGATTACCTGAAAACCTTCACCGCAACCGGCATGCGCCTGATTGATGCGGTGCGCCAGCAAGTTTCCAGCGCTTTGGGTTATACCCCGCAAGGCCCGATCTGCTTGCTCACACAAGCCCGCAGTTGGGGGCTGTCCTTCAACCCGGTGAGTTTCTTCTATTGCTACGAAGCTGACGGAAAACTGGCCGCCGTCCTGTGCGAAGTCACCAATACGCCTTGGCGCGAACGTTATCACTATGTGCTCCCCGCCAAGGGAGACGGTTTCGCCCACGTTGCGGTGGCCAAGGCCTTCCATGTGTCGCCGTTTCTGCCACGAGACCTGGAATATCGCATGAGTTTCAGCCCGCCCCAGGCCCGGCTCGGGGTGCATATGGCGGACTGGCAGGGCGACCTCAAACTGTTCGACGCCACCCTCAACCTGCAGCGCACAGTGCTGGATCGCCCGGGCCTGCATCGCTACTTGCGGCAGTTCCCGTGGATGACCGCCAAAACTTGTCTGGCCATCTACTGGCAAGCCTTGCGCCTGTTTCTTAAGCGCACCCCGATTTTTTCCCACCAGGCCGCCGACGGCGCCTTTCGCATTGCCGCCCTGCAACCCAAGGATCAACGCCATGAAGAGCCCTAGCCTGGTGAGCAAAACCTCACTGTCGACTACCCATAACCTGACCAGCGCACTACTGCGACGCGGGGTGCTGCGCCAACTCAGTCAATTGAAAAGCGGGCATCTGGTGGTCATCGAAAACGGTGAACGCCTGATGTTTGGTGACAGCGGCGCGGGTCTGGTCGGCGAGGTGCAGATTCACGACACAAGTGTCTGGGGCATGATTGCCAGCAACGGCTCGATTGGCGCCGGCGAAGCCTTTATTCATGGCTACTGGAGTTCGCCTGACCTGACCAAAGTGATCCGCGTGCTGGTCAGCAACATGGACGTGCTCGATGCAATGGAAGGTGGCCTGGCCCGCCTGGGTCGCCCGTTGATACGCGGCTTGCACTGGATCAATCGCAACACCCGCAAGGGCTCGCAAAAGAATATTGCCGCGCATTACGACCTGGGCAATGAGATGTTCGAGCAATTCCTCGACCCGACCATGATGTATTCAGCGGCGCAGTTTTTAACGGCTGACGACACCCTGGAGCAAGCCCAGCTCAACAAGCTGCAGCGCATCTGCCAGAAGCTCGACCTCAAGCCCACAGACCATTTGCTGGAAATCGGTACCGGCTGGGGCAGCATGGCGTTGTATGCGGCGCAACATTACGGTTGCAAGGTGACGACGACTACATTGTCCAAAGAACAGTTCGACTACACCCAAGCCCGCATCGAGGCGCTGGGCTTACAAGAGCAAGTAACGTTACTGCTGGAGGATTATCGCGACCTGACCGGGCAATACGACAAGCTGGTGTCTATCGAGATGATCGAAGCCGTCGGCCATCATTTCTTGCCCAGCTATTTCAAGCAATGCTCCCAGTTGCTCAAGCCCCACGGCCTGATGCTGCTGCAAGCCATCACCATTCGCGACCAGCGTTACGAACAGGCGAAAAGCAGCGTGGACTTTATCCAGCGTTATATCTTCCCCGGTGGCGCATTGCCCAGCGTGCAGAAAATGCTCGAAATCGTTGGCAAGGACACCGACATGAACCTGATGCACATGGAGGATTTTGGCCTGCACTACGCCAAAACCCTGCGTTTGTGGCATGAGAACTTTCGCCGGGCACACGGCCGTTTAACGGAATTGGGCTACGACGACTACTTTCTGCGCCTGTGGGAGTTTTACCTGTGCTACTGCGAAGGTGGCTTTCTTGAGCGCAGCATCGGCACTGCACAACTGTTGCTGGCCAAACCGGCGGCCATGCCCGCGCCATTGCTGGGTCGGTTCAATGCTTAAAAACCTGGCCAATGCCGGGCTGTTCCAGTTCGGCTGGTTTGCCTGTGTGTTGGGCGGCAATAGCCTGTGGTTACTGCTGGCCGCGGGCGCCCTGCTGGTGCATCTGCTGTTTATCAGCCCTTCGTTGGCAGAAGTGCGGTTAGTGGTTGTGGTCTGTTTACTTGGCACGGCAGTGGACAGCCTGCTGCTCAATGCCGGATTTTTCGCCTTCGCCCAGCCCGGGGTGTTGATTCCGTTCTGGCTGATGCTGCTTTGGGCCCTGCTGGCCATCACCCTGACCCATTGCCTGGCGTGGACTGCCACGCCCTGGTGGCGTTCTGTTTTGCTGGGAGCCATCGGTGGACCGCTGTCGTATTACGCCGGGCAACGTCTGGGCGCGGTGCAATTCCCTCTGGGCCTGTGGCCGACGCTGGCCGGGTTGAGCCTGTTGTGGGCCGGGTTGTTTGCGGTCCTTGTAGCAGTTGCCGCCAGGCTACGTCGGGTTGCGCAGCAATCGTAAATTCTGAGAGCGAGGTTCATCTGGCAAACCGCAATGGCTGACTTAAGACGGCTACTCAGCCGGACGCAGCCTCGTTCCTACGGCAGCTGCTACAAGTGTTTATACACCTGCGTTCATCAGCACATTCACACCTGACGGCGGCACTGCCTTACACTGCGCGCCTATGACCAACATCCCCCTGACCGAAATTACCGAACCCGCCGTTACCTGTTCGACGTGCGCGGCATGCTGCTGCCAACTGGAAGTGATGCTGATCACCGACACCGGCGTGCCCGAGCGCTTTATTGCAGAGGATGACTGGGGCGGCGAAGTGATGTTGCGCCTGGATGATGGCTGGTGCGCGGCCCTGGACCGCAACACCATGATGTGCACCATCTATGAGAAGCGCCCACTGATCTGTCGCGAGTTTGAAATGGGCGAAGTCGAATGCCTCAATGAACGCCAGGGGATTTCGACGGCGTACCGCTAAACACTGAACGCCTTGTGGGAGCTGGCTTGCCTGCGATGCATACGGCCCGGTCTGTCAGGTATTTCGCGCTGATGCCATCGCGAGCAAGCCCGCTCCCACAGTGATGCCCCCAAATAGCGGAAGCCCCCCATGACCGGTGGGAGCTGGCTTGCCTGCGATGCATACGGCCCGGTCTGTCAGGTATTTCACGCCGATGCCATCGCGAGCAAGCCCGCTCCCACAATGATGTCCCCAAATAGCGGAGCACCCCATGACCGGTGGGATCAGGCTTGCCTGCGATGCTTACGGCGCGGTCTGTCAGGTATTTCGCGCTGATGCCATCGCGAGCAAGCCCGCTCCCACAGTGATGCCCCCAAATAGCGGAAGCACCCCATGACCGGTGGGAGCTGGCTTGCCTGCGATGCATACGGCCCGGTCTGTCAGGTATTTCACGCCGATGCCATCGCGAGCAAGCCCGCTCCCACAGTGATGCCCCCAAATAGCGGAAGCACCCCATGACCAGTGGGAGCTGGCTTGCCTGCGATGCTTACGGCCCGGTCTGTCAGGTATTTCACGCCGATGCCATCGCGAGCAAGCCCGCTCCCACAGTGATGCCCCCAAATAGCGGAAGCACCCCATGACCAGTGGGAGCCGGCTTGCCTGCGATGCTTACGGCGCGGTCTGTCAGGTATTTCGCGCTGATGCCATCGCGAGCAAGCCCGCTCCCACAGTGATGCCCCCAAATAGCGGAAGCCCCCCATGACCGGTGGGAGCTGGCTTGCCTGCGATGCATACGGCGCGGTCTGTCAGGCACTATGCGGTGATTCTGCTTCCACAATGTCCGGTTCTACAGCGGCATTGTGTAATGCAGCGCATAGCTTTCTACGCCGTCATTGCGGCTGGAGATCCCGGCATTGGAGTAGTGTGTGGCACGTATCCCGACTTCATGCCCCCCCGCAAAACGCAGCCCAAACCCCAGGCGGTCTTCAAACTGGAAAGCACTGCCCAGCCGGTTGCCTTCAACTTCGGTATGGGAGAACAACGCCACCCCGATCCCGGCTTCGAGGTAAGGCTTTACGCTTTCTCCGGCAAATTCGTACACCAGCACGGGCGAGAACGACAGGCTGTTGCTCGCGGATGACTTGTCACCTTCCCAGTAGGTGTAAGCTCCATCCCAATATCCAGTCAGACGCCCCACATCACTTTGCAGCCAGCTTTTGTCCCAGTCAGACTTCAACCCCAGACGATAGGTCATGGTCGATTCGCTGGTGTGCCCCACCGCGAATTCAAGCCCGGCAGCCTGTGCAGCAAGACTTGGCCCCAGTGCAGCGGCTGCAAGCGCAGCCAGACAAAACAGTCGCTTCATAAGAAAAATCCTATTTTCATATGCACATGTCAGTTGTTATGCGCTTCATCAGGCAGGTGTCATGAAGCATAAGTTCTGTTTTTTTACAGATCGAAGCTTCGCACAACGCCAGATTTATTCCACAACACTGGCAGGATATTTCCCAAGTGTTCAGGTGAAGCACTGGTCCAGAACTGTGTTTCGCGAGGCGGCCCGGCGGCCAGCAGGTTTTGTTCGGCGAGCAGACGCTGGAGTTGGCGCGCCACGGCGGCGCCGGTATCGATCAGGGTGATCGATGGCGGGAGCATCTGCGCCAGCAGAGGCTTGAGAAAAGGGTAATGGGTGCAACCCAGGATAATGGTGTCGCAGCCAGCGGCCAGCAATGGCTCAACATAACCGCGCAACAAGGCGCGCAGGGCATCGCTGTGCAAGTCACCGGTTTCGATCAGCTCCACCAGCCCCGGACAAGGTTGGGTGATCACCCGGATATCGCTGGCGAAACGGTCAAGCAAAGCGGCAAATTTGGCGCTTTGCAACGTCCCGGTAGTGGCAAGTACGCCCACTGTACCGCTGCGAGTGGCCGCCGCTGCAGGCTTGACCGCAGGCTCCATGCCAACGAGGGGCCATTGCGGGTAACGCTGGCGTAAATCAGCCACTGCGGCCACTGTCGCGGTATTGCAGGCCAGCACCAGCGCCTTGGCGCCCTGGCGCTGGAAAAAATCAGCCATTACCGCGCAGCGCTGACGAATAAACTCGGGACTTTTTTCGCCATAGGGAATATGCCCGCAGTCCGCCACATAAAGCAGCGACTCATTGGGCAGCAGTGCCTGGATTTCCTTGAGCACCGACAGGCCACCGACCCCGGAGTCGAAAACGCCAACCGGCGCTTCACGCATGGCCTGTACCACACACGCTGCACGCCGGGTCACGCTTGACCCGCAGCTCGCGAAAGCGCGTGCTCAAGGCATCAACCAGCAACAACCGGCCCACCAGCGGCTCGCCAAAACCGGCCAGGACCTTGAGCGCTTCAAGAGCTTGCAAGCTGCCGATCACCCCCACCAAGGGGCCAATCACACCGGCTTCGCTGCAGGTCAACTCCTCTTCGCTGCCATGCCCGTACAGGCAGTGGTAGCAGGGGCTGGCGCTCTGACGCGAATCAAACACCGACAACTGCCCTTCAAGACGGATCGCCGCACCGCTGACCAGCGGCTTGCGCGCCGCAACACAGGCCCTGTTCACCGCTTCACGGGTGGCAAAATTGTCTGAGCAATCGAGCACCAGATCCACTGCGCCAACGACGTCGGCCAGCGAGTCGGCATCCAGTGCCGAGCGGTGGGCGACCAGCGTGATATGCGGGTTAATCAGGCGCAACCGGTGCGAGGCCGAATCGACCTTGCTTTCACCGACAGTGGCGCTGTCATGAATGACCTGGCGCTGCAGATTGGTCAGGTCAACGCTGTCGAAGTCGGCCAGATGCAGTTCGCCGACACCGGCTGCGGCCAGGTACAGCGCGACGGGCGAGCCAAGCCCGCCCAGGCCGACAATCAGCACACGACTGTTTTTCAGCTTCAACTGGCCATCGATATCGACCTGTTGCAACAGGATCTGTCGGCTATAGCGCAACAGCTCCTCGTCGGTCAGCACGGCAGGCGACCCAACGTGATGCGTTCGTGGCCGCCCAGGTCCTTGCGGCTTTCAACCGCTGCAAAACCGGCGTCCTGCAACAGTTGGCGCACGGCCGCAGCCTGATCGTAACCATGTTCCAGCATCAACCAGCCGCCAGCATTGAGGTGCTGTGCCGAGGCGGTGATGATTTCACGGATATCGTCCAGGCCGTCGGCACCGGCGACCAGGGCGCTCTCGGGTTCGAAGCGCACATCGCCTTCAGCCAGGTGCACATCACCGGCGGCAATATAAGGCGGGTTGCTGATGATCAGATCAAAGCGCTGATCGGCCAGTGCGCTGAACCAGTGGCTGGTGAACACATTGACGTTGTCGAGCTGCAAACGCTGGCGATTGCGTTCGGCCAGTGCGACGGCCTCAAGCACCCGGTCAACCGCAGTGACGTGCCAGGCGGGGCGTTCGCTGGCCAATGCCAGGGCAATGGCGCCGCTGCCTGTGCCCAGGTCCAGCACCCTGGCCGGGCTTGCGGGCAGCAGGGCCAGCGCGGTTTCGACCAGCAGCTCGGTGTCCGGGCGCGGGATCAGCGTATGCGGCGCAACCTCCAGATCAAGGTTCCAGAAACCCTGCTGACCCAGAATATAGGCCACCGGCTCACCGGCACGGCGGCGCAGCAGGTATTCGGCGAAGGTCAGTGCCGCTTCGCTGCTGACGATTTTTTCGGGCCATGTGTGCAGATAGCTGCGCGACTTGCCCAGGGCAGCGGCCAGCAGCAGCTCCGCATCAAGACGGGCCGTAGGCGAATCAGGCAGTTCAGCAGCACGCAACAAGCTGGCAATAATAGTCATTTATTCACCCAGGGCTGTCAGTTGATCAGCCTGAAACTCCGCCAATAATGGCTCGATAACGGCATCAACGCCGCCAGCCAGTACGTCATCCAGGGAATACAGGGTCAGGTTGACACGATGGTCGGTCACTCGCCCCTGCGCGAAATTGTAAGTGCGGATGCGCTCGGAACGATCCCCCGAGCCCACCAGCGACTTGCGCTCACTGGCAATGGCATTGGCCGCGGCGCTGGTTTGCTGGTCATTCAACTTGGCCGACAGCCAGGACATCGCCCGCGCCCGGTTTTTATGCTGGGAACGCTCTTCCTGACACTCCACCACAATGCCCGAAGGCAAGTGCGTGATACGGATCGCCGAGTCGGTCTTGTTGACGTGCTGACCACCGGCCCCGGAGGAACGGTAGGTATCCACACGCAAATCCGCCGGGTTGATCTCGATGGCTTCCTGCTCATCGGGCTCTGGCAACACCGCCACGGTACAGGCCGAGGTATGGATACGGCCCTGGGATTCGGTCGCCGGTACCCGCTGCACGCGGTGTACGCCGGACTCGAACTTCAGCTTGGCGTAAACATTCTCGCCTTCGACACGGGCAATGACTTCTTTATAGCCGCCATGCTCACCGATGCTTTCGGAGAGAATTTCAACCCGCCAGCCGCGCCGCTCGGCGTAGCGCGAGTACATGCGAAACAGGTCGCCGGCAAAAATGGCCGCTTCATCGCCGCCGGTTCCGGCGCGAATTTCCAGGAACACGTTGCGCCCGTCATTCGGATCCTTGGGCAGCAGCATGCGTTGCAGGTCTTTTTCCAGCTCGATCAGCCGCTCTTTGGCTTCGCGAACTTCTTCGACCGCCATTTCACGCATGTCCGGGTCGTTGTCCTTGAGCAACGCCTGGGCGCCCTCGAGGTCGGTCTGCACTTTGAGCCACTGCCCGTAAGCGGCAACAATGGGTTCAACTTCCGAGTATTCCTTGGAATAGGCGCGGAATTTGGTTTGATCGGAAATGACTTCGCCATCGCCAAGCAATGCGGTCAGTTCTTCAAAACGGTCCTGGAGGATATCCAGTTTATTAAGCAGTGACGCTTTCATTACTATTTTTTATCCGCAGAGCTATGCGATGAGCCCTCACCGAGGGCAAAAAGTTCTTGGGCCATGGCCAGCGCATCGAGGCGGCCTTCGGCGGAAAGTTTTTTCAACTGCACGCTGGGGGCGTGCAGCAATTTGTTGGTCAGGCCCCGCGCCAGTTGTACCAGCACCTCTTCCGGATTGCTGCCGTTGGCCAGCATGCGCTGGGCCTTTTGCAGCTCTTCGTCGCGCAGGCGTTCGCTTTGCTGGCGGTAGGCCTTGAGCACATCCACTGCCGCCAGCTCACGCAGGCGCACCATAAAATCGTCAGCGCCAATGCTCACCAGCTCTTCAGCTGCCTGGGCCGCGCCCTGACGGCTCTTGAGGTTTTCGGCGACCACTTCATGCAAATCGTCGACGGTATAGAGGTAAACGTCGTCCAATTCGCCGACTTCAGGCTCGATATCGCGGGGAACGGCAATATCGACCATAAAGATCGGCTTGTGCTTGCGCAGCTTCAGGGCGCTTTCGACAGCACCCTTGCCCAAAATCGGCAACTGGCTGGCCGTGGAGCTGATCACGATATCGCTATGGACCAGTTCCTGGGGAATATCCGACAGCAATACGGCATGAGCGCCGAACTGCTCGGCCAGCGTACTGGCGCGCTCCAGAGTACGGTTGGCCACCACGATACGTTTCACTCCCAGGTCATGCAGGTGGCGGGCGACCAGGGTAATGGTCTCGCCCGCGCCAATCAGCAAGGCCTGGCTGCGCTGCAGGTCGCTGAAGATCTGCTTGGCCAGGCTCACGGCCGCAAAAGCCACCGAAACCGGGTTTTCGCCGATGGCGGTGTCGGTGCGTACCTGCTTGGCCGAGTTAAACGTGGCCTGGAACAAGCGCCCCAACAACGGCCCGACCGTACCCGCTTCACGCGCTACGGCGTAGGCCGATTTCATCTGGCCGAGAATCTGCGGCTCGCCCAACACCAGCGAATCCAGCCCCGAGGCCACGCGCATCATGTGACGAACGGCAGCATCGTCTTCATGGACATAAGCGCAGGCACGCAATTCATCGAGGCTCAGGTCATGGTAGTCCGCCAGCCATTTCAGCACGCTGTCTGCCGAAAGGTGGTCCTGCTCTATATAGAGCTCACTGCGATTGCAGGTGGAGAGGATCGCAGCTTCGCGACTGTCGGTTAGGCGGCAGAGCTGCTGCAAGGCCTCAACCAACTGCTCCGGAGTAAAAGCCACGCGCTCGCGGACGTCTACTGAAGCAGTCTTGTGGTTAATACCGAGTGCGAGGAAGGCCATTCAAGATCGCTGATGATGACGAGAAGCCGACAATTGTCCTACTTCGCCAGATTCAGAACAACCATTGCTGACTATTGTCTCTATAGTTAACGTCTGTTGAACCCATCATCAGCCCCGGATATCGATAGTCGCACCTGTTATGGTTTGCACCATTGCATGTGTCATGATGCCCAGACCGCAGGTAAGTCGCCCATCTCTTATATGAATAGATCCTCCGCGTTGCTCCTCGCTCTCGTCCTTCTCAGTGGCTGCCAGGCCTTGGCCCCCACGTCCCCGGATGATTCATCCGCGACTGAAGACGTTACCTCCGTCCCGGAAAAACCCACGGTCTACAGCTCGTTCAGCGAAGACACGCTGTACAGCCTGTTAAGTGCCGAGCTGGCTGGCCAACGCAATCGCCTGGATATCGCCCTAGATAACTATGTGACGCAAGCGATCAACACCCAGGACCCCGGCATTTCCGAACGGGCTTTCCGCATTGCCGAGTACCTGGGCGCCGACCAGGCTGCACTGGACACCTCGCTGATCTGGGTCAAAAACGCCCCGGACGATATCGAGGCACAACGTGCTGCAGCCATTCAGTTGGCGCGTAACGGCCGCTATGACGAATCCCTGGTGTACATGGAGAAAGTCCTGCAGGCCAAGGGCGACACGCACTTTGATTTCCTCGCCCTGGCGGCCATAGAGACCGATGCCGAGACCCGTGCAGGCCTGCAAAAGAGTTTTGACAGCCTGCTGGCCAAGCACCCGGACAACGGCCAGCTGATTTTCGGCAAGGCCCTGTTGATGCAACAGGACGGTGATGCCGAAGGCGCGCTGAAACTGCTGGAGAAAAACCCGCCGCAAAACGGTGAGATCGCCCCGATTCTGTTGCGCGCCCGCTTGTTGCAAAGCCTCAACCGTGGTGATGAAGCGTTGCCGCTGCTGAAAAAAAGCGTCAGCCAGTACCCCGACGACAAACGCCTGGGCCTGACCTATGCACGCACCCTGGTCGAGCAGAACCGCATGGCCGAGGCAAAAGTGCAATTTGCCAGCCTGGTAGAGCAATACCCCGAAGACGATGAGCTGCGATTCTCTCTGGCACTGGTCTGCCTCGAAGGCAAGTCCTGGGACGAAGCCGAAGGTTATCTGCAAGAGTTGATCGAGCGCGACAGCCATGTCGACTCGGCGCACTTGAACCTGGGCCGCATCGCCGAAGAACGCAATGATCCCGAGGGCGCACTGGTCGAGTACGCACTGGTAGGTCCGGGCAACGAATACCTGCCCGCACAACTGCGCCAGGCGGACATCCTGATCAGTCATCGTCGCGGTGCCGAGGCATCGAAAAAACTGGCCTTGGCACGCGACGCACAGCCCGACTACGCCATTCAGCTGTACTTGATCGAAGCCGAAACCCTGGCGGCGAACAATCAGACCGATCGCGCCTGGAACACGCTGCAACAAGCACTCAAGCAATACCCGGACGATCTCAACCTGCTGTATTCACGCGCCATGCTGGCCGAGAAACGTAACGATCTTGAGCAGATGGAGCGGGATTTGCGCGCCATCATCCAGCGCGAGCCGGACAATGCGATGGCCTTGAACGCGCTGGGCTACACGCTTTCAGATCGAACCACCCGCTACGCCGAAGCCAAGGCCCTGATCCAGCAAGCCTACGACTTGAGCCCGGATGACCCGGCAGTGCTCGACAGCCTGGGCTGGGTGAATTTCCGCCTGGGCAATCTTGATGAGGCCGAGCGCTTGCTGCGCCAGGCGCTGGAACGCTTCCCGGACCAGGAAGTCGCCGCCCACCTGGGTGAAGTACTGTGGGCAAACGGTAAACAGCGTGAAGCGAAAAAAATCTGGGGCACTTTTCTCAAAGAAAATCCTGACAGCCCTATTCTGCGCAAAACCATTTTGCGCCTGACCGGATCAGAGACTCTTTAACTCATGTTTTATCGTCACTTGCGCCATCTCGTAGTTTTCAGCCTGGTTGCCGTGCTCGCCGGTTGCGCGGGCTTCGGCGCCCGCGAATCCGTAGAAGGCCACGGCAGCCCTGCCCTGTGGTCGGCACACAAGCAGCAATTGACCCGGCTCGACGGCTGGCAAATCAACGGCAAAGTCGGCATTCGCGCCCCTAAAGATTCGGGCAGCGCCACGCTGTTCTGGCTGCAGCGCCAGGATTACTACGATATTCGTCTTTCCGGGCCACTGGGCCGCGGTGCTGCCCGCCTGACCGGGCGCCCGGGCAGCGTGCTTCTGGAAGTGGCCAATCAGGGCCGCTATGAAGCGCCGACTCCCGAAGAGTTGCTGGGTGAACAATTGGGCTGGAGCCTGCCGGTGTCACATCTGGTCTGGTGGGTACGCGGCTTGCCTGCGCCCGGCAGCAAAAGCCGGGTGACACTCAATGGCGATAGTCGCCTGGCCAACCTGGAGCAGGACGGCTGGAAAATCGAATATTTGAGCTATGTCGAGCAAAACGGCTTCTGGCTGCCCGAGCGCGTCAAGCTGCACGGCCCGGACCTGGACGTCACGCTCGTCGTTAAAGATTGGCAACCTCGTTTGTTGGGTCAATAAGATGCAAGACCGCCTGGATCGAAACACTCTGGTTTTGCCCTCACCGGCAAAGTTGAACTTGATGCTGCACATCCTCGGCCGTCGCGAAGATGGCTATCACGAACTGCAAACGCTGTTTCAATTTCTCGACTACGGCGATGAAGTGACCTTTGCCGTGCGTGAAGATGGGGTTATTTGCCTGCATACCGAATTTCCCGGCGTTGCCCACGACGACAATTTGATCGTCAAGGCGGCAAAAAAGCTTCAGGCGCAATCCGCTTGCCCGCTGGGGATCGACATCTGGATCAAGAAAATCCTGCCCATGGGCGGCGGCATCGGCGGCGGCAGTTCCAATGCGGCGACCACCCTGCTGGCGCTCAACCATCTTTGGCAGTTGGCCTGGGATGAAGACCGGCTGGCAGCACTGGGCCTGAGCCTGGGGGCGGACGTGCCGGTTTTTGTCCGCGGGCACGCCGCATTTGCTGAAGGTGTCGGGGAAATTCTTACGCCTGCAGAGCCAGAAGAACCCTGGTATGTCGTGCTTGTCCCGCAAGTATCTGTAAGTACTGCAGAAATATTTTCAGATCCTTTGTTGACACGCGACTCTTTGCCCATTAAAGTGCGCCCCGTTCCCAAGGGAAACAGCCGAAACGACTGCGAAGCAGTAGTGAAGGAGCGTTATCCAGAAGTACGTAACGCTTTGAATTTGTTAGGTAAATATACCGAAGCAAAATTAACTGGAACTGGAAGTTGTATATTTGGGGCCTTCCCAAACGAAGCAGATGCTGATAAAGTGCTGCACCTTCTTACAGAGACCCTTACAGGGTTTGTAGCAAAAGGAAGCAATGTCTCGATGTTGCATCGCAAGCTGCAAAATTTGTAAAAGGAAACGGGTACACGGTACTCGTAGCAACAGATACAGGGGCGTCGCCAAGCGGTAAGGCAGCAGGTTTTGATCCTGCCATGCGTTGGTTCGAATCCAGCCGCCCCTGCCATTTCTTATACTCATCCAGGTTACCCTCAGCCTTCAGGTACTGCGCGTGTCCAAGATGATGGTCTTTACGGGGAACGCTAACCCCGATCTGGCTCGGCGTGTCGTACGTCAGCTGCATATCCCACTCGGTGACATCTCTGTCGGCAAGTTTTCCGACGGCGAAATTACCGCTGAGATTAATGAAAATGTCCGCGGTAAAGACGTTTTCATCATACAGCCGACTTGTGCTCCGACCAACGATAACCTGATGGAACTCGTCGTGATGGCTGATGCCTTCCGCCGCTCCTCAGCGACTCGTATTACTGCTGTTATTCCTTACTTTGGTTATGCCCGTCAGGATCGCCGTCCGCGTTCCGCACGTGTGGCTATCAGCGCAAAAGTTGTTGCTGACATGCTTACCGTAGTCGGCATCGATCGTGTTCTCACGGTTGATTTGCATGCTGACCAAATCCAGGGTTTCTTCGATATTCCTGTAGATAACATCTATGGCTCCCCAGTTTTGGTGGATGACATCGAAGATCAGCGCTTTGAGAACCTTATGATTGTGTCCCCGGATATCGGCGGCGTCGTGCGTGCACGTGCTGTTGCCAAGTCCTTGGGCGTTGATCTGGGTATCATCGACAAACGCCGTGAGAAAGCCAATCACTCGGAAGTGATGCATATCATCGGTGATGTCGAAGGGCGTACCTGTATTCTGGTTGATGACATGGTCGATACTGCCGGCACCCTGTGCCACGCAGCTAAAGCCTTGAAAGAGCATGGCGCTTCCAAAGTGTTCGCCTACTGCACACACCCTGTGCTGTCGGGTCGGGCAATTGAGAATATCGAAAATTCCATGCTGGATGAGCTGGTGGTGACTAACACCATTCCGCTGTCCGCTGCCGCACAAGCCTGTTCGCGTATCCGTCAACTGGATATCGCACCGGTTGTGGCTGAAGCGGTTCGCCGCATCAGCAACGAAGAATCGATCAGCGCGATGTTCCGCTAAGGGCCCTGCCCTTTCTGGACTTCTGCTGACGAAAAGCGCCCCGCCCCAGCAATCCGTTGGGGCGGGGCTTTTTTGCCCATACCGTCCATGGCGCTGGTCGCAAACGTCAGGGCGGATGTGGTTATTTTGGAGATACAACATGAACGATTTTACTCTGAATGCTGAAGTGCGTTCCGACCTGGGGAAAGGTGCGAGCCGCCGCCTGCGTCGTCTCGCAAGCCTGGTTCCAGCTGTAGTTTACGGTGGCGACAAAGCCCCTGAATCCATCAGCATGCTGGCTAAAGAAGTTGCCAAACTGCTCGAAAACGAAGCTGCTTACAGCCACGTTATCGAACTGACCGTTGGCGGCGTTAAGCAAAACGTGATCATCAAAGCTCTGCAACGTCACCCGGCTAAAGGCCACGTGATGCACGCTGACTTCGTTCGCGTTGTTGCTGGTCAAAAACTGACTGCAATCGTACCGGTTCACTTCGTTGGTGAAGCGGCTCCGATCAAGAAAGGCGGCGAGATCTCCCACGTTGTTGCGGAAATCGAAGTTTCCTGCCTGCCAAAAGACCTGCCTGAATTCATCGAAGTTGACCTGGCTAACGCCGAAGTTGGCTCGATCATTCACCTGTCGGACATCACCGCTCCTAAAGGCGTTGAGTTCGTAGCTCTGGCACACGGTAACGACCTGGCAGTAGCCAACGTTCACGCTCCACGTGTTGCACCAGAAGCAGCAGAGTAATTCATTACTCTGTCGTTGGAGTCTTGAGAAACATCGCGAGCTAACACGCAGCGAGTAAAGCGGACAAGATCGCGAAGTTTACTCATGTAAACCCGCTTTTTTGTCCGTTTTCGCCGCTAACCGTTAGCGGCGATGTTATCCACAACTCCATAGAAGGGCCCTTGTCGTGACCGCCATAAAACTGATCGTTGGCCTGGGAAATCCAGGCACCGAATACGAACAGACCCGGCATAACGCAGGGGCCCTTTTTGTTGAGCGTCTCGCGGCGGCAAACGGGGTCAACCTGGTTGCAGACCGCAAATATTTTGGCCTGACCGGGCGTTTCAGCCACCAGGGTCAGGATGTTCGTCTGTTGATTCCCACCACCTATATGAACCGAAGCGGCCAGGCCGTTGCGGCGCTTGCCGGTTTCTACCGCATTGCGCCGGAATCCATATTGGTGGCCCACGACGAACTCGATCTCCCGCCAGGCGTTGCCAAGCTCAAGCTGGGCGGCGGCCACGGAGGTCACAACGGATTGCGCGACATCATTGCGCAACTGGGGAACAACAAAGATTTCTACCGTCTGCGGCTTGGCATTGGCCACCCGGGCGTCGCCAGCATGGTGTCCAACTTTGTCCTCGGTCGTGCGCCACGCGCCGAACAGGAAAAACTGGACGCCAGCATCGATTTTGCCCTCGGCGTGCTGCCGGATATCCTCGCCGGGGAATGGAACCGTGCGATGAAAAACCTGCACAGCCAGAAGGCCTGACTCTTTTTCCGAGGGGAAACACCATGGGATTCAACTGCGGCATCGTCGGCCTGCCTAACGTCGGCAAGTCCACCCTGTTCAACGCCCTTACCAAATCCGGTATCGCGGCCGAGAACTTCCCCTTCTGCACGATCGAGCCGAACACCGGTATCGTGCCGATGCCCGACCCACGTCTGGACGCACTGGCTGCCATCGTCAAGCCGCAGCGCATCCTGCCGACCACCATGGAATTCGTCGATATCGCAGGCCTGGTGGCTGGCGCATCGAAAGGCGAAGGTCTGGGCAACAAGTTTTTGGCCAACATCCGTGAAACCGATGCCATCGCTCACGTGGTCCGCTGCTTCGAAGACGAAAACGTGATTCACGTTTCCAACAGCGTCGACCCGAAACGCGATATCGAGATCATCGACCTTGAGCTGATCTTCGCCGACCTCGACAGCTGCGAAAAGCAACTGCAAAAAGTCGCGCGCAACGCCAAGGGCGGTGACAAGGAAGCCGTGGCCCAAAAAGCCCTGCTGGAACAGCTGATTGCCCACTTCACCCTGGGCAAGCCGGCACGCAGCCTGATCAAGAACATGGACGCCGATGAGAAAGCCATCATCAAGGGCTTCCACCTGCTGACCACCAAGCCGGTGATGTACATCGCCAACGTGGCTGAAGACGGTTTCGAGAACAACCCGTTGCTGGACGTGGTACTGGCTATCGCTGAAGAAGAAGGCGCCATCGTTGTTCCGGTCTGCAACAAGATCGAAGCAGAAATCGCCGAGCTGGATGACGGCGAAGAGAAAGACATGTTCCTGGAGGCCCTGGGCCTTGAAGAGCCGGGTCTTAACCGCGTGATTCGTGCCGGTTACGAAATGCTGGACCTGCAAACCTACTTCACCGCTGGCGTGCAGGAAGTTCGTGCCTGGACTGTAAAAGTAGGTGCTACCGCCCCGCAAGCAGCCGGTGTGATCCACACCGACTTCGAAAAAGGCTTTATCCGTGCTGAAGTGATCGCTTACGACGATTTCATCAAGTACAACGGCGAAGCCGGCGCGAAAGAAGCCGGTAAATGGCGTCTGGAAGGCAAGGAATACATCGTTAAAGACGGTGACGTCCTGCACTTCCGCTTCAACGTGTAAAACACCGCACGTACAAAAAACCGCGCCCTGGCGCGGTTTTTTTTGGCCTGGCGTTTGTTGCGCACTCCCGGGCGCAACTACGGTCTATGGTTAACGCCATCTCACCTCACGATCGGGAGCCTCAATGATTCCCCGCGCCAATGTCTTCAGTCGCTACGTTGACTCTGTTGTCGAAAAAGTAAAATCACGCTGGTCTCTCGGCTGGCGCGATGCACTGGCTTCAGCCATCGCCGCCGCACTGGCATGGATTATCGCCCGGCATTTCTTTGGTCATATTCATCCGGTGTTTGCCGCGATCAGTGCCGTGGTGTGCCTGGCTCCCGGCCTGCCCAGCCACGGCAAGCAAGCGGTTGGCCTGATGGTGGGGGTCGCCACGGGGATCATCGTCGGCGAAGCGGCCTTGTGGTTGCCGGATGCCTACCCGTTGTTGCGCATCGGGTTTGCCACCTTCTCGGCCATCGCCATCGCGGCCCTCTATGGCTTGGGGGCCGTGGTGCCGATCCAGGCCGGTGTATCGGCAGTGCTGATGCTGGCCGTAGGCCCGGAAAGCGCAGGGGTGGTACGCATGCTTGATGTGGTGGTGGGCTCATGCGTCGGGCTGATTTTCAGCCAGATACTGCTCACCCCCAACCCCATTGGCATTATCGACAGCTCCGCCAAGGAACTGCTCGAAAAGCTCGCGTCCGGTTTCGGCAAAAGCCTGCAGGCTCTTGAAGGGCAAGACGCTGCCAAAGCTCAACACGCGGTACAAATATTCTCCCGGGCCCACGACAGCCTGATCGCCCTGGAAAACGGCATTGGTATGGCCCGCAACACCGCACGCTGGACCTTGCGCGGGCGCTTTGTGTCACGCGAAGTCAAGGATATTGCCAACCGTTACGAGCGCCACGCCGTGCGTTTATACGCCAGCTCCCTGTTGTTTGCCGAAGCCTTTGCCGATGCCTTGCGCAAGGAACAAGGCCCGGCCCCCTCCTCCTTGCACCAACGCCTGGCAAACGTCGCCTCAGGCTGCGCCTCGATCGCCAACGACGACGAACACCCAGTACTTATACCCGTGGCCAGCGATGAACTGGCCGATGTCGTATCAGGGCCGTGGCAGTTGTGCATGCAGCACTTGAGCACCGTGGAAAGCGCCTTGTTGACCTTCGGTTTTACTACCCAGGGCGACAGCAGAAAAAACCCTGATAAAAACCTCGTATAAACATCTACTTATCCTTACCTCCGTGGAGTGTGTTCTACGCAGGTAAGGTGCAATACCCTACGTCAGCAAACACCAACACCTACTACATCTATATCTTTTAACTCACGACATCCAGCCAGTTTAGGACTTGGTTTAAACCGCCAATACCACCAAGCTGTAACTGAACCAATACTGTTTATCCCGACTTGGCGTAGCGAATATCCCCCACAAAAAATATTACGCGGGAGCACATTAGATGGGAGCTTTTCGCCCAGAAAAAGAACCTTTAAAAATATATCTTTTCAACGACAGTGAATTTGACACAACCGTCCGTAACGCGGCAACACAAAATATCGACATTTTGCTTCATGGCGAAACAGGCACTGGCAAAGATACATTAGCCGAGCAAATGCATGCTTTATCCGGGCGCAGCGGCCATTATATTGCACTTAATTGCGCGGCCATTCCCGAGAGCCTGGCGGAAAGCCAGTTGTTTGGTGTGACCCAGGGTGCATTTACCGGTGCCGTGAAGTCGCGGCCGGGCTTTATAGAGGCTTCTGACAAAGGCACGCTGTACCTCGATGAAATAGACAGCATGCCGCTGTCTTTACAGGCCAAGTTGTTACGCGCACTGGAGGCCCGAGGTATTGAACGCTTGGGCTCGACAGCGTTCATACCGGTCGACATGCGCGTGATTGCTTCGGCTCAAACCTGCCTGGCGCAACGGGTCGAACAAGGGCAGTTCAGACGTGACTTGTATTACCGCCTCAATGTGCTGAACCTGCACTTGCCGCCCTTGCGCGAGCGGCGCGAACAGATTGTTCCATTGTTCCAGACTCTGCTTCAGCGAGAAGCGCAATACTTCAACGTGTCTATACCGGTACTTGAGACTGCACTGCTTCAGCACCTGCTGTGCCATGACTGGCCTGGTAATGTCAGGGAGTTGCGCTCAGTTGCCAAGCGTTTGGTGCTAGGCCTGCCGCTGCAGTGCAAGGCTATGCGTGAACATGACGACGCACGCCTCAAGTTGAAAGTGCGCTTGCAGCAAATTGAAAAACTGCTGATTACAGACGCCTTGCGTCGCCACCTGCATTGTATCGATGCGGTTGTGCTTGAACTGGGCATTGCCAAGCGCACGCTGTATCACCGGATGAAACAACTGGATATTTCTTAAATACTCGCCAATGGAACTAAAGCCCTTGGGTTTATCACTTATAAATCGAACCCACTTCCCGGTTCAAATACACACTTATTCATTGAGGCCTCTTCATGCTCCCACTCCTTGCTCTCGCACTCCCTCTTGTAAATAAAGTATCCAACACCCTTGGCGACATGACCAGAATGCTGACAGGCGATATCCAGCGCTCTGCACCTCCAGTTTCCAAGAACATCACCATCAACTCAACCCAGATCCACAATAAGATTTCGTTCTAACCCCGGCCCTCAACTTTAAAGGAAACTACTCATGCTCGGCATACTTCCATTTCTTGGCGCCATGTTCGGTGGCGGTCGTGGCAAAAGCGACGGCAGCGACGATCCGCTCACGGCACAGAAAGAATTTGCTCTTCAACAGGCCTGGACTAACGCACGTACCGCCATGGATAAAATGGAAAACGACGGTAAAAGCGCAAAAGCCAATGGTATTACCGACTCTTATAACAAACAGATAAATGCCATGATTGAAAGTTCCAAAGCCATCAGGTTCTAACTCTGCTGCACAGCCCCCATTCCTCTATGGGGGCTCCAGAAGAGCACGTTAAGCCATTGAATATGGATTCACCTCAGCGTTCGAGGTCTTATATGAAAATACACTCGCTTGCCATTGATACCCCGCAGGCGCCAGCCCTCCCGGACCTGCCATTGCCGCCCTCGGCAATAGCCGATATCAACTGGTTTAACACCACGCTAAAGCCCCCCATGACTGGTACGTCGACCCACATGCCAGCCGAAAACCGCATGCTCCAGCCGCTGAGCCAACGCTCGCAACTGTTACAAACCCTGTCGAACACCGCCGCTCGGGCCCTGCAAAAAGTCAGCAGCAGCACCGACCCTGTCGACATGCTCACCTCAACCCGGGCCATGTCGGCGTTTCACCTTGAAACCGTGCTGAGCGCCAAGATGATCAGTAAAACCTCGCAAGCCATAGAAAAGCTCACCAATTTGTCCTAGGTAACCTTATGGCATCGCGCCCGATCAAGAGCGTATTCCTGATGTTCGTGTTGTGTATCGCCGGTTGTGGCGAAAGCGTGGAGCTGCATGGCCGGCTTTCTGAGCAGGAAGCCAATGAGGTGATCGCTGAACTGGCAGACAAACAGATCAGCGCCGAAAAAAGCACCTCCAAAAACGGTGTATCCGTGCGCGTGGCCGCGCAAGATATCAGCCGCGCCATCAATTCGCTGACGGCCGCCGGGCTACCCAGAATCGCACGTTCGACCCTGGGCGATATTTTTCGCAAAGAAGGCGTCATCTCTACGCCACTGGAAGAACGTGCCCGCTATATCTACGCCCTGTCACAGGAGCTTGAAGCTACGCTGTCCAGGATTGACGGGGTTATCGTGGCCCGCGTGCATGTGGTGCTGCCGGAGCGGATCGCGCCGGGTGAGGCCGTGCAGCCTGCCTCTGCCTCGGTGTTTATCAAACATGACGCCAGACTGGACCCCGACAGCATCCAGTCGCAGGTACGGCGACTGGTGGCCAGCAGTATTCCGGGCATGGCCACGGCAATCGACAATCCCTACAAGATAACCACGGTATTTGTGCCCGCCACTGCGTTTCAAGACAAACAGCATCTGGTGTTTTTCGGGCCATTTCTGCTGCCCGAACAACGTCTGGGCTTTTGGAAAAAAGCCTTCGCCGCAGCGGTGTTCGGCTGCCTGCTGGCAATCATTGCCCCACTTGCCTGGCTAACCTTGCGCAACAAGGGGGCGGCATGAACGATACCGACCTATGGCTGCTGTGGTGGGCTTGTGCCTGGCGCCACGCTCACCCGCACTGGCCCACGCTTGTTGCCACGCCCGCCGAACTGCGCAGCCTGCATGCAAATGCCAGCAGCCGTTTCGGCATCACGCCCTGCCTGCCCTGCCCGCCTGCCGCCAGCCTGAGGCAACTGGCGTTGGCGCCACTTGCGCAGCATGACGCATGGTTGCAACGAATCGGGCATATCTGCCGCCCCGCACGCCCCACGGCACTGGACGCCACTGAGCGCCTGTGGTGCCAGCGCCTTGGCAAGGCATTGCGCCCTCAAGGCTGGCTTGAACCGGGCGATGATGTTTTGCAATTGCTCAGGGCATGGGTCGAGCCTGCGGTATGGCAACGCTTGCGATTGCGCTTTGCCCCTGCACGGATCCAGACACTGGAGCAAAAACCGCTGCTGGCCCTTTCTGCGGCCAAACTGCAGACGCTTTGGCAAACCGTGCTCTGGCACACACGGCTCGCTGTCGAGGGAAGCAACCATGCTGTCACGTCGCACCCTTGAACTGCGGCCAGGCACCAGCGGGCTGCCCCAGACCCTGATCGCCAGCCAGACCCTGAGCGACTGCGGCCAGGCCAATGCCCTGCTGGCCCGGGCATGCGCTCAGGCTGATGAATTGCTGGACAACGCGCAACAAGCGGCCCGGACCCTGCTGCAAAAGGCCCACGATGAATTCTGGCAACAGGCCAATGTACAACTGGCGCACTGGCAACAGGAACATGGCGCCTTGTGTCAGGCCATTGAAATTCACGCCTCGCAAGTGGTCAGGCTGGCCCTCGCGCAATTGCTTGATGAGGTGCCGCCGCCTGCCCGTATCGACGCCTTGCTGAGGCAACTGCTGGCAGCCCAGTGCCCGCCCGTGAATGCCACCCTGCGCTGCCATCCACAGATGCTTGCTCCTGTGCGCCAGTGGCTGAGTGCCAACCCGGGCGGTGCATGGCAACTGCACACCGATGAGCGTCTCGACCCGGAGGCGCTGATGCTGGTTACCGCGCAACACGACCTGCGCATTGACTGGAGCCGCACGCTGCAGGCACTGCTGGCGCCCACGCCCGGCGATGGAACCGATGCGCCAGGCACCGCCACTGAGTCGTGAACATTGACCGATGGAGGATGTATGGCTTCGTTCGAAAGTATCCAGCGCCGCATTGATGCCCGCTTTGTTCTGGCGCAAAAAAATCTGCATGAGATTGCCCTGAACAACCAGGGCGGCCCTGAAGACATGGCCCGCTTTCTGGACGCCGCGCGCAAAGTGGCCACTGCCACTTTTTCGATCAACGAGCAAACCCGATTCAAGCACAGCCTGACCAAAAGCATTATTGATGCGGTCCAATGATGAACTGGAACCTGCGCACCTGCAGGCAGGCACTGTTGCCCTGGGCTTTTCTGCTGGCCGCCGAAGCACTGGCCGCTGTTCCCGAAGAGTGGAAAAACACGCCCTATGCCCATGAGGCCAATAACCGGGCGCTGCGTGTTTTTTTGCAGGACTTCGCCCATACCGTGGGCCTGCAACTGCAAATTGACGGGCCGCTGCAGGGTGTCGTAAACGGCAAGCTGCGGGCCGACACCCTGATCAAGCTGCTGGACAGGCTCGCACTCGAACACCGCTTCCAGTGGTTCGTGCATAACCACACGCTCTACATCAGCACCCTGGACCAACAAACCTCAGCCCGCCTTGAAGTGGCGGACGATACCATCGCCGATCTGAAACAGGCCCTGAGCCAGATAGGCCTGCTGGATGAGCGTTTCGGTTGGGGCGAGCTGCCCGATATCGGCGTGGTTCTTGTGTCCGGGCCCAAACGCTATATAGAGCAGATCAGGCAGTTCAGCCGCAAACGTGCGCAGCCGGCGAATAAACAGGCTGTGTTGAATTTCCCGCTGCAGTTCGCCAACGCGGCCGATCGGCAGATCGACTATCGCGGTGAAAAACTGAATATTCCGGGCATCGCCAGCCTGCTGCGCGGGCTGGTTGATGCCAAGCCATCTGCCCCGTTCAATGTTCTCTCCCCGCGCACCTCACCGATACCCGGTATTGCCGCCAACATGCCTTATCCAAGCATGCCCCCCTTGCTCGCGCAGGCCCCCGAGCTGAAATCCTCAGGCCAGAACGCCATTCGCGTGGAGGCCGATGTGCGTAATAACAGCGTGCTGATCTACGACGCCAGCGAACGCCGGTCGCTGTATCAAGCGCTGATCGCCGAGCTGGATGTGCCGCGCAAACTGGTGGAAATAGACGCGGTGATTGTCGATATCAACCGCACCCAACTCAACCAGCTGGGGATAAACTGGGGCTTGCAGAACGGCCGTTTTGGGGCAGCCACAGGCGTGTCGGGCAGTGCCTCGACCACCGTGTCGACGATCCAGATTGATCGCTTTGCTGCCCAGATCAAGGCCCTTGAGGCGCGCGGCCTGGCCACGGTGGTGTCCAACCCCTCGATCATGACCCTGGAAAACCAGCCCGCGGTGATCGATTTCAATCGCACGCACTATATCCAGGCCATAGGCGAGGGGGTGGCCACTATCCAGCCGGTGACCACAGGCACCAGCTTTCAGGTGATCCCCAGGGTGATAGAGGCCAATGGCGCCAGGCAGATTCACCTGATCATCGACATTGAGGACGGCACCTTTGCCAATCAACCAGGGCCGCAATCCACACCGGATGTGCGCAAAGGCAATGTCAGTACCCAGGCGGTAATCCAGGAACAGCAATCCCTGGTCATCGGCGGCTTTCATGTTTCCGAAGCTGTCGACAGCCTCGATCGCGTCCCTGTGCTGGGGCAGATTCCCTGGCTGGGCAAGTGGCTGTTTTCGTCCTCGCACAACACTCAAAATCGCCGTGAACGACTGTTTATTCTGACGCCACGCCTGATCGGCGATCAGACCCATCCCGCACGCTATTTACCGCAAGCGGATCAGGCGCAACTGGAGGCGGCACTTAGCCCCTTGGCGCGGCGTGCAGCCAGGCAACCGGTGATCCCGCGCGCCGAGATTGCCCAGGTATTCAGCCAACTGGTCAGAGGCCATGTTCCCGCTCATTTCAGCGCCATGCCGATGCCTGCACCTGCGCGCAATCTGTGTAAAACACCGGGGTCTACAAGGGTCGATGGCGACCGTCATCAATGGTACGAAAGCGCGGATTACAACGTGGCCGTGCTGGTCATGCACAACCGCAGCCAGCACCGCGTGCGCATCGATGAACGTGACTGCAGCTCGGCCAGCACCCTGGCGGTCAGTGTCTGGCCGAGCCCGTGGCTGGCGCCCGGCGAGCGCGCCGAAGTGTTTATCGCCACCCGGGCGCCCGATATCGATGCCCGCACCACCGAACCTCGACCATCATTGCTGGGGGCCTCGCCATGAGCCGCCTGATCACGTTGGCCATGACCGCAGCCCTGATGGCGCTGCTGCAAGGCTGTACTCCCTATTGCCGGGGCGACCTGTGCGAGCGCCCGGCCTCCAGCGCCAGCGCGCTGGTGATCTGGTGGCCGCCGCAAATGCGCAGTGAAACAGGCCCGAACGCTGAGCGTTCAGACCATCAAGTCGTGCCCCTGGAACGATAAACCCGCCTGCCTGAAGCTCAGGCAGGCGTTTGCCTCAGATCACGGGATTACGCGCATCGCGGATTTTCTGGTCCCGCTGTTCAGGGTGCAGCTCCCGGGCCGGGGCCGGGGGCAAAGTGTCCTTGAACTCCAGGCGTAGCGGCGCATCCGGGTCCTGGCCGTATTTCAGCTCGATGTTGAGCAGCTTGCCGGTATGACCCAACGTGGCACTGCTGGTATAGGCCAGTAAAGGAACAGGCGTCGTCAGGCTGTGGGTCCGGCTTGCGGTGTAGCTCACGGCCAGTTTTTTGACCCGCAGGTTGTCGTTGTTCTCCAGGGCCTTTTGCACCTCCCCTTTAGCGCCTGGCCCATCCTGGAACCGCTGCGCGATCATGCGCAGCACCTGTGGCTTGACCTCCAGTTCCATAACCACCGAAGTACCCTGGCTGCTTTCCAGATCCCTGAGCAGCCGGGCAAACTGCGGCTGCTGCGCAAACAGGCGCACAATCGCATCCTTGTTCGCCGGCGCAGCCTCATTCAGCCACTCATGCTGCGGGCCACCTTTCAACCCCACATATGACACCGTGCGCTCTATCGATTGCAGCTCACGCAAGCCTTGTGCCGCCAGCGTCTGCTGATGCAGGTGATCCTGCAACCTTGCCTGGAGACTGTGGTGCTCCTCAGACCGCGCAGGGGGTGGCGGTACCCGCTCGAACAACTGCTGCAGATCCTGCAGTTGCTCGAACGGTGAACCCTCTTTCGCCAGAGAGGCCAGTTGCTGCTTCAGTTGTGGGGAGTGCCTGGACATATCATTGCGCAAGGTATCGATCTGCGCCTGTTCGATCACCTGGGGTTGTTTGACCGTAAAGCGCATGGTGCGGGCCTTGCTGCCATCAAAACTCAACGAAAATGATGCATCGGCCGCGGTATACGCCACCCAGCTCGAATCGGGACCATTGAGTGCGACCGACGCCGCCGCATTGGCAGGTGCCCCCCCTGAAGAAACACTGCCCTTGGGCAACAACTGGGCATTCAAGCCAAGAGTCCGGGTGATCCCGGATTCACCCAGGGTCACGGCGTTACTTTTATCAAGATGAAGCAAATGAACACTGGCACCGGTGTTGACCATGGCCCGCGCCAGCCCGCTCACTGCCTCCGGGTTTTGCGGCGAGACTACTTGAGCCCGGGGCTGCACATGGGTTGAAACGCTCCAGTCCAGAGAATATTGCGCGCGTTGATGGCTGTTGTGATGACTCCCCAGGTTCAGCAAGTCGAAAACATCCCCTTTTGCCCCCGTCAAAATATCCATCATGGCGGGAAAGTCTGCTTCCTTCACCTCAAAACTAACCCCCTGCTTTTTTTCATGTGCCAGCGCCAGGGTTGTCTCCGCCCCCAGCCTGAGCGGCAATTCATTAGTAATGGGCAACGCCATACCGCCCCCCACTGAACCAGTCGCGGCATGAGTCGTGCCCATGCTGATGTCAAAACTGACCCCCTGATTGGTTCGGCTCATCGTGATGCCGTTGGTCTTGCTCCTTGAAGCCCCCACGATGATTTCCAGCAAAGGGGCGGGCAAAACAAAGGCCGACATGGATTTGGCTTTAGTCCGGCTCGCGGTAATCGACTGCCCGCTGTCCGAGCCCTGGATGGCGTGCAACAGGGCCTCTTTGACTGTCTGCTGCTCGCCAAGCCCCATTGTGCGGGCTATATGAAAATTGAGCGCAGACCCAGGGGTACCAAGGTCCCTGGCCAACAGTTTGAAGTTGTTATAAAGGGTTTCTGCTTGCGCCAAACCGTTGATGTTCTGTGATGTTTTCTGGTGTACCTGACTGTTTTTATAGTCCTCCATCACCGCCTTCAATCCGGCATGGATAGCGTCCTGATCGGGGGCTATACGCTCCAGCCCACCGATCAGATCGGCGAGCCCGGAGAGGGTCCGGGCATGCAGAATCAAATCACTCTCAAGCAGGCCTGTCGGGTTGCTCAGGTCACGCTTGTGGTCGGCATTGTGCGGCGACAAAACCACCCCCTGGCGCTCATAACTGCGCAACAGCGCAGCCGTGGCATTGGTTTTTGACGGCGCCAGGTTTTCGAAGGCACTGCACATCATGCGCAGCCTGCCCGCCGATGGTTTTGCGCCCGCTTGCATCTGCGGTACCAACTGCGCGCCCTTCAAATCCCCCAGGCGTATGGCCAATTGTTCGCTGCAGGCTTCAACCTGCTGCAGAGCAGCCTTTAACTCGCTGGCCAAGGCCTGGATCGACGCCTTCTCGCTCAGGCGATCAAGGCGGGTCGTCATGTCCAGTGCATGGGGCCTCGTGTTCGCCAGCGCCTGCAGTTGCCCGTGCAATTCGCGCTCCTGTGCGTACAGGGCTGCCATGCCGCGACGGCCATTGGCCCGGTGCTGAATGTCGAGGCCGATATTCTTGATGCCCTGCAGTGGCTCCAGATGAGCGCGGGCACCGCTGAAAAAACCTCGATCCAACGGCAGGCCTTCGGTCTTGCTGCCCATGACCGCAGAATTCACCGCCCAGGCAGTCCCATTGTTCTGGCCTTTCATTTCACCGCGGCTCAACATCGACGCCAGTGACGGCGCACGGTTGCTGGCCCGGGAATCAAACGGCTGCCACTGCTGGGTGCCATCTGCTGCCGCAGACAGCTGCCAGTATTGTTCAGCAAAGGCTTTGTGCTTGGGCCCATGCTGTTCCCAACTGGCGACTAACCCCTGGTCGGCATCCATGCGTAGCGACTGCACACGCGCATTGCCCGGCAACGCCAGTGTTGTCCAGGCCAGCGCTGCAGCGGGGGGCGTTTGCCACCGGGCTTTGTCGAGCTTGAGCAACTCTGCGGCCCGGGTCTGGGCATAGAGGTCGCCAAGACGGTCAAGGGCCAACGCCTGGATTTCCCTGGGCGGGGCAAACGTCAACGCGATCTCTTTATTGTCGATATGGGCAACCAACTGGTTGTGTTCATCAAGGGTAACGAAGCGCCTGGCGTTATCGACCGCAAACGCCGCAATTTTGCGCCCGGTGTTTTCCGTCAAAGTGGCATCGAGAGTGACGTGGTTGCGAGCATCATTGATCGGGGCCAGGTCGTAACTTGCGCCGCTGTAGGCCGGGGCTCGCGTTTTATGACTGGCCAGCGCCTTGAGTTCTGCCCCTTGTAATACATAGGCGCGACCATCCAGGCCCGGGGCCAGGAGGTCCACATCCCGATGCGCGGTTTTCTCCCATTGGCAGGCGTGCTCATCCCAACTCAGCAGGGTGCTGCCCTCAAGCGCGACCTTGCCCCGCGCGCCGAGGTCAATCGCGCTGGCCAGCGCGCGCAGGCCGGGCTCGGGCAAACCTTTATCGTTGACCTTGAGCAGCACGTCACTGAGGTTCCAGCCCGTGGCCTGTAGCGGCGTATTGATCAGGGGCGTGCTGTGCAATTGCTTGCAGTGGTTGAGTAACAACGCATTGAGCTGGCCATTGTCGTCATGCATAAAGCCCTTGAAGCTGACCGCCCCCTGGTGCAGATGCTCAAACGCCTCGACCGTCTCAGGCCGCATGACCACCCGACCGTCTTGAGCCGTGCTCAGGCTGGCACGCAACAGTTCGCCCTGCGCCGTTGAGGCGTACAGCGTATCGCCGGCCAACCCTATACGATGCAACGGCACGCGCTCGCCCGTTTCGCTAACTGGCAGCAGATGTAGCTCGGAGCCCTCTGCACTGTGCCTGATGCGCAGGGCACAACCGCCAGGGTCAGGTTGTAGGCACACCTGCGCCTGCCCCTCGACACTCATATCGGTAACACCCACCGGCACTTTTATCAGCCGCCCATCGCTGCTCAGGCCCAGGCGGTTGTAGCGGGCGTCATCCTTGTCGGGCAGCCAGCAATGGCTCTGTGGCTCGAAGCGCAACAGGCGCCCTTCATCCAGGCGAAACTGCTCGCCCGCCCGGGTGGTGTGCACCCCACTGATCTGCCCCAGGTGGGCACG
Source organism: Pseudomonas fragi (assembly GCF_900105835.1). Classification (NCBI taxonomy): domain Bacteria; kingdom Pseudomonadati; phylum Pseudomonadota; class Gammaproteobacteria; order Pseudomonadales; family Pseudomonadaceae; genus Pseudomonas; species Pseudomonas fragi. The sequence goes on from NZ_LT629783.1 coordinate 2,291,545, forward strand.
CCCGGGATTGTTCGGCGGCAAGCGCAAAAAACCCGTGGGGCAACTGCTTTTGAGCACGGCCGCAGCAGCAGGCGTGGACTGCAGATGAAACACATTGCGCTCGTTGTCCAGCAAGCGCAGGTCCTGGCGATGACCTGCGTAGGTGGCGTCTTGAATAAACTGCCTGGGCAACTGATTGAGTTGCTCGGCAATGTCCTGCCCCACATGCGAGCCCTGGGTCACAACTTTGCCTGCAACCAGGCTGGCGCTGAACTCCAGGGAAGGCTGCTCATAGTGGCGAAAGCCGGTCAGTTGCACAGCTCCTGTGGCGGGGCGAGCCGTGTGCGGGCAAATAGTGGCGGGGATTTCTGCCAGGACGGGCTTGGCGAGATCAAACGACTTTACGGTCATAAAGGCTCAACTCTGATGGGCTGATGCAGAGTGAGTGACCTTGAAGCAGCATGCAGTTCCTGCCCCGCTCAGCGTTGCTCAAGCTCAGCCAGCTCGATGATGCCGCCCCGGGCGTCATCCTCCAGCTCCCGCAGGGCACGGTAGACCAGCGCCACCGCCTGCAGGGTGTCGCGGCTGATGCAGTGCCCGGTCTCGATGTTGTACAGCGTTCGCGCCAGCCACACACACTGAACCACCGGAACATCCGCAGCCCGTGCCCTGTCGATCATTCGTCGTGCCTGGGCATCGGCCCCCTTGGCGATCAGTGTCGGCAAGGGGTTTTGTGGCGGCCGGTAGTACAGCGCCACGGCAAAATGCGTGGGGTTGATCAGCAGGACATCGGCTTCTTCCAGCGCCGGCGCCCTGGCCGCAGGCGCTTCATGGGCCAGCTCCTGGGCCAGGGCCCGGCGCAACATCTTGATATGCGGGTCACCCTCCATGCCCTTGTACTCCTTGATCACTTCGACATGGGTCATGCGCATGCGCCGGGCAAAAAAATACCGTTGCAACCCGAAGTCCACCGCCGCCAGCACCAGCAGCAGGCCAAGGCACACATGCAGCAAATACCGGAACAGGACGACAAGCGCGGTGATATAGCCCGGCAGGTCAGCGTTGACCAACCCCACCAATGCCCCAAGGGACGGCCCGATTACCTGGTACAGCACCCCACAGATCAGCAGCGCCTTGATCAGGCCGGTGAGCAGGGTCATCAGCGACTGGGGCGAAAACATCTGTTTGGCTTGATTAAAGGGGTTGAGCCGGTTGAAGTCCGGGGTCAGGACCTCGGGGGCAAACAAAAAACCGAATTGCAGCCAACTGCTGGCCAGTTTCATCGCAATGGCAGTCCCCGTCATCAGCAAGGCAAACCCGAAAAAAACCTTACCTGCCTCGGCAACCACAACCTGCAGCGAACGGCTGAACGGCTGCCCGACCAGCGACACGGGCAGCATCAACAATTGCCCGAATTGCTCCAGGCTGTTCTGGGCCATGAGCAAGGCAATTTCACTGATGACCGCCAGCACCAGCAATTTTCCGATGTCCTGGCTTTGCGCGACCTGGCCTTTTTTGCGCTGGTCCTGCAGTTTTTTTTGGCTCGCGGCGTATTTCTTTTCGCCGCTGTCTTCACTCATGGGGACGGCACCTTGAACAGCAGGGCCAGTGCATGTTCAAGATCCCCCAGCAGGCTCATGCGCGCCACAATCAGCGCCTGCAATTGCGGCAGATAGAGCAGCAGGAAACACAGCCCGGCCAGGCTCTTGGCCGGCATCGACAACACAAATACCTGCAACTGCGGGCTGTAAAGGCTCAACAAGGCAACGGCGAACTCGATCATCAACAGCAAGGCGATAAAAGGCGCGGCGTATAGCACCATGTGGGTAAAAGTATCGCCCAGCAGCGCCAGGAACACCCCTGGCCCGTCCGCAGCCGGGGCCGGAAACCAGAGCGCAGCGGGCCAGATCAGGTAGCTGTCCCAGATCACCTGGGTCAGGCTGCCCAACCCCAGGGTGACCATCAGCAAGAAGATGCTCAGTTGCTTGAACAGATGCCCGACCGGCGTGGCATCCGGCCCCAGTGAAGGGTTGAGCTGGCCGCCGATCAACGCGCCACGCTGGTTGTCGAGCAACGCCCCGACCGACTCGAACAACCAGAAAGGCATGGCCAGCAGAATGCCCAGCAACACGCCCAGCACCGCCTCTTTGAGCAACAGACCGCTGAGTGCCAGCAGGCTGTAGTCCATGCCCGCCAACGCGTGATGAATGCCCGGCGCTGGCATCAGTGCCAGGGCAAAAACAATGACATGCCGGGGCATGCCGCGCACATGTTCAAAGCAGAATGCCGGGATCAGGAAACAACAGGGATATAAACGCGCCATCGCAATGGCGAGGCTGGGCAGGTATTCGAGAAACGGGATCTGTGGGGCCATCGCGTGTTCCTTTTACAGTGCCGAGCGGGCGGCCATGTCGAAGGTGAGGTTGACCAACTGAATCAACTCCACCCCGATCCAGCGCCCCGTCAGCGCCAGTGTGACGCCCACCGCAACCAGCTTGATGCCGAACGGCAGTGTCTGGTCCTGGACCTGCATCAGCGCCTGCACCAGCGAGGTCAGCACCCCCACCACAACGGCCACGATCAGCGGCGGTGCAGACAGCACCACCACCAGCAACATGCCCTGCTTGAATAACAATACCGGGTCCATTGGCGCCTCACAGAAAGGACAGAAAAAGGCTGTCCAGCAAGCGCGTCCAACCCGAAACCAGCACAAACAGCAGCAACTTGAGCGGCAGGGAAATGGTCATCGGCGAGACCATTTGCATGCCCAGGGCCAACAGCAGGTTCGAGACGATCAGGTCGATCACGATAAACGGGATATAGATCAGAAAACCGATCTCGAACCCTGCCTGCAACTGCGAAAGGACAAAGGCCGGGACCAGCAGTATCAGGTCATCGCGGCTGACCTGTCGGGCCATGTCGGCGGGCCACAGGCGTACGGTGCTTTCCTGCAGATGGGTCAATACATCCGGGTCGGTGTTGCGCAGCATAAAGCCCTGCAACGGCTTTATTGCCTGCAGCCCGCTGCCCTGCAAGGCTTGCACGCTGCTCATGTCCAGCGGCGACTGCTTGAGAATTTGCGCGGTGTCATAGCCCACCGGCGCCATGACAAACAGCGTCGCTGCCAGGGCAATACCGTAGAGGGCCATGCTCGGCGGCACCTGCTGCACGCCGATGGCGTTGCGGGTGATCATCAGCACGATGCAGATTTTCAGGAACGCGGTACACACCACCATCAGCATGGGCAGCAGTGACAAGGCGCCCAGAAACAGCGCCAGCAGAAAAGGATCGACCCCTTGAACGGTCATTGCGAAAAACTGATGCGCGACAGTTGCAGGCCAAGGCGGCCCTCGACCTCCACCAACTGCCCGTGACCGATCGCGCGGTCGCCGTAATACAACCCCGCCATGCCCGGGTCATAACCTTCGAGGCTCAACACCATGCCGGGGGCCAACCGGCGCAGCTCACCCAGGCTCACCCTGAGGGCGCCACAGCGCACGCTCAGTTCCACCTGCAAGGTTTCAAACGGTTCATCACCGGTTTGCAGTTCAACACCCGTACCGGCAAACATCACTTCGTCCACAACCAACTCCTCGACAGCACAAATGGCCAGGCACCGGTGCCCGCCGTCATCATCAATCTGCGATGCGATCCTCCACCGCCCCAGCCGCAATTGCCCCTCGCCGGCGGCGTTGAACAGCAAACGCTCCGGCACCAGTACGTCGCCGGGGCGCAGGGTGCGCAGTTGTTCAAGCATCAACCCGAGGCAGCCGAGCACGACGGGGGCTGGCACTGCAAAGTCATCCGGCAACGGCGCCTTGACTGCCTGCCACGGCCCCGCCTCGCACAGCGCCAACAGGCTGTGTGGCGAAATCATCAATCGGCCGATCGTTCGCGAGGGCCCCAGCATCACGCTGAAACAGCACTCAAATGCCCCCGCCTGCCGCTCGGCCAGCGGCCGCAAATAACCAAAAAGCGCCGTCAATTGCGCACTCATGCGCTGCTCGAAATATGCCCAAAACCATGACTGCGGGTCATTGCCGGTATCGGCCAGCACCACCGGGCATTCGCCGAACAGGCTAAGCAAGGGGCCGGCCTCAGTCAGGGTAAAAACCCCGCAACGGCTCTCGAACGACAGGGCCGCCCCGCCCTCTGGCGCACGCCCCGGCTCGAGCAAAAGCTCACCGCACTCGCCTGCAACCTGGAACGCATAGCGCAGGCCACGGCCCAGGCGTCGGCTGGCCGCCACCGTGGTTGAGTCCAGCCGCGGGCAACTGATCGGGGACAGGCTCATCACAGGTACTGCGCCATTAACTGGAGGCTGACCGGCTGCCCCAATGCCCGGGCCAGTCGTCGCTGGCATGCTTGTCGCTGCCGGGCGAGCCAGTGCCGGGTACCGGCTTGCTGCGCCCCTAATGTGATGTGCCAGCCTTGAGCGGCATAACCGGCGCTGACATTGACCTGCCCGCGATGCGCCAGATGCAGCACAAACTGCACAGGCCACGGCCCACGCCCGGCTATCCGCGGCATCAGCGCCTCGCCCAAGGCCTGCGCCAGGCCCATGTCCGCGCCTGCCAGGCTGTCTGCAAACAGCCTGCTGTCGGCTGCACGCCCAAGTGCGCCAGTCAGTGGCCGAGGCCATGCCAACGGGCTTATTCCTGATGATTCGGCCACCCCGCCTCCTCTGCCAGCAGCGCCGACAATTGCTCAAGTTTTTCGACGTTTCGCAGACATTCAACCGCGTACTGGCGGGCACTCTCGACATCGAGCACAACCTGGCGCTGCTGCTCCAGCAGCCCCTGCAGGGCGCTGGACTGCTGCGCTGTTTGCGCCGCCAGCTGGTGTTGTGACGCGTGCCAGCCCGATAACATCCTGGGCGATAGCAGTTGCCCCTGATACCGCCCGGCCAGTGCCGCTTGCTGCCGGCTTTCGTGTTGCCTGGCCAGCTCCACAGCCGCGCGGGTCTGTTCGATGCTCAGGCTCAGGGCTTGCTGCTCGCGGCGTTTGAGCTGCAACACGCGTTCGGCCCGATCGGCCCGGTGCTGGCGCAAAAGCCGCAGGGGGGCGGTGGCCTGCGGGCTGTTCTCAGAAGGGCACATGGGCCGTCAACTCACGCAGTTGCTCAAGCGTCACGTCAAATGCCGCAGGGTTGCGCAAGTCCTGACGCAAAAAGGCCTCAACCTGCTGGCGGCTGTCCACGGCCCTGTCGGTCAAGGGATCATTGCCTGGCTGGTATTCACCCAGCTTGAGCATCAATTCGATCTGCTGATGCGCACTCAACAGGCGCCTTAACGCCGTGGTGTCCTGCACATGCCGAGGTGCTGCGACATTGCCCAGGATCCGCGACAGGCTGCCCTGCACATCAATCGCCGGGTAATGACCGCGCTCGGCCAGTTTGCGGGACAACACAATGTGCCCGTCCAGCAAGGAGCGGACTTCATCGGCAAGCGGATCGCCCATCGAATCCTGCTCGATAAGCACGGTATAGATCGCGGTGATAGCCCCTTCTTGAGTCAGGCCGGCACGCTCCACCAGGCGCGGCAGCATGCTGTAGACCGAGGGCGGCAACCCGCCGCGCCCCAAGGGTTCGCCCGCGGCCAGGCCGATTTCCCGCTGCGCGCGGGCAAAGCGGGTCAGCGAATCGATCAGCAGTAACACCCGCTGCCCCTGGCGCCGGAAACCTTCGGCCAGGGCGGTTGCCGTAAAGGCTGCCCGCGCACGCTCCATGCTGGAACGATCAGAGGTGGCGCACACCAGCACGGTTTTGGCCCGCAGCCCGGCGTCCAGCTCATGGTCGAGAAATTCACGCAGCTCGCGACCGCGCTCGCCAATCAGGCCAAAGACAATGACATCGCAATCCACGTTGCGCGCGATTTCGGCCAGCAGGGTGGTCTTGCCGCACCCGGCACCGGCAAACAGCCCGGCCCGCTGCCCCTCACCCAGGGTCAACAACCCGTCGATAGCCCGTACCCCGGTTGGCAAGGCGCGCGCAATGCGCGGCCTCTGCGCGGCCAGGGGCGCATCGCATACGACTGCACGCGCGCCCTCGCAAGGCGCCCTGGCAAAAGCGCTCGCGCCGCCCTCGACAAGCGCCCGACCAAAGCCGTCGAGCACCTGCCCCAGCAGGTCATTGCCGACGCGAACCTGATGCACGGCCGCCAGGGATTCAACTGCCGCCCCTGCGCTAATACCTTCAAGGCTCGCCAGCGCACTGAGCGTGGCGTCTTGCTGATCACAGCCGATGATCTCCGCCAGTATCCATGCGTTGCCCGCCGCCTGAACCCGGCACAGATCCCCTATGCGGGCCTGGGGCAGACGACAGTGTAGCAACAGGCCATTGATCCGCAGGACCCGACCGTACCGGGTCACCGCACAAAAGCCCGCCAGATGCGCAAACTGGCCTTGCTGCCAGCGTTCAAGACGCTGTGCAATGGCGCGGCTCACCAGTTCACCTCATGGCGCTGCCTGCCTTCAAACAGTACGCGGCGGTTGTCGATCGCCGTCAGACGCAACCCCTGCACTTCGTCACCGAAAAACAGGCGGCGACCGTCAGCCAACACAACATGGGCCTTTGGGCCGCCGATGATCTGGACGATCCTGAAGGGCAGCACCGTGCTGGTCTGCTGAACCTGGTTGACGATCGCAACCGGGGTTTCAAACTGCACTTCGAAACGCTCGAGCATCCGCGAGACCAGCGCCAGCGAATCCTGGCCGACCTCACCGCCCAGGGTGATTCGATCAGCGGCCACCTGCAGGCGCACAGTGTTGCCCAGATCACGCTCGATCAACATCTTGAGCAATTGCTGATGGACCTGGGCCGTTGTTGCCAGCTGACGCTTGTTGCTGGCTGGCGATGGCTTCGGGGCAAGGGCCGGTGCCGTGCCCATAGGCTGCCAAGCCAGTGCCATCAGTATCGGTACGAGCACCAGAACCCCCGGTGCCAGCCACTTGCTCTTGCTCTTGCTGCCAGCAGTTACTGGCGCACCCGGCTGTGCCACGGCGTCTGCCGGCTCATCCCGCCAGGCACTTTGCGTATCGGCCACACACAAGCGAATCCCGCCAATGGCAAAAGCCCTGCCAGGCGCCAGATCGGCAATCTGTGCCCGCACAGTACCGGCCTCATCCTGCAGCAGACCTTCCTGGGCCTGCACGGTCCAGCGCCCGGCCATGCCGTGCAACCGCGCATGTCGGGCTGCAACGCCCGGGTCGTACAACTCCAGGTCAGCGTCTTGATCAGCGCCGATGCTCCAGCACTCACCAAACAAAGGCAGTGCAGCCCCCTCATGCAAGCCGCTCAACACTCGCAACTCGAACAGCACAGCAGGCTGCGGCGGCTCGGGCACCACGGCTGCACCATCAGACACCACCGGCCCCGAACTCAAGACACGGCCTCGTGCTGTACACCGTCCAATTGCAGATCAAGACGCCCGAGCACCCTGACCTTGGCCGAGCCCATCAACTCGGAGAAGGACATCACCGGCACATGGTTGAACTCATCGAACAACAAGGTGCGCAACGGGCTGCGCAGATCCTGCGCCACCAGCAGTACCCTGGCGTCGTGCTGGCGGGGGGCAAAGGCCTCCTTGAGCAACTCCACAAGCTGGGTGCTGTGCTCATTGTCCAGAGCAAAGAACACGCCCGACTGGGTTTGGCGCAATGCCTCGCGAAAGATGTTTTCGCTATGGGCAGACAGCAGCCAGGCATGCAGACCGTCAGCCTGACTGTACAGATGATAGATCTGCGCCTTCAGGGCAATGCGCACATAGTCTGCCAGCGCTGTCACTTCGCGTTCGTACTGGCCATGCTCGGTCAGCACTTCGACAATCAGGCGGACCGCGCGCAAAGGCACCCCTTCACTGGCCAAGCGCTGCAGCACGGCAGAAAATCGAGAGACCGGCATGATGCGTTGCAGCTCTTGAGCCAGCTCAGGCTGGCTTTGCTCGAGCCAGCCGAGGATCAATTTGCTCTCCTGCAATCCCAAAAACTGCGGCCCACTGATCATCATGGCCTGGCGCATGCGCTCAATAATCAGGGTATGGGCGCTAAACGACTCGACACCTTCCCGGGCCAGCAGCGGGTCATCGGGCTGCAGCCATACCCAGCCCAGCTCGTCGCGCTGCTCGCTGCCTCTGAGCGCATCCGGGGGCGCCTCGCTGACACTGTCCCGGGCCACGGCCAAACGTTCAGCCAGGGTGGCCTTGAGCATGGGGACTTCGTGAATGCAAAAGCGAAACTCATCTTCAAGCAACACATCGCTGTATTCGATTTCAAAGCTGGGCAGTGTCAGGCCGATGCGCGTGACGATACTGTTGCGCACCTGACGAATCCCGTGAATCAGCCGGGTGGTGCGCTCCAGATGTTGCTGGGCACTGGCGAACTGCAACAGGTAAGGGCGTGTCGGCTCGAAGGACCTGAGGTCTTCGTCACCATTGTGCTCGGGGGCCACCTGCGAAGCCTGCACCGGTTCCGCCTCCCCGCCCTTGCGGCTGCGCGACCACAGGTAAAACCCCAGCGCAAAGGTACACAGGGCAATACCGCCAAACACCGCTGCGGGCATTCCCGGCAGTGCGGCGAAGGCCAGCATGCCTGCCGCTGCGATCATCCAGCTCTTGGGCTCACGGGTTACTTGCTGGCCGATCTGCGCGCCGATATGGCTGCTTGGCGACTGGTCGTCGGGGGCGACACGGGTGATGATCATCCCCGCAGTCAAGGCAATCAACAACGCCGGAATTTGCGCGATCAGACCATCGCCAATGGTCAATACCGAATACAGCGTTATGGCCTCGCCAGCACTCATGCCGTGCTGCAACATGCCCGTGGAAAATCCGCCCAGAATATTGATCAACACAATTACCAGACCGGCGATGGCGTCGCCTTTGACGAACTTCATGGCGCCGTCCATCGCCCCGAACAACTGGCTTTCCCGGGACAACTGGTCACGCTTGTGGCGAGCCTGCGCCCCATCGATCAAGCCGCCGCGCAGGTCACTGTCGATGGACATCTGCTTGCCCGGCAGCGCATCCAGGCTAAAGCGCGCCGCCACTTCGGCGACCCGCTCCGAGCCCTTGGTAATCACCAGAAAATTGACGATGGTGATTATCAAAAAAACCACCAGCCCCACCGCCAGATTGCCCCCCACCACAAAGTTGCCAAAGGCCTCGACAATATCTCCTGCATCCTGCTCCAGCAGGATCAGGCGGGTGGTGGCAATCGACAACGCCAGACGAAACATCGTGGTCAGCAGCAACAGTGCCGGAAACGAAGAAAATGCCAAAGGGCTGGGCAGATAGAACGCCAGCACGATCAACAGGCTGGCGATGCAAATATTCAGCGCGATCAGCACATCCACCAGCCAGGTGGGCAACGGCACGATAAAGATAAATACAATGCCCAGCACCACCGCAGCCCCGAGCACTTCGCCCGGGCTTGCCACAGTGCAAAGGCCCTTGTTGAACCATTGCACCAGCCTCATCGAATCTGTCTCGACAACCCTGGCGACAGCGGGACCCGGCCTTCACTCTGGGTGTGCTCCCCCATCCGGCGCAAAATAGCCTGCAATGCGTCCTGACGACTTTGCGGGTCACTCCACACTGCCAGCGGGAGCTGCTGAATCAACGGGTAAAGCTGATTGAGCGAAAACAATTGGCTGGAAAGGCTGTGCCCAGCCAGCTCCCGACTCAGGCGTTGTACCTCATCGTCAGCGATGCCTGTGCTCGCGTACCCCAGCAGGCGCTGCAACAGGGAGACAGGTGACAGCCCGGCCTGCACGTCAGCGCATGACAATCGCTCGACAAGCAACCGGCAACTGTACAAGAGGCTGCTCAACTGGGTGCAGCCATTAAGCCCGCTCAGCAAGGTACGCAGCTTGATGGTCGGCAGCGAAGGGCGGTGAGCAGCAAGATCATCCGCCAGGGCACGCGCCATCATGCGCACCCCGTCACTGACCCCCTCCTCCCCGAATAACTCCAGCAAGGCCTGGGTGATGCTCGCCAGGGATTGCTTGAGCACCACACTGGTGTAGTAAAGCGTGCGAACAGCCTGGCGCAGCGCGGCATCGCCTTCGGTTGTTTTCAGCGCCAGCGCAATATTCAGGCCCGCCTGGATTTGCCGGGCATAACGGGCATGCAGCTGCTCCTGAACAGTCTGCGCCAGTACGGTGTCGCGTTCACGCCCTTGAGCCCGGGCCTGGGCGGTCACATAGTGCAAGACAACACTGGTACGGGCCGGGTCGTCGCCGGTCAGCCCCAGCAAGGTCTCAACCCCCGCATTGGCCGCCAGTTCCTGACGAACCTGCCGGGCCAGCAGCCCCAGGCTGAGCTGAGCGGGATGCCCCAGTTGCTCATAGAGCGCGTTCAACTGCTGGATCCCCTGAACCTTCTGCACCCGGGCATCCACCGTACGCAGTTCGCGTTGAGCCAATGCCTTGCTGCTGCCCTCGGCTTTCTGGCTGAACAGCATGCCGACTTCTTCGGCAGCACTTTGCGCTGATGACTGCGCTGTCGCCCCCCCAACGGGCCTGGAGGAGAGCAGGATCTGCGCGGTGTCGTTTCGCCCGTCAACTTTCATGGCAGTGCCCAGTCAGGAGGTTTCGATGACCTGTGTGGCTGACCACAGGCAAACAGTTCCCTGGCAACGGCATTGAAATGCTTTTGAAAAAACTGGCGCACGCACAAGGCCTGCAGCGCAATATCCGGCACGGCAGCCGCTTCAAAAAACCATATAAATACTTATAAATCAGACACTTGAAATAAAACAAAAGATTGGCACAGGCGATGCTTAGGAGGTTGTTATCGAAATCATTTCGATCGCACCTACTTTGAGGATAAACAATGGATCACCTTGATGATGCTCCCCCCCCTGCCCCCGACATTCTGGATCTGTCGGCTGACCTGCAAAAAAAGCTCAAAGCGTTTATCCACAAACGCGTGCTGAACCCCGAAGATGCAGAGGATATTTTCCAGTTGACCTGCCTGGAGGCGTGGCGCAGCCAAACACGCTTCAACGGCCAGGCAACCCTCAGCACATGGATGTGCGGCATTGCCCAGAACCTGATTCGCAATCATTTTCGTCGGTTGTACGCTCGGCCGGTGCATTGCGAGTTCGACGAGATGCTGTGCCATGAGCAGGACTGCAGCCGCGACCTGTACGGCCAGTTCGAGACCCATCGCCGGCTTGAACGCACGCTCGTTGCCCTCAACCGGCTGCCCAGCGAAATGCGCGATACGTTGTATGCCTCCGTGCACAGCGGCGGCAGTTATCGCGACACCGCCAGCGCTCTGCAAATCCCCATAGGAACGGTTCGCTCACGCATCTCGCGAGCGCGCGAACAGCTGAAGCTGGCGACCCACTGCTAGTGCCCGCCACGGACGCTCGGAAAGCGCCATGCTTGAAGGCACGTCTGCAGCAAGGCCAGGGAGTGGCCCCCCGCTAACGATTCAGGCTTTTTTCGTTCGCGGCAGCAAAATCGCCAGCACACCGAACAACGGCAGGTATGAACACAGGGTGTACACATACTCGATGCCATGAATGTCCGCCAGATGCCCGAGCAAGGCTGCACCAATCCCGCCAAAACCAAACATCAGACCAAAGAAGATACCGGCAATCATCCCCACATTGCCCGGCACCAGCTCCTGGGCATACACCACGATGGCCGAGAATGCCGAAGCCAGAATAAAGCCGATGATCACGCTGAGCACACTGGTCCAGAACAGATCGGCATAAGGCAGCAGCAAGGTAAACGGTGCCACCCCGAGAATTGAAAACCAGATCACCGCCTTGCGGCCGATCCGGTCACCGATGGGGCCGCCAAAGAACGTGCCCGCCGCAACTGCGCCCAGAAACAGGAACAGGTACAACTGCGAGGTGGCCACTGACACGTCGAACTTTTCGATCAGGAAGAAGGTGTAGTAGCTGGTCAGACTCGCCATGTAGAAGTACTTGGAGAACACCAGCAAGCCGAGCACCACCAGGGCACCGAGCACCCGCTGCTTCGACAACCCGTGAGTCGCCTGCTGCCCGGCCTTGAGCTTGAACAGATTCAAATGGCTGCGGTACCAGCGGCTAATGGCATACAGCAGCCCGACGGCGAACAGCGCAAACAGGCCGAACCAGGCCACGTTACCCTGACCAAAGGGAATGATGATTGCCGCAGCCAGCAACGGCCCAAAGGCCGAGCCGGCATTGCCACCTACCTGGAAGGTTGATTGCGCCAGCCCGTAGCGCCCGCCTGAAGCCAGCCTTGCGACACGGGAAGCTTCGGGGTGAAACGTAGAAGAGCCGATACCCACCAGGGCGGCGGCCAGCAAAATCAGTTCAAAACTGCCGACCTGAGACAACATCAAAATCCCGACCAGGGTGCAAACCATCCCGGCTGGCAACAAAAGCGGATTGGGATGACGGTCGGTGTAGTAACCCACCCACGGCTGCAATAGAGAAGCGGTCATCTGAAACGTCAGGGTAATCAGCCCGATCTGAGTAAAGGTCAGATCATATTTGGCCTTGAGCATCGGATAGATCGACGGCAGTACAGCCTGGATCAAGTCATTGATCAGATGCGCCAGGGCCACGGCGCCGATAATGCGCATGACTAAGGGGCTGGTCTGTGGGGCAGGAGAAGACGCTGTTGTAGTTGTTTGTGCGTTGCTAAGAGCCATTGGGGTTTCCGTACGACTGGTGAATGCGCGCTTGCAGGTGGGTCAATGTGCCATTCTTTTGCAAGATATTGCCATCCAAACGCCGTAAAACCTTAAGCAATTGATAGAACGAAGATTTTTTTTAGATATTTGCTTGACACACCCCCCGTACGAGGGAATAATGCGCGCCATCGGCTACATAGCTCAGTTGGTTAGAGCATAGCATTCATAATGCTGGGGTCCGGGGTTCAAGTCCCTGTGTAGCCACCAAACGCTTGTTTACAGAAGTCTCCATGAGCCTGCAGACAGTACAAGAAGCCCGCCTAGTGCGGGCTTTCTTGTGTCTGGGGGTTTCTCCTTGTCTCCCCCTATACCTTCCCTGCGTGTATCCCCTCCTGTGTATCCCTGGCCAAAAAAGCTACAAAGGGAAAACCAATACCTCAGATAGTCCTGCAGACATGTTGCTGATCTCTAGGCGCGCACCTTTGTTGGATCAATACCTTGTGACACATCGGTCTCCCCGACTCCCCAACTGAATCAGTACAACCTGCCATAATTTGCCAACCTATAGGCAAGTTGCGTACATTTTAAGCCAATAAGAACAGTTTTCTTTGAAACTACAAGCTTCACCGCCACGGTAGGCGACTACCTTAACGACGATGAATATCGGCAGCTTCAGGTAGAAATGCAGGCGAACCCGCTTGCGGGCGATGTGATGCCGCGCACAGGAGGATTCAGAAAGCTACGCTGGCAAGATACCCGCAGAGGGAAAGGCAAGAGAGGTGGGTTGAGAGTGATCTATTACTGGCTGTTGGATGATGGTCAGTTTTGGATGTTTGCAATCTACGACAAAGATGAGCTGGAGAACCTGACCGCCGATCAGGAGAAAGCGCTAAAAACAGCCATCGGCGCAGAATTGAAACAACGAGGTGGGAAATGAAAAAGCGCGATCTGTTTGCCGAACTAATGCAAGGCGTAAACGAGATGGGCGAGCAGCGTGAAGGAAAGATCACCCTTCGCCAGTACGAAATGGAGGCGTTACCAGCTCCTGAAGTAACTGCTGCCGAAATCGTTTCCATCCGCAAAAAACTGCATATGTCCCAGCCAGTTTTTGCCCGGCAGATCAGAACCAGCCCGGACACCCTGAAAAACTGGGAGCAATCAAAATCGAAGCCAAACGCCCAGGCGGCGCTGCTGATCAAATTGGTTGAACGCTTCCCGGATATGGTTGATCGACTCAACGCGGTTTGAGTTGATCACTTCTCGCAGAGCGATGATTATTCTGTGGGAGCGTTGCGCGGTTACTCCAACCTGACAATGTCCACCGATATCTCCACCGCCTCAATCACACCCCTGTTTTCCAGCCAGTGCGTGGTGTGCCTGTCTTCAGGCCAGCCCGCTCCCGGACCATACTCCGTGGCAATACCATTTCGATGGTCAGTGATGACTCCGTGCAAAATGTAGACGGTACCGGGCCTGTCTATATGGTTATGAAGCGGGCCGAAAACACCCCCCGGCTCAATCGTCACCCTGCGCATACGAAGCTGGCGCCCGGCCATTCCCTCGATCTCGGGACCCAGGTCGATGGTTGCCAGCAACTCGACCGTAACGCCTTTCGTTGCGGGTACTGCCTGTTTACTGCTCATCGCGCCCACCTCTTCAAAAGACAAAGCCTTATTGGAAGTAAACACCCTGAAAAGCGTATTGAGTGACGAAGCGACAAAGGGATAGACAGAACAGCGTTTTTCCACCCGAAAACAAAAAACCCCCGACGCCATGAGGCATCAGGGGTTTTGCTGTTGTGGTGCCCAGAGACGGAATCGAACCGCCGACACGGGGATTTTCAATCCCCTGCTCTACCGACTGAGCTATCTGGGCAAGGCGGCAATTAAACGTGTTTTACCGCCGGGGCGTCAAGCACGAAATAAAAAAAGACCAATGATTACCTGCGCTTACGTCCTCGCCCAGGCCCGATATCAGCCCTGGGGCAGGATTTTGCCCGGGTTCATCAGCCCTAGCGGGTCGAGCGCCTGCTTGACCAGGTGCATCACACCCAGCGCCGCGCCATGCTCCAGGGGCATGAACTTTATCTTTCCCGAGCCGATGCCATGCTCGCCGGTGCAAGTGCCCTCCAGGGCAATGGCGCGCTCGACCACCCGCTCATTGAGCGCTTCAGCCTCGGCCATCTCTGCTGCGTTATCCGGGTCGACCACCAGCCCCAAATGAAAGTTGCCATCGCCCACATGCCCGACCATGCCCACGAAAAATGAAACCCTGGCCACATCTTCTGCGGTTTCGGCAATGCATTGGGTCAGCGCTGAAATGGGTACGCAGACATCCGTACTCCAGATCCGCCCATTCGGGCGCATGGCCTGCATTGCATAGTGAACACTGTGCCGGGCACGCCACAAGGCATTGCGCGCATCGGTATCCTCTGCCGCTTGAAAACCCAATGCAGCATTGCTTTCAACGATGTCCCGGGTCAGTTCAACCTGCTCGGCCACACTGGCCGGGGAACCGGCGAATTCGAAAAACAGCGTCGGCGTTTCAACCAGGCCCATGTGCGAGAAACGGTTGACCGCCTGCACCGTGCGCGCATCGAGCAACTCGACCCGCGACACGGGAATGCCGTACTGAATGATCGACACCACCGAACTCACCGCCGCCGCAATCGTCGGGAAGGTACACACCGCCGCGCAGGTGGTTTCCGGTATACCGTACAGGCGCAGGGTGACTTCGGTGATGATCCCCAGGGTGCCTTCCGAGCCGACAAACAGGCGCGTGAGGTCATAGCCTGCGGAAGATTTTCGCGCCCGCCCGCCGGTCTTGATCACCTGACCGTCAGCCAGCACCACAGTCAGGTTCAATACGTTTTCGCGCATGGTCCCGTAACGCACTGCGTTGGTTCCTGAGGCGCGGGTCGCCGCCATGCCCCCCAGGGTACTTTCACCCCCCGGGTCGACCGGAAAGAACAGCCCGGTGGTGCGCAGTTCGGCATTAAGCTGCATGCGGGTAACCCCGGCCTCCACCGTGACATCCAGGTCATCCGGGCGCACGGCGATGATGCGCTGCATGCGGCTCAGGTCGATGCAGACCCCGCCCCGGGTGGCGCCTACATGGCCTTCCAGTGAAGTACCACCCCCAAAGGCAACGATCGGCACTCGCTGCGCTGCGCAGAGCTTGACGATGGCCGCGACCTCGGCCGTGGACTCGGCGTAACACACCGCGTCCGGCGGCAGGCTCGGGTGGTATGACTCACCTCGACCGTGTTGCTCGCACTCGACACGGCTAGTGCTCAGGCGCTCACCGAGCAGCTCGCGCAGGTCATCGAGCAGGGTGGGCATGGAATACGCTTGAAACGCTGGGTTAGAGGCCATGAAAACGTCCATATTATTGTTGGGAGGGACGAATCCAAGGTACAACAAACCGCCACAACGATCACCGCCAGATCAACCAACCCGTGAAAACAGACCGCACATCACTGGCCCTGGGGGTACAACGCTCCGTCAACCAGCCTTGCGACAACCTTGCGCAAGCGTTCGAGCAACACCTGGTTGGCCTCGACCGAAGCCGGGTTCAAGGGCTCACGCAGC
The DNA here is from genome assembly GCF_900105835.1 of Pseudomonas fragi. NCBI lineage: Bacteria > Pseudomonadati > Pseudomonadota > Gammaproteobacteria > Pseudomonadales > Pseudomonadaceae > Pseudomonas > Pseudomonas fragi. The sequence continues at coordinate 2,307,749 of NZ_LT629783.1, forward strand.
AAGGCCATTTCGCACTGATTGCAGGCCTCAGCCAAATTGACAGCGCCCACCGTGGCAAATGAGCCGTGCATGCGGTGTACATAACTGATCAATTTCGAGGTATTGGCCTCCTGCAAGGCCAGCTGCGCTTGCAGCAGATCATCCTGCATGGTGGCGATAAACAGCCGGTGCATGGCGGGCGAAAGGGTAATCCAGTCGTGCAGATCATCCGCCTGCGGCAGTGCTGCGGGTGCTTCAAGGGCACCAAAAGGTGCCTCTGCAGACGGCGGGCACCAGGCCGACAAGGTCTGGCGCAGGGTTGTCAGGCTCAGGGGCTTGACCAGCCACACATTCATCCCTGCTTCCAGGCAGCGCTCACCCTCTTCACGCAAGGCATTGGCGGTGACACCAATGATCGGCACCTGCGGGTCAAGCTCACGCAAACGACGGGTCAGTTGATAGCCATCGAGCTTGGGCATATTGACGTCGGTGATCACCAGATCGAACGACGCCTCCTTCCAGCGGGCCAGGGCTTGCTCGCCATCGTCCGCCAGCGTAACCCTTACCCCCAGGGCCTCCAGTTGCTCCCTGAGGATCTCCTGGTTGACGAGGTTGTCTTCAGCGACCAGCACGCTCAATTCCAGGCTGGCAGCATAAGGCACCACACTGGCAGGCGTCTGGGGCACAGTGCCGTGGGCGATTTGCATCAGCGTTCTGCCAATGGCGCGAATATCGTACGCGTTGACCTCCCAGCCGCGGCCCGTTCTTTGCGGCTGGCTGCGCCCCGACCCGGTCGCCAGCACCCGCTCGCTTGGCCAGGGCACGGTCAGCGGCTGGTCAGGGTCCAGATCGAGAAGGATGGCGGGGGTGTCAGGGGGGGCCGCTGCCGGCAGTACCTGGGCGCGAGCGCCCCAGCGGTTGAGCCAGTCCGCCAGAATCTGCCCGATATCATTGCGCGCAGCACGCACATAAACACTGACACCCTGAAGGTCAATATCGGCACAGTTGTCCAGTGCGCCAGCGATAACCGGCAGGCTCATGTGCAATGAAAAGCTGCTGCCCAACCCCGGTTCACTGACCACCCGCAGGTTGGCGCCCATCATCTCGCTCAAGCGCGCGCAAATGGACAGGCCCAGCCCGGCACCGCCCGCCCGCTCACTGCCGCCCACCTGGGAGAACGGCTTGAACAGGCGCGTCAGTTGCTCCTCGCTGATGCCCACACCGGTATCGGAGACCTGCCACTGCAACGTTGCCTGCCCTTGTTCGATGCCGATGACCTTGAGCCTGAAGACCACCCAGCCGGTGTCGGTGAACTTGATCGCGTTGCTCAACAGGTTATTGATAATTTGCCGTATACGCACCGCATCGCCACGCAACAATGGCGGTAACTGCGCGTCGGCACAGGCAAAGATCTTCAGACCCTTGTTACCCGCCGCGGCGCAATAACTACGCACGCAATCCTCGAACAAATCCAGCGGGCAGAACGTCTTGGCCTCGACAGCCATTTGCCCGGACTCGATTTTTGACACGTCCAGCACGTCGCTGATCAACTGGAACAACACCGTCGATGAACGCTGAATGGTCTGCAGGTATTCACGCTGACGCTCACTCAGAGGTGTAAGGCCCAATAGTTCAAGATTGCCGAGCACCCCGTACAGGGGCGTACGAATTTCATGGCTCATGGTTGCCAGAAACAGAGTCTTGGCCTTGCTCGCTTCGTCAGCCGAACGCCGGGCCTGCTCCATCAGGTTGGCGTCGTCTACATGCCGGGTGATGTCGTTGAAACCGCAGAGCACCACGTTCTTGCCCTTGTAACGGGTGAAGGCAAAACAGGCCTGCAGATAGCGCCCCGCGACTTCCAGCTGGACCTCACCCAGTTCGTGCTCACCATAATCGCGCTTCAACAGGGCTATCAGCTCAGGCGTACCCTGCCATTCGTGTGCCCGCTGGTTTTCCAGCAATACCACGCCGGTGCCGCGCTCGACCACGCACAGTCCCACGGGGGCGCTGTCGAGCATGGCCCGGTTGAACTCTTCGCTCTCGGCCAGGGACTGGCTGGCCCGTTGGGCAGGTTCGATGATTTGCTTGCGATACCAGCGGTTGACGCGCCAGCCGATCAATACAAACACCACGAGCAGACCCACTGCGCCCGCCAGGGGCCACTTGGCATAACCAAAAAAGTTCTGATAACTGATCGCGTACAGCCCTATCCAGGGCGAGGCACCGCCTGAACTCAACTTGAAGCGCAAACCATCGCGGGTAATGCTCAACCCCAGGGGCAGATCCTCGACATCCCCGGCATCCCCCAGCAATACATCGCCGGCAGGCGAGATCAAGGTCAGACGGCTGTTGGTGGGGTGCATCAGCAAGCGCTCCAGATCACTGATATCGCTGACGTCCAGCAACGCGCTGAGGATCACCAGGTCATTGGCTTCAGCCCCCGGCGGCAAGAAGTTGCGCGACAGGTTCAGCCCGATGGCACCGATAATGTACTTGCGCTTTTGAATCAGGCCCTGCGGGGCTTTTAACCAGATCATCTGATCAGCACCAAGGGCATGTTGGCGCGCCACCAGCTCATCATACAAACGCTTGGTCACATCGAAAAAGTTGCTTTTGAGCAGCAGGGGAAACTGCCGCGTGCCATCAATCCCGGGGACCGCAATGGTGAATTGATCGCTGGGGGAAAAAACAAACACCTGCGGCGCCACATAGTGGGAATCGGACCAGTAAGCCGTGAACAGGTCGGTCAACTGCACACCGAACGAGTAAACCCCCTGCATGTCAGCATGGCTGAACTTATCTCGCTGGCTCACCGTAAAAGGCAATGACTTGGCCGTGTCACGGTTCTGGAACAAACGCTCATCCCCCTGGCGAATCAGCGCCTGATGCGAATGCGGCTGGTTATCTATCAGCAGGTTGTCGTTGGCCTGGCTGTAGCTCTGAACGGCAATGCGCAAAAAGGCCTCATGCTCATGGATGCTTTCCATCAGCCGCGCGAAATGAAAGTCCGTCTTCTCGCCCTCCTCCTTCAGCACCCGGTTAACCGCCCAATAACTCATGCTCACCAGCAGCAGGGCAAGCCCTGTCAGCAGCAGCAACAGCTTGTTCAGTCTGAGTGAGCTCAGTGCCAGCGCACCGAGACGTACCTTAGCTTGCTTCATGATTTAGCGCCGTCGTTTACCTGAGAGGAGATTGGCAAGCCTGTTGCCAGCCAAAGGGTTACACATTGCTCCATGCGCCAGCACCCCGTCAGCGGTCGCAACCAGCAGAACACCGGCCCCGTCCCCACGCCCCCGAAACGCTCTGAGCAAGACGAACAGGAATCGTCTGATGGGGATTGTCCGCTGGCAATTGCATCCTGTGCATCACCTGCCGCGGCTAGCCGTTGACAGGAGGGGCAGTAAAAAAATGGAAATCACACATCACTTGTTTGTAGAGGGCTTCTCTCATGTTTCAAAAAATTGGCAAATACACCGCGCTCTGTGGTTCTTCGCTGCTGATCGTGATGGCTGCTGCTACCGCTCAAGCGGCTGATGGCCAGGTTGAATTCACCGGCACTATCAACGACAACGCATGCACCATCAACAGCGAAAGCGTGAAGAAAGCGGTTGATATGGGCCAGGTCCGCATTGCCGACTTCCCTAACACCGTTGGGGCTGTTGCCACTGCTGGCGCCACCCCTTTCTCGATCTCGCTGGAAAACTGCAGCGGCTCGACCCTGAAAAACGCTTCCATCAAATTCAGCGGCCAGCAGTCCGGCACTGATGCCACCGTGCTGGGCATGACCGGTGACAACCAGGTTTCCGGCGTCGGTATCCAGATCAACGATGCCCGCACTGGTAACAAGTTGCCGCTCAACACGGCCAGCAACGACTACGTTCTGCGCCCGCAGTCCAACACGTTTGACTTCACCGCGTCCTATGTACGCCTGGTTGCCGACACCGAAGCCTCGGGCGACACCCCGGGTGTACGCGGTATCGGCACCGGTAAAGTCAATGCACTGGCCAGCTTCGACGTTACCTACAAGTAATTCATGAGCTTGACGAAGGAGCTCGCGGTCTATCGCGAGCTCTGGCGTTAACAAGAGGACACCTTGATGCGTTTAAAAGTTGCAGCCTTTTTGGCACTGGCAGCAAGCTTCTGGCTGCCCCAGGTTCAGGCAGGCGTCAACGTGGGTTCCACGCGCGTTGTGTATCAAAGCAAGGAGAAGGAAGCCAACCTGGCACTTTCAAACTCGGGTGATGACGGTGTGCCATATCTGGTGCAGTCGTGGGTCAGCCCGTTCGATGACCGCGACGCGAGTGCCGATGAGTTTATTGTCACGCCGCCCCTGTTTCGCCTGGATGCCAAGAGCCAGAACATTCTGCGGATCATCGCCACCAACGCACAGAACCTGCCCGACGACAAAGAAAGCCTGTTTTTGCTCAACGTCAAAGCCATCCCGGCCAAGAGTGAGGAACAGCGCAACCAGAACGTGCTGCAAATAGCACTCAAGACCACGATCAAACTGTTTTATCGCCCCGCCAACCTCAAGGGCACCCTGCCCGAAGCGGTGGAGAAACTGCAGTGGCGGGCAGAAGGCGGAAAACTCACGGTGCATAACCCGTCGGGTTACAACGTGGTGGTCAGTGAATTGCTGATCAACAACAGCGCCAGCAAAGGCATGCCTGAGGTCATCAAGCCCGGCAGCACCGCCACCACCCCGATTGCGCTGAAAAACAGCGACAGCCTCGAACTCAGCTACATCAACGAGTACGGCAGTACGGTCAAGGCAAAACCCGTTACACCTCATTGAAAACTGCCGATCAGTCGACTGGAAGGACTCACTCATGCTGCGATTGCGCATGTGCGCCTTCGCGCGCCGAATAAAGTGCTGGAGCACGCTCACCGCTGCTGCTGCGGGCCTTGCAACCACCGCCGTGCATGCTGAATACAGCTTCGATTCATCCTTTCTGGAAATTGGCGGCGGCAACGCTTCGAGCGAAGTGGCCGAGCAGGTAAAAGCCATGAGCCAGGGTCAACTGCCGGGGATCTACCGGGTTGACCTGTCAGTGGACGACCGGCTTGTGGAGCAGCGCGACCTGCACTTTGTGCGAGAAACCGCAAGCCAGGTCTCGACCCCCAATGGTCTGTTCCCCTGCTTCAGCCTTCAGGCCCTGACGGATTTGGGGGTTGACCCCACACGCCTGAAAAACGCCGACATCAGCACTGACAACTGCGTGTACTTCAACCGTGACCTTACCGGCGTCACCTACGATTACGACTTCAACAAGCAGCATTTGAGCCTGCAGGTTCCCCAGGCGTATATCGGCAGCGTGCCGTTTGAAACCCGGCGCAAGACCTGGAGCGATGGCGAGCAGGTGGCCTTCGCCAACTACAGTTTTTCCGGCAGCAACTACGAGAACCAGTTCGGCAGCCGCCAATCCCAGTTCGGCAGTGTTCATAGCGGGTTCAACAGCGGCGCCTGGCGCTTTCGCAATTTCTCGACCTGGCAAAAAGGCACTAACGTCGACGGCAGCTGGAAATCGGTGGACACCTATGTCCAGCGCGACCTGGGCAACCTGATGGCCATTGCCACGGTGGGTGAGAGCGCCACCGACAGCGATCTGTTCGACACCATCTCTTACCGCGGCGTGGGGATCGCTTCTGATCTGGACATGCTGCCCGATGATGCGCGTAATTTTGCCCCCGTAGTGCGTGGGGTTGCCAACGGCCGCTCGCTGGTGACATTGCGCCAGCGCGGTTATGTCATCAGTGAACAGTGGGTGCCATCAGGCCCGTTCGCCCTCAAGAACCTGTACTCGACCGCGGGCAACGGCGATATCGAAGTCACCATCGAAGGCCCCAATGGCGAGCGCCAGGTCTACATCCAGTCATTTGCCTCTGTGCCTTACATGTTGCGTGAAGGCCAGCAAAGCTACGCCGTGACCGCAGGCCAGTATCGCCCGGCAGAAGGCGCGCAGAATTCGCCCAAGCCCAGTTTTGTACAAGGCACCTATCGTCGTGGCCTGACCGAGGGCACCACGCTGTTCGGCGGCAGCATCGTCAGCGAACAATACACATCGGCGCTGCTTGGCTTTGCCCACGATTTTGCCGGCTTTGGTGCCATTTCCCTGGACGTGACCCATGCCATCAGCGAAGACATGGGCACAGACGCCAAAACGCTGTCGGGCCAGTCATATCGCTTCCGGTACTCCAAATCCATCGACCTGACCGATACCAGCTTCAGCCTGATTGGCTATCGCTACTCCACCAGCGGTTACTACAGTTTCAACGAGGCGATCAACGCACGCTCCAACAACTCGCTCGTGCCCTATGTCGATGAAACTTTGAGCAACAGTGCGGCGTTTTCACCGTATTTGACCGGCCATATGAAAAGCAGCTTTACCGCCAACGTATCGCAACAATTCGGTACCTGGGGCGGCATGTACGCCAACCTGACCAAAACCGATTACTGGAACCGGGCCAAGAGCAATACCTCCATTCAGTTGGGCTACAGCTTCAGTATTGCCAGCGCCTCCTACAACCTGGGGCTGTCTCAGAACAGCGGTATGGGCGACGACATCCGCAGCGTGTCGCTGAGCGTCAGCCTGCCGCTGGGCAACCCGGGCAGCAGCAGCCGGATCGGCCTGAGCACCAACCAGGACTCCGCCGGCAATGCCAGCCGCAATGCCACCTTCAGCGGCTCGCAACTGCAGGACGATGCCCTGTCGTACAACCTGGGCATCAATCAGCAGATCAGTGACGAAGACCGCGTGCTCGGCGGCTCGGTGGCGGCCCGCTACAACGCGGCCAATGCCATTTGGCACGGTTCCTATAACAAGGATCAGAACACCCGGCAGATGGACTATGGCGTGGAGGGTGGCGTGGTTGCCATCCGCAATACCGTGATGTTCACCCAGCCATTGGGCGAGACCAACATCATTGTCGCCACCCCCGGCGCCGCCGATGTGGGCGTGCTGACCAAGAGCGGGATCAAGACCAACGGCAGTGGCTACACGATTATTCCCTCGGCGCAGCCGTACCGCAAAAACAAGGTATCGCTCAACACTGACTCACTGTCGGACAACACCGACATTGCCAACCTGGTACAGGAAGTCACCCCCAATCGTGGTGCCTTTGTCCTGGCCAACTTCGAAACCCATAACGGCCGCCGCCTGCTGGTCAGCGTCAGCTCAAGCACTGGCAAGCCCGCCCCTTTCGCCGCCGAAGCGCAGCTGTATGACCTCAAGGGCACGCTGCTGAGCAGCGCGATGGTAGCCGACAAGGGCCGGGTATTTATGACTGGCGTGCCGGACAAGGCGCGGCTGCTGATCAACGTCAACGGCCAGCCTTGGTGCGCCAAGGACCTGGACCTGAACACCTACAACCTGTCAGAGACCGGCATCGGGCAACTGCACATTCGTTGCGATGCCCTATCGCCAGACACTCAAGGTACTCCCGATGCATGAATCAACCGTCAAATCATCTCGTCCGGGCCGGGGCAAAGTCAGCATGCTGCTGCTTTGCCTGTTGCTGGGTCTTGTCAGTCAGCAAGCGTTTGCACTGATTCAAAACAACCTCGCATGCACCGCTACGGGCACCACCGGCATCATTCAGCTGGGCGACCTTGCGCCATCCACCAGCTACACCGCCAACATGACAGCCAACTGCCGGGTGACCCGCTGGTATCCCTATGGCTCGTCACTGCAGCACAGCCAGTTCTACAACCAGGGTAGAGGCAGCAAGGTCCAGGTGTTTCACACCAACTCCGGGCTGATGGTTCCCGAGCTGCCCATCGGGACTGCGAGCAGTACATGCATGCCCTCAAGCTGTGTGCAGCTGTTCGTGGGCAATACCTTTTCCTACAACGTTCTGCTTTATGGAACGGCGCCCGTCACGCCTGGCAACTACATGGTCAGTGTTTCGCTCACAGACACATCTATTCGAGGTTATGAGGCTTATGGCGACTACTTGCAGACCGTCATTCTCAGCTTCCGGGTCATCCAGCCCGCCTGCTCGATGGGCTCGGCAAAAACCCTCAACCTGCCCTTTGGCACACTCAGCAGCAATGACTTCGCCAGTTCACAGCAAATTGCCAATATCACCATGAATTGCACTCGCGGTACGCAAGCGACCGCCACGCTGGTACCCACCCAGGCGGCCATCAGCGGCAGCCCGGGGGTTTCAGCCACAACCCTGGCCGGTCTGTCGATGGCCGCCACCTGGGCTGACACCAACACGGCAGTGACCTTCAACAGCCCACGCACGCTGGCGCTGACCAATGGCAGCAACAACATCCGCCTTGGTTTTCGCCCGCGCCTGAATACCAGCGTTTCGCCGACCGGAAATTTTTCCAGTCAGTACACCCTCAACATCACCTATCTCTGATCAGGCACAGGAACTCGACCATGAAATTATCCGTAACGCTGGCCGCAACACTGTTCGCAGGCCTGCTCAGCGCAACCGCCAACGCCGCAACAGACACCGTGACCATCAACCTGAGCGGAACCCTGACCCGCCCGCCCTGCACCCTGACCAGCAGCAAGACGCTGACCGCCAACTTCGGCAGCCTGCGCTATGACCAGGTGGCCGATGCCCCGCTGATCGACATCCCCCTCACCATGACCTGCCCGGCCAACTCGGTGCTGGCGGTGAGCATTCTGGCAGCCCGCACGATTCAGGGCTCAACCACACAGGCCTCAACGGGCAAGGCCAATCTGGGTTATTCATTGCTCTGGAACAGCGACAGCACGGCCGCCAACGTTACCGGGGTCAAACGTAACCTGACCAACCAGAGCGGTACGGTCGACCTGAGCATGAAAGCAAAGTTGATTGCCCAGGGCGCACTGACCGAGGGTGCATTCAGCACCTCGGCCGTTATCAGTATCGAGTACCTGTGAGGTGTCCATGCTAGCCAGAGTGAGCCTGTGGGTGGCGCTGCTGTCCACCGCCGCACTGCTGCTCAGCCCGGCCAGCTGCGCAGAGGATGCGGCCCGGATAGAGGTGGTCGGCACCCTGATAAAACCGCCCTGCACGGCTAATTTCCCGGCCTCGCAAAGCGTGGATATCCCCAAGACAAACCTCAACTCGCTGAACTCGGACATCACCGGCTGGACCGATGTCAGCCTGGACTTCCAATGCATCAAGGGCAGCCAGGTACACCTGCGTTTCAGCGCCGGCAATGGTGCTTTTGACAGCAGCACACTGCGCACCACACTCGACAGGCTGGGGCTGAAAACCCGCCTGAGCGACATGACCAGTACATTGAAAGTGATTGACTTGAAGCTGGGCGAGCAATTGATCTTCCCGGTTGAAGAAACGCGGCTCAAGCTCCAGCTCTCTGTGCGGCCGGTCAAGACCGGGGAGGAACTGCCCGCAATCGGCAGTTACAGCTCAACGCTATTGATGGAAATAATCTATCTGTGAACCGCTGCGTCAGGCAAACAGATTGGCCTTGACGCACAAGATCAGCAGCGCCTGATCATTGTCGACATTGAGTTTGCGCATCGCCGAAACCTTCAGGGTGCTGATGGTTTTAATGCTGCGGTTCAGGCTCTGCGCAACATCGCCCACACTCACCCCCGTAGAGAACAGACGCAGGACCTCAAACTCCTTGACCGTCAACTGGCTGAGCCTTTGCGAAAGGTCATCGGTATCTTCACTCAAGCCACCTTGCGGCTGGTCCTGCTGGTAGTGCCCCTGGCGATAGAACGCGTCCAGCGCCACCAGGATCTGCTCAAGCCCAGCGCTCTTTGAAATGACACCGCTGATACCCAGCTCATACAGCCAGGTCAGCACTTGGGCATTGGTTATAACGGTCAGGATCAACACCTTGGGTTCGGGGAAATGCCGGCGCAGGTATTCCACCAGGCGGGTGCCATCACCGTATTGATCATCACCTGGCATGTTGTAGTCGGTAATAATCACGTCAGGCTTGAGCAACGAAATCTTGTCGATCAACTCGGACGAACTCATTGCTTCACCCACAACCTTGAAGCGCGGGTCACGCTCAATGATTTCACGCACGCCCATCAACACAATCGGATGGTCGTCGGCCAATAAGACTTTCATTTGCGGCATGGCAAACATGACTCCTGCACGGGAAGAGCGCTACAACTATTCGAAGGGGTCCGCTTTGATGCAATAGGTCAGCAAGGCGTGGTCGTTAAGCACTTCCAGCTTCTGCATGGCGGCTACTTTTTGGGTGCTCACGGTTTTGACGCTGCGGTTCAATTGACGGGCAATGTCGCCCACACTGTTGCCGGCCACAAACAGCCTGAGCACTTCGACTTCACGAGGTGACAGCGTGGAGAAACGTTCATCAATGACCTTGGGGTTGGTCACCACCGAAATGGCTGCAGCAGCCGGCGGCGCATAGCCCCGATCGTTGGCCAGCGCACTCAGGGCCTTGCCTATTTCTTCGCGAATATGGCTTTTAGCAATCACGCCCGCCACGCCCAGCTCCAGCAAGCGCGAGATAATCAGATGATTGCTCATGACGGTCAGCACCAGGATCTTGACCCCGGGAAAATGCTCAATGATGTACTCGATCAGTTGCAGCCCGTCGCCATAGATGTCATCGCCGGGCATATTGAAATCAGTAATCAGCAGTTCAGGTTGATGCAACTGCAACTGCTCGACCAACTGCGACGAACTCAGTGCCTCACCTGCCAGGGTGAAATACTCATCGCGCTGGATCATCTCCCGAAGCCCCAGCAATACCACCGGATGATCGTCGGCAATCACTACCTTTAATTCGCGCATTGCCTGGCTCCACTTTGATGACATGGCAAGTCCGGCGCCCCCGGGTTTCTACAGATCGAGCGCAGAACAAGACCCGTGGCGCCGCACTCAGCTACCCCGGTGATGGCTTAGAGCTATCGTCCAGTAAAAGAGTTTCAAAATCGGCGCACGATATAGCGCCGCAAATCAGGAAACCTTGCACTTGATCACACTTGATACTGCGCAGGAATTCGAGCTCGGCCTGAGTCTCGACCCCTTCAGCGACAACGGTCAGGCCCAGCTTGCGGCTCAGCTCGACAAGGCTGCGCAAGGCTGAGGCCAGATTCTCGTTTTCAACACAGCCATGTACCAGCGAACGATCGATCTTCAGTTCACTGAACGGGGTGGAAACCAGATTGAAGTAAGAGCTGAACCCCTTGCCAAAATCATCCTGGGCCAAACCGAAACCCATCATGCGCAGGCGACAGGCACCCGCGTAGTAATTGCTGAGTTCCTCGGTGGTGGAGCTTTCCATCAGTTCAAACACGATGCTGCGCGGCTCGCCACCATCGGCAATCACAGCGTCGCGCAGGCGGTCGGCAAGCGCATGGTTATCCAGCAGATGCGTGGGCAGGTTGATAGACACCGGAATGTCCCAGCCCTGCTCACGCCATTGTCTTTGCGCCTGCAGGGTTTGTTGCAGCATCAGCCACAACAGTCGCTCTTCCAGGCCGTGGCTGATCAGCACACTCAGAAAGTCCTTGGGCAATAACAGGCCGGCCTCAGGGTGTACCCAGCGCACCAGCGCTTCTGCACTGAGAATATTGCCATTGCTCAGGGACTTCTTGGGCTGGAACCACGCTTGAATCTGCCCGTTGCCCATCGCCCATTCGATACTCAGCGGGTCAACCTCAATGGCCAGGGCGGGGTCTGTCTCACCATTAAGGCGAAAAAGCTCCAGCCGCTCTTTCAAGCGCATGACAGAATTGAACTCGACTGGTTTGGAGATCAGGCCAATCACTGAAATACCCAGGTTCTTGGCTGCCAGCCCCGCACTGATCAACATGCGCCGCGACGAGGCACTCATCAGTGCCAACGCCGGTTTTCTTCTCAGGGCGGCAACTTTCTGAATCAGTTGCACGCCATCCATGACCGGCATGAGTAAATCACTGAGCAGCAGGTCATAGTCATTGCGCGCCAGACACTCCAGCGCGCCATCGCCATCCCAAACGGTGTCAACTGTAAAGCCACCCACCTCATTGAAAACGTTGAGCAAATACTCATGCTGAAAAGGGTGATCCTCAACGACCAGTACACGATAGGGCTTCACTGGATCCTCCTTTAGAAGTGCTGAAGACAGTTGTATAGGGTGTGCAGCGTAAAAGGCTTGATCAGGCAATGATTCATCCCCGCATTCAGACAGCGCTCGCTCTCCTCGCGCATGGCATTGGCCGTTGCCCCAATGATCGGCAGCGTGATGTTCATGGCCCGCAACCGGGCCGCCAGCTCATAGCCATTCATTTTCGGCATGTTGACGTCGGTCAGCAGCAGATCAAAATCCTCATCCCGCCAACGCTCAAGTGCTTCCAGGCCATCGCTGACCAATGTCACGGTGCAACCCAACTCTTCAAGCTGATCGCGCAGAATCAGTTGATTGATCACGTTGTCTTCGGCAACCAGAATGCGCAAATCCAGTTTGAGTTCCGTCTTCGCCGTACCCGGCTCAAGATCGGCCCCCATTCCCATGCCCTGAGCCTTGCACAGGGCGCGATAGACGTTCTGCAAACTGCTCAGGTCCGCTTGCCAGCAAGGGTTGTCAACGGCGGGAGCTACCGACATGTCACTGGCGGCTACCACCAGCGGTCCCGTCCACCCAGGTTCAAGCAATTGCCGGGCGGCACCAGGATGCAGCTCCAGTAAAACAGCAGCATCGGGTGCATCCCCTGGTTTCGGTGCGCCCAGATAAGCCCGCGCGCCCCAACGGCGCAACCAGGCGCAATAACACTCGGCCAGCTCGCGCACGGGTGAAACCACATAAACAACGCTGGCAGCCAATTCGCCGAAAGGGCTCAAACGCGCCGGCTCGTTAACCTGCACCAGGGGCAGATGCAGGGTAAAACTGCTGCCCAGCCCCGGCTCGCTGACCAGGCGCATGGTGCCGTTCATCAAGTGCATAAGACGCTTGCAGATGGACAGGCCCAGCCCGGTACCGGCGACCACGTTTTTGGCTGACTCCACTTGATAAAAAGGCTCGAACAGATGGGCCTGCTCTTCATGGGCAATACCTTTGCCAGTATCGGAGACCTGCCAATGCAGCATGACGCGCTCATCGTCACGGCTGTCCATTTTCAGGCGCAGGACGATTTTCCCGTAGTCGGTGAATTTCAGGGCGTTGTTGAGCAGGTTGTTCAGGATCTGGCGGATACGGGTGACATCGCCGCTGAGCCATTCGGGCACCGTCGAATCAATCAATGCAAACAACTGCAGGCCCTTGGCCTGAGCCGCGCCACTGTAGCCCTGAACCACCTCTTCTATCAGCTCCAGGGGGCTGAAGGTATTGAGTTCCAGTTGCAGTTGACCCGCCTCGATCCGTGACACATCCAGCACGTCGCAAATCAGCTGCAACAAGTTGCCGGATGAGCGTTCGATGGCCTTGAGATAGTTGTTCTGCTGATCGTTGAGATCGGTACGCGCCAGCAGCTCCAGGGTGCCCAATACGCCGTACAGGGGGGTGCGGATTTCATGGCTCATGGTAGCCAGAAACAGGGTCTTGGCCTCATTGGCCCGGTCCGCCAGCTGCCGGGCACGTTCGAGGGTGACTTCAATCTGCTTGCGTGCGCTGATGTCACTGAACGCGCAAATCAGTACGTCCTGACCTTTGTAGCGTGTGGGCGCAAACGCCAGGTACAGAAGGCGGCCATCTTCCATTTCGATCTCATCGCTGTTGCGCAAGTCACATTCATCGAACGCGCGAGAAATCCAGCCATGACATAACTTGCTGCGCTCAGTGCCGTTACCCAGCCACTGTTGTGACAAGGAGTTTTCCAGCACCACAGTGCCGTCTGTGCGCCGAATCACACACAGGGCCATCGGTGCAACTTGCAAGACGGCACGACTGAACGCCTCACTTTCAACCAGCGCCTGAATGCGTATCTCACCCGGGGTGATCAGGCGCCGATCAATACGCACAATCAGTAATCGCAAGCCGATGCAAATTGCAATAAACAACAACACACAGCCCAGCAAAGGCCCGCCCAATACAGGCAATAACGATTTGATATCTACGGCATACACAATTTGCCAGCCCGAATAGCCCAGCTTCTTCCTGATTGCCAGGCTATCGGGCAACCAGCCACTACCGATAAAGCCAAACGAATTCTTGGGTTCCAGCGTCTGCAATGAACCGACCAGCGTGGATTGTGCGGCGTTGGTGAACAGAATCTGGCCTTGACCGTTGAGCAGCATGAAGTCTCCGGCACTTTCACTGCGCAAGGCCTCCACCAGATCCGGCACTTCGACCTCAATGCCCAGCCAGCCGGAAGACAGGTTACGGTTATCAAGACGGGAGAATAAATAAAAGGGCGAATCCAGGACCCGGTTATCCGTGAGCCACAGATCATCACCAAATGAATAGGCCTTGGCGCCCTCATCGACCAGACGTTGCAGCACTACCTGGGGCAACGGTTCCAGGCTGCCGGAAGCGTCAAACAAACGCACCACCTTGGGCTTGTCTGTTTGTGGCACGTACAGCAGATTGACTTTGCTTTCGTGCAGATAGTCCGTCATCCGCCGGGTCAGCCACAGGCTCCAGTGGCCGGCTTCGCTGCCCAGATTGATGTTGAGCTCTTCTTCTGGATCAACGCTGACAAATGCTTCATTACCTTTCTTGTCAGGCACAGTCGCCAGCACCAGGCTCTTGAGCAGCGTCTGGCGACTGACGAAAAAATCCTGGGCATTGAATACCGCCTCGTTCATAAAACTGCGGCGCAGGGACACTTCCTGGTTAAAGACCGAGCGCAAATAAATGAACGAACTGGCGATGGCCGCGACGATCAAACCGCTGGCAAATAAGTGCAGAAGTTTTCGGGCGGCTTGAGGGGTCGATTTCATGCCGCAAGCCTGAGGCCGGGGCAGGAAAAAAATAATCAGACAATTCCTGAAACCAGTCGTCGCTGACTACGCTCTGCGTAGCAGCTGACGAGCGGAGCGAGGCTGCGATCGGCTGCGTAGCAGTCGCAAATCCTGTGACTGCGGTGTATCAGTTAAACCCGGTCGTCTGGGTTTGCGACTGCTTTGCAGCCGATCGCAGCCTCGCTCCGCTCGTCAGCTGCTACGGGGGGAAGTGAAGCTTGTTACGGCCGCACCGCACTCAAATCCATGCGCCCGTCTTTCATCGGCGGGCACCAGTAGTAGCCACCATTAAGCGGACGGCTGTAGCGATACAGGCCATCGATAATGCCGTCTTCCAGGCCGCTCATACGCCGCAGTTGCACTTCAAAGGCGTTCAGCGTGCGGCCAAAGGCAACAAACATCAGCCCGGACTTGCCGTTTTCTGTCCACGGCATCGAGCGGCGCACAATAAAGGCCTCTGGCGTGAAGCTTTCCTGGGCGGTGCGTTTGACGTGGGCAGACTCTGGCGCATCGTCCAGCTCTTCGTTGTCGCTCTTGCGACGGCCCATGATGTTGTCCTGCTCCTCGGACGGCAGTGCGGCGAAGCCGTTGAGGTCGTGCTGCCACTGCTGGATGGCCACAAAGCTGCCCCCGTCCAGTCCGGCGCCCGCATTGGCCACGAGGGCGGCGTCCACAGCCGCTTCGTCCACCGGGTTTTCAGTGCCGTCTTCGTAGCCGGTCAGGTCACGGTCAGTGCCGTAACGGAAGCCTTCGGTCACTTGCAGCAGGTTGAACGCAGGCGCCAGTGCAGTCTCGATGGCCTGGCTGCGGTGCAGCAGCTCCCCGCGGTCATCACCCAGCAACCACAACCACAGGGCGTGCTGGGTCGACGGGTTTTCAACCATCGCATTGATAGCAGGAAACACTCGCAAGCCCGGGACTTTCGCGCCCAGTGCCAATACCAGCGGCGAACCAAAACCGGCCACCACGCCTTTGCCATCCACCCACTGCGACAAGGTGTCCAGTGCAGCCGGCAAAGCTTCTACTGACTTGAGGGCGAAAAACATGTAACGCGCTTGCGAAGGTATCGGTTTGGCAAGAATGCTCGACTGGTAGTGACTCATAGAAACTCCTTTGGAAAGTTCCGAGTTTACTCCTACCAGTACTTTTTCCGTCACTTCACGCGGATTTTTCTTAAGTTCAACCCCAGCAAATCAAGGCTCAGGACGACAGTTGGTTGGCAAACTGCCCTACGGCGTTGACCACTTTCTGCGCGCCATCCTGAATTTCGACAATCACCGTGCCCGCTTCGGCGGCCAGCGCCAGCCCTGCTTCGGCCTGGAGTTTGCCATCGGCCATCAGGGCCACGGCATCACGCGCCATGTCCTGGTTTTGCCGCACCACGCCGATGATTTCTTCAGTGGCTCTGCTGGTGCGCGAGGCCAATTGCCGCACTTCGTCAGCCACGACGGCAAAGCCACGGCCCTGCTCCCCGGCCCGCGCGGCCTCGATGGCGGCGTTGAGCGCCAGCAGGTTGGTCTGGTCGGCAATCGAGCTGATGGTCTTGACGATGCTGCCAATCACTTGCGACTGATCGCTCAGGGCTTCAATACCATCACCCGCCTGCTGCATATGCCGGGCCAGGTCGCGCATGACTTCCACCGCCTCGGTCACCACTTTGGTGCCGCGCTGGGCGCTGTTGTCGGTTTGCAGTGAAGTGCTGTAAGCGATGCCGGCCGCGTCAGAAACGGCTTGCTCTCGATGGATCTGGTCAGTGATCACCGTGGCGAATTTCACCACTTTGTACAGGGTGTTGTTGGCGTCCCGCACCGGGTTGTAGGTGGCCTCCAGCCAGACATCACGGCCATGGCTGTCGATGCGCTGAAAACGTGCCGCGACAAACTCACCCGCGTTCAATCGCTGCCAAAAGGCCTGGTACTCGGCACTGTTCTGTTCTTGCGGGGTGCAGAACATCCGGTGATGTTTGCCCTGGATCTGCGCCAGGGTGTAACCCATGCCTGCAAGAAAGCGCTCATTGGCAGTCAGCACTTCACCCTTGAGGTTGAACTCGATCACCGCAGTGGAGCGCATCAGCGCGCTCATCAGGTTTTCATGATCGCGGGAGGCCTCAATGGTACGCGTCAGGTCGCTGGAGAAAATCGAGATGCGCAACACCCGGCCTGCGGAGTCCAGGATCGGTTGCATGATCGAACGCAACCACGCCTCCTGACCGTTGCCGCGCAGCAAGCGCACGTTGCCGCTGTAATGCTCCTTGCGGTTCATGGCGGTTTTGAAACGCAGGGTGTGCTCGTCGTTTTTCAGGTAGGCCGGCACCAGTTCATCAATATGCAGGCCCAGCAACGCGGTACTGCTGTAATGCATCTGCTGGATGAAATTGGGGTTGGCCGTCTCGATGCGTCCATCCGCGCCCAGGGACAGCACCAGCATTTCGCTGTCAAGGCTCTCCCGGACTTGCTGAAGACTGGATATTTCTTCGCGAAGAGCCGACAGCTCTTGCTTCAAGCGTGTGTTGAACATGAGGTACCTGGAGCAATGAAAGAATGCGTGCAACAGAATCGGCTTTGAACGGCTTTTCTGGAGCGGCAAAAACGACCGTTCATCCAAAATTCAAGCGACTGAACAACCCTGCAAATTCATTGCCATGCCACAGCAGGCCATCGGAATTGCTGACGGATTGATTTACTGTGCTCAGGCCATCCCATAACCATAAGAAATCCGAGGTACTCCCCATGGCCGCTGAGATTACAGACAGCCGCTCTGCCCGCTTTGCCCTGCGCTGTTCGAACTTTGCCGAACGCTGGTTTCCTGATTCCTGGGTGTTCGCCGCTGTGGCGGTGATCACCGTGGCACTGGCCACAATGCTGATGGGCGCCAAACCCACCGATGCCGCAATGGCGTTTGGTGACGGCTTCTGGAGCCTGATCCCGTTCACCATGCAAATGGCCTTCGTGGTCATTGGCGGTTATGTGGTGGCCAGCTCGCCACCCGCCGTCAAATTGATCGATAAACTGGCCCGGGTGCCGAAAAACGGGCGCCAGGCGGTGTGCTGGGTAGCGTTGATTTCAATGGTCGCGTCATTGCTCAACTGGGGGCTGTCGCTGGTTTTTGGCGGGTTGCTGGTACGGGCGCTGGCCCGGCGCACCAACCTGCGCATGGACTATCGCGCCGCTGGCGCTGCTGCGTATCTGGGCCTTGGCGCAGTGTGGGCGCTGGGGTTGTCGTCTTCGGCGGCACAGTTGCAAGCCAACCCTGCCAGTTTGCCGCCATCGATTCTGGCGATCACCGGGGTTATTCCCTTCACCGAAACCATCTTTCTCTGGCAGTCCGGCGTGTTGCTGGCGGCACTGGTGGTGGTATCGCTAATCGTGGCTTATGCCACCGCCCCCGGCGCTGAATCGGCCCGCGACGCGGCGGCCTGCGGTATCGACCCCAGCTTCAGCTCACCCGAGCTGCCACCGCGCACACGGCCCGGCGAGTGGCTGGAGTACAGCCCGCTGCTGACCCTGTTACTGGTATTGCTGGCCGCGGGCTGGCTGTTCCATGAGTTTTCGACCAAACCGGCGATCAGCGCCATCTCGGGGCTCAACACCTACAATTTTCTGTTCCTGATGCTCGGCGCCCTGCTGCACTGGCGTCCGCGCAGCTTTCTGAATGCCGTGGCCAGCGCCGTGCCGACCACCACCGGGGTGATGATCCAGTTCCCGCTCTATGGCTCGATTGCAGCGCTGATGACAGTGGTCAAAGGAACTGACGGGCAAACCCTGGCCCATCATATTTCGACGTTTTTCGTGCAGATCGCGTCCCATGACACCTACGCGTTATTAATGGGTGTGTATTCGGCGATTCTGGGCTTTTTTATTCCATCGGGCGGCGGCAAGTGGATTATCGAAGCACCGTATGTGATGCAGGTGGCCAATGACCTGGGCTATCACCTGGGCTGGGCCGTGCAGATCTACAACGCCGCCGAGGCGTTACCCAATCTGATCAACCCGTTTTACATGCTGCCGCTGCTGGGCGTACTGGGGTTGAAGGCGCGGGACTTGATCGGTTTCTCGTTTGTGCAGCTGCTGGTACACACGCCCCTGGTGCTGTTTTTGCTGTGGGCATTGGGAACAACGCTGGTGTATACGGCGCCAGTGATGCCGTAAGTGAACTCATAACCCAATGTGGGAGCGGGCTTGCTCGCGATGGTATCGACGCGGTTTTCCTGCATTACCGCGCCGCCTGAATCGCAAGCAAGCCCGCTCCCACAGGTCAGGCCTGCAAACTCAGACCGAACCCGCCGGCCGCAAGCGATACTGCGGCGGCAACTGGTCAAGACCGCTGATGGTGGTGTTCAGGCTCTTCCAGCGGCCGTCCTTGATCCCGTAGATGCAGCCATGCACCGACAGCTTCTGCCCGCGATGCCAGGCATTTTGCACAATATTGGTGTGACCGACGTTCGCCACCTGCTGGATCACATTCAACTCGCACAAACGGTCGACGCGCTCTTCCTCGGTGGGCAGCAGCGCCAGCACTTCGCGGTTTTCGTAGTACAGGTCGCGGATCGAGCGCAGCCAGCCATCAATCAGGCCCATCTGCTGATCCGTCATGGAGGCGCGCACGCCGCCACAGCCATAGTGGCCGGTGACCAGAATATGTTTGACCTTCAACACATCCACCGCGTACTGAATCACCGACAGGCAATTCAAGTCCGTGTGCAACACCACGTTGGCCACGTTGCGGTGTACAAACAGATCGCCGGGCAACATGCCGACAATTTCATTGGCCGGTACGCGGGCATCCGAACAACCAATCCATAGGTATTCCGGCGTTTGCTGGCGGGCCAGCTTGGCGAAGAAGTCGGGATCTTCCTGCTTGATCGCATCGGCCCAACGCTCGTTGTTATCAATCAGATCTTGTAGTTCGTTCATGCTGTGAGGCCTCAAGAGTTGATGCGCTGTTTTGACAGCCGACCAGCGGTCGGGGTCACTTGCGCCATGACATTCCGGCGGTCAGTTGGGTGGAATCTTCAGCAATGGCTACAGTCATCCTATCAAGACCCCGGACTTTGAGGATTTGCCATGACTGATTCACGTCGCCCCTACGGGGCACCGCAACCCGCGCCCATAGACGATATCGAAGACGCAATGGGCTCGGTTGAGCCACTGGATTTTGACGAAGACGATAGCTATGAGCCTATCAGTGATCTATTTGTCGACGACGTTGGCGTCAAGCACAGGGCAGCGCTGGATGACGAACTGGATCTGGGCCTCAACGATGACGACCTTGAACAGGAGATGCTGATCCGCGAAGACGGCGCCCGCGATGCCAAGGAGGCGGCCCAGAGCCCGGACGGTGCGGCCGACTGGGATTTGAGCCTGGTCGACGAAGACGACATCGGCGCCGGCAAGGGACTGGATGAAGCCGAACTGGCGGAAATCGACCCGGTGGGGCGCAAGCGCTAAAAGGCAGGACCTGTGGGAGCGGGCTTGCTCGCGATAGCGATCGACACGGTGTGTCACTGAAACACCACTGCTCCCACAACAACCATTTATAGCCGTCAGTCGACCAGCGTACAGGCCATCACCACCGCATCTTCACGCCCACCCACTGCCGGGTAGTAGTCGCGGCGACGGCCGATTTCGTTGAAGCCGTAACGTTCATACAACTTGAACGCCGCGGTGTTGCTGTCGCGCAGCTCCAGGAAGCACTCACGGGCCTCATGCTGGTAGGCAATCGACATCAAGTGCTCAAGCAGTTTAAGGCCCAGGCCGCGGCCCTGGCTTTCGGGCTTGACGGTGATATTGAGCAGATGCGCTTCGTCGAGAATGATCTGCACCACGCCATGCCCTACCTGCTGCTCGCCTTCAAACATCAGCCAGATATGGTATTTGCCCAGACCGTCGAGGAAAATCCCCCGCGTCCACGGATGGCTGAAAGCGGCGTATTCAATTTTCAAGACTGCATCAAGGTCCGCCTCGGTCATCGGGCGAAAAGTTACCGCATCACTCATCATTGTGTTTCCAGCGCGCCATCAGCCGGCGCATGGCTTGCCACACATGCGCTTTGCGCTGTGGCTCATCCATCAAGAGTTCCAGGCCCGGCAGCGCCCATGCGCTGCCCAGCCCTTCGATTTGCAGTTCAGTGTTGAACGCTTCGGCATCGGCTTCACCGGCAAAGCGCACGGCGGGCAGCCCGATCAGCCATAAGCAGGCACATTCGGCCTCTTCCAGGCGGGCCATGACGAAGCCCTGCACAAACTCACGGGCCGCGTCCGGGCCCTGATCGACATTGCCACGCCGCAACAACGGCCAGCGCACCGGCTCGCCGATGATTTGCGGGCTGTCGGGCAAGCCGGCAGCACGCAACATATCCTTTAACAATAAGTAGGCCGGATCGCGACTCTGGAAGGCGCCACCTGTGGGTAACTCCACCAGCACCAGGCAACGCCCGGCCCGCAGCAACTGCAAGGCAAAACGCGGTGGTGGCAACGGTACTGCCTTGGTCGTGACAGGTGCCGGCCCGGCTGCGACCACCGGTTTGCTGACAGGGCGACTGACCGAAGGCCTGGGCACTTCGATTTTTGGTCGCTCGGCAGGTTTGCCCGGCGCAACCGCCGCCTTGACCGCAGGCCTTGCGATCACAGGCTCGGCGGGCGGCTCAGGGAGCACCAGTAGTTCTGGCCGCGAAGGTGCGGCAAACGGCAACTCAGTGCGCGGCAACCAACTGACCACTTGCATGGCAGTCAAGAAAGCGCGGCGGCGGGACTCGTTCAACAAAGGTCGGCCATCTGTGGATAACTAAAGAGAGGGGATTCTACCGCCCTTCTGCCCTTCCCGCCCGCAGTTGATCCGCCAAGTGATGACTCGACCGCACGTTGCAGTACAATCGCGACCTTTCATAGCCAATTGACCGGCCCTCCCATGATCGAACCCAAGCGCGTATTACGTGCCCTCGCCGAGCACTGGGCACTCCTTGAGCCGTTGTGTGAACACTTCGACCAGGGCACCTTGAGCCTCAACGAATTGCGCCTGCAACTGGCCGCCCATCAGGTGGACAGCACCCCGCAGGACATCACCGCCGTGCTCGATGCCTGGATTCGTCTGGATATTCTGGTGCCGGTCGCCAAAAGCCCCAACCGTTTCGAACTCAACGCCCAGATCCACGACTTCCTCGCCTATCTGCGCCACGAGCACCGCCTTGGCCTGTGCCTGGAAATCGAAGCCTACCTGCGCCATCTGGAGCGGCTGGCGGGTTATATCCAGGACGCCTTCGACATCCGTGACGGCCACGATCTGGCACGCCAGCTGCGCTTGCTCGACATGCGCGTACGCGATGTATTGAAAAAACTCGCCAACGATGAACAGGCGCTGGTGGCCGTGGCCGAACGGGCCAAGACCAGCGACCGGCAAATTCCGTTGCGCCAGCGGTACGCCGAGGTATTGGCAACGTGGGACGAATACGTCGAACCGATGATCCAGCTGGTCAACGCCGACGGTGCTTTCGAACAAGGCGTGCGCAAAGTCGAAGTGGTGCTGCTGCGCATGCTCAGCGAACAGCAACGTCTCGGCCATCTGGTGGACGACGACATGCTATTGCGCACCCATGCGCGCATCCTTGAAATGCAAACCAGCGCCCAGATGACCCTGCGCCATGCCCGCGAGCTGCTGCTGCCGTTGCGTGAGGAAGCCCGCCGGCACAACGCCGTGACCCGCGGCGCGGCGCTGGCCCTGGCGGCCATCCGCCGTAAAGGCCTGGACGCCGTGCCGCAAGCCTCGATGCCAATGTTCACCCGCCCGCAAAGCACTTTTTTGGGCAGCGCCAGCCAGGTTGAGGCTTATGTGTATGCCCTGGCCCGCTTCGAGCCCAAGCCGGCGAAATTTCCTAAGGCACACAAGGTCCATCGGGGCGAAACACCCAAGGCCCCGCGCACGGTCAAGGAAATGCTCGATCGCTGCAGCGATGCGCTGCCGATGCCGGACTTGATGAGCTGGCTCCTGGCCCAGGAGCCCGAGGGCGACACCGACGAATTGCTGTACTGGTTCTCGCGCCTGTCCCGGGAAAAACGCTTCGTGCGCGAACGCCTTGAGCGCCGCGATTACCACACCCACGAACATTTGGTCAGCCTGCGCTCCTTCGCTCTGCTTTCCCACAGCGAAGATGCAACCCAGACTACTGCGAGCCCTCTGCATGCATCTTGATCTTTCCGAACTGTCCCAACTGGCACCGATTTTTCGTGAGCTGTTCAAGGGTTATCACGTCAGCCGCCGCGACCCGGAGCTGTACGCGCAACTGTCGAACTTCCAGGATCAATACCGCGCCCTGTTCAAAGCCCTGGGTTTTGAACTGGTGTGTGATACCCGCGGTTTTTATTACTTTGTGCCCGACACTGCCACCGCCCAGGTAAACAAGACCGCACAGCGTCTGGCGCTGTTCACCTTCATCATTGTCGAGCACCTGGCCGATCAGGGCCGCGACCCGATTGCCGTGCTCGACGGTGGCAGCCTGGGCCGCGACGAGCTGCCCGCGCTGCTGGAAAAATACCGCGACCTGTTTGTCCAGGCTGAAGTTACCAGCCAGGACGAACTGGAAGAAAAAATCATGCGCCGCATGACCCAGCTCGGTTTTGCCAGCGAAGAACCCGGCATCTACCGCTTTCTGCCGCCCATGCACCGTTTTCTTGATGTATGCCTGTCGGTACAGCAAGACCGCGATCTGGCCGCCAGCCTGCACAGCATCCTGCCGCTACCTGCACCGGTACTGGCCGATGACGACAGTGAAGACGACGAAGCCGCATTGGCCCGGGCCATTGCCGACGAACAACAGGAGATGGACGCATGAGCCAGGAACGCTACGGCATTCGCCGCTTTGCCCTGTTGAACACCGCCGGTTACAGCCTGGGGCTGTTTCCACTGGAACATCCGCTGTCAGTCTATGGGGCAAATAACCTCGGTAAATCGGCATCGATCAACGCCTTGCAGTTCCCTATTCTGGCGCGCATGTCAGATATGAGCTTCGGCAAATACAGCCTTGAGCAGTCGCGACGCTTCTACTTCGCCTCGGACACCAGCTATATCCTGGTCGAAGTGTCCCTGCCCCACGGCCCCCATGTCATCGGTGTTGTAGGGCGCGGCCCGGGTGGCGGCTTCGGTCACCAGTTTTTTGCCTACGCCGGCAAACTGGACCTGGCCCATTACCAGAAAGACGATACCTGCCTGCGCCAGAAGGAGCTGTTCAACAACCTTGAGCGCAATGGCCTCAAAGCCTACGAGCTAAAGCCTGATGAACTGCGCCGCTTGCTGGTGGGTGGCCATACGTCGATCCCGCTGGACCTGACCCTGATCCCGCTGCGCTCCACCAGCGAACAAAGCCTCAAGACCTTCCGCGCACTGTTTATCAACTTGCTGCATATGCGCGAAATCACCGCCGCCAAGCTCAAGCAACTGTTCCTCGATGCGTTCGAACACAGCCTGCGCTCGGGTAGCGTGGATTACATTGCGGCATGCGAAGAAGCCTTCCGTGATGTACGACGCATGGAACAGGACTACAACGCACTGGTCGGCGCCGGACCGTTGGTCGAGGCATTGGCCGCAGGTGTTCGCCAGCGCGACCTGCTGCGCGGCAAACTGCATCGCCTGTCACCGCTGCTCGACTCCCTGCTCGGTACCTGGCAGGACTACGCCTGCGCCCGCAAGGAAGAGCTGCTGATCCAGTCCGAGCACTACCGCAACCAACAGGACGCCCTGCAAAACGACCAGCGCAGCAGCACCCAGGAGTTGATGCGTCTGGAGCGGGAAATTTCCGGTATCCAGCGCTGGCTCGGCGAGTTGTCGGTGCTCAAGCATCGCTTCGCCCTGGTCGACGATGTCAAAGTGCTGGAGCAACAACTGCTGAGCGCCAAGGACGCCCACGACGAACTGGCGGGCGCCCTGGCGCAATCGCGACAGTTCAGTGCCGAGGATCTGGACGAGCGTCTGCGCGACCTGGAAAAACGCCTCAAGTCGGTCAAGCAGCAGCTCGATCACGCCGACAACAACAGCTATGCCCGCCTGCGTGAAGAGTTTTCGCAGCAGGATGTGGAACGCCTGATGCGTCTATTCAACAGCGCCCTGTTCAGCCTGCCCCTGGGTGAGCACGGGATTGCGCTGGATGACAGCGACGCCTGGGTCAAGTCGCTGGAGCTGATCCTCGACGGCTTTAAAGGCGAGCGTTTTGAAGCGCCGGGCCTGTCCATCGACCTCAGCCATATCGAGCCCCCTGCCCTGCAGGCCCTGGCCGACCGCGCAGCCTTGCGCGAGCAGAAGGAGCGTCTGGAAAAAGAACTCAAGCAACTGAAAACCCAGCAAGCCGTGACCTCTGATCGCGCTGCGAGCAAGAGCGAAGCCGAGGCTCTGTATCAACAGGTACTGGATGCGCAAAAGGCCCTGGAAGATTTCCGCCGTAGCCAGACGCTCAGTGCCGAAGAAGGCGAAAAACTTGAACAACTGGCCCAGGCCGAAGCTGCGCAGGACGAGTTGAAGCGCTCCAGCGATGCCTTTACCGAGCGCGTCCAGCAGTTGTCGGCCAAGTTGCAACTGGTCGCCCGTCAGCTGGGCGACATGGAAGCCAAGCAGCGCACCCTGGATGACAGCTTGCGCCGACGCCAGCTGCTGCCAGCCGACCTGCCCTTTGGCACGCCCTTTATGGACCCGGTCGACGACTCGATGGACAACCTGTTGCCATTGCTCAACGACTATCAAGATAGCTGGCAAGGCCTGTTGCGTTGCGACGGTCAGATCGAGGCACTGTACGCGCAGGTGCGCCTCAAGGGCGTGGCCAAGTTCGACAGTGAAGACGATATGGAGCGGCGCCTGCAGTTGTTGATCAACGCCTACGCCCACCGCACCGAAGAAGCCCTGACCCTGGGCAAGGCGCGCCGCGCGGCCGTCACCGATATCGCCCGTACGCTGCGCAATATCCGCAGCGACTACGACAGCCTTGAGCATCAACTGGCGCTGTTCAACCGCGAGATCAACAAACGTCAGGTATCCAACCTCAAGAGCTTCCGTATCGTATTGGCGCCGAACAAGGAGGCCCTCAAGCATATCGACCAGATAATCCACAGCGCCGGCCAGTACGAAGAAGGCGAAACCCTGTCGGTGTTCGACCTCAGCCAGAGCGCCGAGCAAGACAACAAGAACGAAGAGGCCAAGGAATACCTGGCGCGGCTGGTGGCAGCCAATCATAACCAGCTGGGCCTCAAGGACCTGTTCGAGCTGGCGTTCGAGATCACCAAGCTCAATGGTCAGCCGGTGATCCATACCGATATCGACGGTGCCGCGTCCAACGGTACGACCATGACCATCAAGGCACTGACCAACATGTATTTGTTGCTGCACTTGATGGACCGTGATCAGGCCGGGCGTATCCGCTTGCCGTACTACCTGGACGAAGCCGCGGACATCGACGAAAAAAACCAGACCGCGCTGCTGGAAACCAGTTTGCAACTGGGCTTTGTGCCGATCCTGGCCAGTGTCAAACCGCAGGTCTGCGCCCATGTGGCCATCGACCTGGAGGGCGGCAGCGGCCCCAACGGGATTTACATCGATGAAGACGACTGGAAGTACATTCGTCGTCATGACGAGGTGAAACCTGATGCACTGACGGTGGTTGCAGAACCCGAACTGGATGAAGTCTGAGGCTGATTCCCGAGCATAAAAAAACCGCGATCATTGATCGCAATCTTGCTCACTTAAGAGCGACACAGCTCAAGTGTGGGAGCGGGCTTGCCCGCGATGGTCTTCAGAGCACCGAATTTACTCAGTAAATACGCGTCATCGTTTACGACCATCGCGAGCAAGCCCGCTCCCACAGAGGCAGAAATCGCTTAAATGAACAAGATTGCGATCAGTGATCGCGGTTTTTTTATGCAGCTTATTTGCCTAGCGGGATCTTCGGCGCCCATTGCAGCCATTCGTCTTCGAACTTGTCGAAGAGCGGGAAGGTTTGCTCAGGGCGGGCCTGGTTACCCAGCTTGTCACCCTCCGGCGTGGCAAAGGCAATGCCACCCTGAACCAGGGTTTCCAGGGATTCAGTGCGAATCGTCGCGCCCTTGAACAGGCCGAAGTCGACACCGAAACCGCTGGTGTTCCAGAAGCGGCTGCCGCTGCGCACCAGCGGTGCGTAACGCGGCTCGATCAGGATATGTACCAATACACGATCGGCGGTGTTGCCCAGCTCATAGCCGGTGACTTTGCCTACAGTCACTTCACGGTAGGTGACAGGTACACCTTCTTTCAGCGAGCCACGACGGGCAGCACTCAAAACCAGGCTCAAGCCGGCTTGTGGTACGGCGGCATCCGGGGCCTGTTCCAATGCGACAAAGCTGGTCTGGCGTCCCAGTTGCTTGCTCGCCGGTTGCACTTCAAGGTACTGGCCGGTGACCAGGGTTTCGAGGTTCGCCGTTTTCATCAAGCCAAGTTCTGGTTTGACCACCCAGAACTGGCTGCCCACCCGTGCGATGCGATCCGGGACTTCGGTAATACGCGCCTGCAGCATCACCGATTGCAGATCGTCACTCAGGTCGACACTCTCAATCTTGCCAACATCCAGGCCCTTGAAACGAATCGGTGTGCCAGCACGCAGGCCATCGGCACGCGCAACCTTAATGGTCACGGGCACGCCTTGCTGCATGGCCGCATCACGGTCAGTGAACAGGCGGAAACGCGGAATACGTTTTTGCAGCGGTGCCTTCGCTTCTGGCGTCTCAAAGGCAATGCCGCCGGCCATCAAGCTTTGCAGCGATTCGCTTTTAACCTGGATACCACCGGTCAAGCCACCGGTCAGGGTGATACCGCTGGCATTCCAGAAACGGGTCGAGGCGTTGACCAGGTTTTCGTATTCCTTCTCGATATGGACACCGATCACCAACTGCTTTTTGGTGCGCGAGAACTGATAACTCTGAACCGAACCGACTTTAACCTGCTTATAGAGAATCGGGCTGCCGACATCCAGCGAGCCCAGGTTCTCGGTGAAGAGCACCATATGCAGGCCCGGCGAGCGCAGATCCAGCGGTGGCGCCTTGGGCCGTGCGACGAATTCGCGCTCGGGGGTGCTGCCCTTGTCACCCGGGCGAATGGCAATGTAGTTGCCTTTGACCAGTGCCTCCAGCCCGGTAATACCGGCCAGCGAGATGGATGGCTTGACCACCCAGAACTGGGTGCCCTGCACCAGGTAATCTTCGGCCAACGGGTCCAGGGTCAGCTCGGCACTGGCGCTGGTCAGGTCCGGGTCGACCTTGAGGCCCTTGAGGCTACCGACCTGGATACCTTTGTACATCACCGGCGTACGGCCAGCCTGCAGACCTTCAAAGTCGCTGAGTTTGACTTTGACCTTAATCCCCGCCTGCGCGGCATCGAAGTCTTCGTAAAGACGAAACGGCAGGCTCGAATCGGTGGGCGGGCTGTCCTTGCGGTTCTCCGGGGTGGCGAAGGCAATACCACCGGCCACAATACTGGCAAGCGATTCGCTGCGCAGTTTCACACCCGACAGGTTGGCGTCGATGCTGATACCGCTGGCGTTCCAGAAGCGCGTATGTTTGCGCACCAGATTGGCGTAGGTCGGCTCGATAAAGACTTTGATTTCAACAGTGCTCTGGTCTTCGGAAAGCACATAGCTTTTGATCTGCCCGACCTGAATCTGCTTGTAGAACACCGGGCTACCACGGTTCAACGAACCCAGGCGTTCAGCCTTGAGCGTCAGGTGCAGGCCGGGTTTGGTGTCGGACAGCGGCGGTTCTTGCGACAGCGCCTTGAACTTGCGTGCTGGCTCGCCATCGGCGGGACTGACCGCAATATAGTTGCCGGACACCAGCGTTTCGAGCCCGGTGATACCGGCCAGGGTGACACTGGGTTTGACCAGCCAGAAACGGGTATTGGTTTTCAGGTATTGCTCAACGTCCTTGTCCATTTCGACGGTAGCAATCACCCCTTTGCTGGGGCCAGACTCGTCGAGGGCCAGGGTTTTCACCTTGCCCACGGGCATGCCTTTGTAGACCACCTCGGTCTTGTTGGCGACGATGCCTTCGCCGCTCTCGAATCGCACCTGAATATCGATGCCGGTTTCGCTGTAGGCACGCCATCCCAGCCAGCCACCGATGACCAGGGCAATCAGCGGGAGAATCCAGATCGCCGACCAGTTGGAAGCCGGGCGGGTTTTAGCAGTAGGCAAGTCACTCATGGTCGTCGTCCGACTCCGTATTATCCCAAATCAGTCGGGGATCAAAAGTTACAGCTGCAAGCATCGTTATCACCACCACACTGGCAAAGGCCACAGCGCCAAGATTGGCTTCGATGCTGGCTATGCGTCCAAAATTCACCACGGCCACCAAAATGGCAATGACGAAAATATCCAACATTGACCAGCGGCCAATGAACTCGATAAATCGGTACATGATGATACGTTGCCGGGCAGACAGAGGCTGATGGCGCTGTACCGAAAACAACAGCAAGGCAATGCCGACCAGCTTGAAGGTGGGCACCAGAATACTGGCCACAAACACCACGGCGGCAATCGGAATCATGCCGTGCTGCACCAGCTCAATGACACCCGCCATGATCGTGCTCGGTGAACCCTGGCCCAACGAGTTGACGGTCATGATCGGCAGCAGGTTGGCCGGGATATAGAGAATGGCCGACGTCAGCAACAAGGCCCAGGTGCGCATCAGGCTGTCGGGCCGCCGCGCATGAACCACTTCGCCGCAACGGGTACAGGTTTGCTCGTCGGTGTCGGGGTCTTGCCTGTTCAGTTCGTGGCACTCGCCACAGATCAAGATACCCGCATCAATCGCCCGCATGAATATCCTCCCCGGACAGCGCCTGCCAGATCTGGTGAGGTGACATCACCACTTCCAGCCAGACTTGTACCAGCAACAAACTGACAAAGCAGACCAGGCCCAGACCCAGGCTCAGTTCAGCCAGATCGGACAGTTTTACGATGGCCACCAGCACGCCCATGAAGTACACCTCAAGCATGCCCCAATCACGCAGATGGTGATAAATGCGGTAGATCAACAAGCCGTAGCTGCGCCCGATATTCCAGCGAATACTCAGCAACACGGCAAGCTGGCAGAGCAACTTGAGCAGCGGTATGCCCATGCTGCACAGGAACACCACGACAGCGATGCCCTGCATGCCGGTATTGAACAAGCCAAGCACACCACTCCAGACCGTGTCTTGCGACGCCTGGCCCAGTAGATTGAGTTGCATGATGGGTAAAAAGTTCGCAGGTATGTAGAGCAGCAACGCTGCGATCACAAGCGCAAGGCTGCGTTCAACCACCTTGTACCTATGGGCGTAGAGTTCGTAACCGCAGCGCGGGCATTGGGCTTTCTCACCGAGAGCGAGATGCGGCTTGCGCATCAACAGATCACACTCATGACAGGCCACCAACTCGTCCAGCGGTAATTCTGACACCCTGCGGGGGTCAACCGGATCTGGCATATAGGGAGTCTCAGGCTCAGAAAATGACTGGGCCTATTCTAGTGCGCGGGCTACAAAATAACTGTGCCTATTTGCAGGACTTTAGCTGCAGGCGATCTGAAGCCTGGCGCGGACGCGCCGAAACTTTTCTCGACGCAAAAACAAACCCCCTGTCTGCGTTAGCAGACAGGGGGTTTGGAATTTAATCTTGACGATGACCTACTCTCACATGGGGAAACCCCACACTACCATCGGCGATGCATCGTTTCACTACTGAGTTCGGGATGGGATCAGGTGGTTCCAATGCTCTATGGTCGTCAAGAAATTCGGTAGCCAGGTCGTTTGCCTTACGGCGCACGCTCCAGCGAATGGGTATGTAATAGATTTGGTGTTTTGTGAACCGCAAACTTTCGGTTTGTATCGTCTTCACACACCGCAATTCGCTCTAAGCAAATTGCTTGGGTGTTATATGGTCAAGCCTCACGGGCAATTAGTATTGGTTAGCTCAACGCCTCACAGCGCTTACACACCCAACCTATCAACGTCGTAGTCTTCGACGGCCCTTTAGGGAACTCAAGGTTCCAGTGAGATCTCATCTTGAGGCAAGTTTCCCGCTTAGATGCTTTCAGCGGTTATCTTTCCCGAACATAGCTACCCGGCAATGCCACTGGCGTGACAACCGGAACACCAGAGGTTCGTCCACTCCGGTCCTCTCGTACTAGGAGCAGCCCCTCTCAAATCTCAAACGTCCACGGCAGATAGGGACCGAACTGTCTCACGACGTTCTAAACCCAGCTCGCGTACCACTTTAAATGGCGAACAGCCATACCCTTGGGACCGGCTTCAGCCCCAGGATGTGATGAGCCGACATCGAGGTGCCAAACACCGCCGTCGATATGAACTCTTGGGCGGTATCAGCCTGTTATCCCCGGAGTACCTTTTATCCGTTGAGCGATGGCCCTTCCATACAGAACCACCGGATCACTAAGACCTACTTTCGTACCTGCTCGACGTGTCTGTCTCGCAGTCAAGCGCGCTTTTGCCTTTATACTCTACGACCGATTTCCGACCGGTCTGAGCGCACCTTCGTACTCCTCCGTTACTCTTTAGGAGGAGACCGCCCCAGTCAAACTACCCACCATACACTGTCCTCGATCCGGATAACGGACCTGAGTTAGAACCTCAAAGTTGCCAGGGTGGTATTTCAAGGTTGGCTCCACGCAAACTGGCGTTCACGCTTCAAAGCCTCCCACCTATCCTACACAAGCAAATTCAAAGTCCAGTGCAAAGCTATAGTAAAGGTTCACGGGGTCTTTCCGTCTAGCCGCGGATACACTGCATCTTCACAGCGATTTCAATTTCACTGAGTCTCGGGTGGAGACAGCGCCGCCATCGTTACGCCATTCGTGCAGGTCGGAACTTACCCGACAAGGAATTTCGCTACCTTAGGACCGTTATAGTTACGGCCGCCGTTTACCGGGGCTTCGATCAAGAGCTTCGCGTTAGCTAACCCCATCAATTAACCTTCCGGCACCGGGCAGGCGTCACACCCTATACGTCCACTTTCGTGTTTGCAGAGTGCTGTGTTTTTAATAAACAGTCGCAGCGGCCTGGTATCTTCGACCGACAGGGGCTTACGCAGTAAATGCTTCACCTCCATCGGCGCACCTTCTCCCGAAGTTACGGTGCCATTTTGCCTAGTTCCTTCACCCGAGTTCTCTCAAGCGCCTTGGTATTCTCTACCCAACCACCTGTGTCGGTTTGGGGTACGGTTCCTGGTTACCTGAAGCTTAGAAGCTTTTCTTGGAAGCATGGCATCAACCACTTCGTGTTCTAAAAGAACACTCGTCATCAGCTCTCGGCCTTAGAATCCCGGATTTACCTAAGATTCCAGCCTACCACCTTAAACTTGGACAACCAACGCCAAGCTGGCCTAGCCTTCTCCGTCCCTCCATCGCAATAACCAGAAGTACAGGAATATTAACCTGTTTTCCATCG
>NZ_LT629783.1:2342500-2530000 GCF_900105835.1 Pseudomonas fragi
CCTTCGCCACTGGTGTTCCTTCCTATATCTACGCATTTCACCGCTACACAGGAAATTCCACTACCCTCTACCATACTCTAGCTTGCCAGTTTTGGATGCAGTTCCCAGGTTGAGCCCGGGGATTTCACATTCAACTTAACAAACCACCTACGCGCGCTTTACGCCCAGTAATTCCGATTAACGCTTGCACCCTCTGTATTACCGCGGCTGCTGGCACAGAGTTAGCCGGTGCTTATTCTGTCGGTAACGTCAAGACACTAACGTATTAGGTTAATGCCCTTCCTCCCAACTTAAAGTGCTTTACAATCCGAAGACCTTCTTCACACACGCGGCATGGCTGGATCAGGCTTTCGCCCATTGTCCAATATTCCCCACTGCTGCCTCCCGTAGGAGTCTGGACCGTGTCTCAGTTCCAGTGTGACTGATCATCCTCTCAGACCAGTTACGGATCGTAGCCTTGGTGAGCCATTACCTCACCAACTAGCTAATCCGACCTAGGCTCATCTGATAGCGCAAGGCCCGAAGGTCCCCTGCTTTCTCCCGTAGGACGTATGCGGTATTAGCGTCCGTTTCCGAACGTTATCCCCCACTATCAGGCAGATTCCTAGGTATTACTCACCCGTCCGCCGCTCTCAAGAGAAGCAAGCTTCTCTCTACCGCTCGACTTGCATGTGTTAGGCCTGCCGCCAGCGTTCAATCTGAGCCATGATCAAACTCTTCAGTTCAAACATCTTTGGGTTTTTAAGAAACCCTAAACTTGGCTCAGCAATCGTTGGTTACATCTTTGATTTCTCGCGGAGTAACTTGTGATGCTGATAATCTTGTTGACTATCAGTCTGACTCCACAAGCACCCACACGAATTGCTTGATTCAATTGTTAAAGAGCGGTTGGTTTAGCTTTCGCTGTACCGAGGCGCGCATTCTACAGCAGCCTCTG
Source organism: Pseudomonas fragi (assembly GCF_900105835.1). Classification (NCBI taxonomy): domain Bacteria; kingdom Pseudomonadati; phylum Pseudomonadota; class Gammaproteobacteria; order Pseudomonadales; family Pseudomonadaceae; genus Pseudomonas; species Pseudomonas fragi. Next base: position 2,343,438 of record NZ_LT629783.1, read on the forward strand.
TTGCTGTCAAGCGGTTATTTTTGATGTTTTCAAAGTTTTGCTTAGAGAACTTCAACAACATCAACCACTTGCGCTTTCGATATCTCGTTAGCGGGAGGCGAATTCTACAGTGTTACACACTGCTGTCAACGCTTTATTTCCTGCTTCTTTCGATTGAGATAATCGAGTGGTTAGCCAGGCAAATGGCCTGATTAACCGTACGAGCTTTTTACAAAGCTTGTACTTATATAAAAACAAAAACCCTGTCTGCGTGAGCAGACAGGGTTTTTGGAATTTAATCTTGACGATGACCTACTCTCACATGGGGAAACCCCACACTACCATCGGCGATGCATCGTTTCACTACTGAGTTCGGGATGGGATCAGGTGGTTCCAATGCTCTATGGTCGTCAAGAAATTCGGTAGCCAGGTCGTTTGCCTTACGGCGCACGCTCCAGCGAATGGGTATGTAATAGATTTGGTGTTTTGTGAACCGCAAACTTTCGGTTTGTATCGTCTTCACACACCGCAATTCGCTTCTAAGCAAATTGCTTGGGTGTTATATGGTCAAGCCTCACGGGCAATTAGTATTGGTTAGCTCAACGCCTCACAGCGCTTACACACCCAACCTATCAACGTCGTAGTCTTCGACGGCCCTTTAGGGAACTCAAGGTTCCAGTGAGATCTCATCTTGAGGCAAGTTTCCCGCTTAGATGCTTTCAGCGGTTATCTTTCCCGAACATAGCTACCCGGCAATGCCACTGGCGTGACAACCGGAACACCAGAGGTTCGTCCACTCCGGTCCTCTCGTACTAGGAGCAGCCCCTCTCAAATCTCAAACGTCCACGGCAGATAGGGACCGAACTGTCTCACGACGTTCTAAACCCAGCTCGCGTACCACTTTAAATGGCGAACAGCCATACCCTTGGGACCGGCTTCAGCCCCAGGATGTGATGAGCCGACATCGAGGTGCCAAACACCGCCGTCGATATGAACTCTTGGGCGGTATCAGCCTGTTATCCCCGGAGTACCTTTTATCCGTTGAGCGATGGCCCTTCCATACAGAACCACCGGATCACTAAGACCTACTTTCGTACCTGCTCGACGTGTCTGTCTCGCAGTCAAGCGCGCTTTTGCCTTTATACTCTACGACCGATTTCCGACCGGTCTGAGCGCACCTTCGTACTCCTCCGTTACTCTTTAGGAGGAGACCGCCCCAGTCAAACTACCCACCATACACTGTCCTCGATCCGGATAACGGACCTGAGTTAGAACCTCAAAGTTGCCAGGGTGGTATTTCAAGGTTGGCTCCACGCAAACTGGCGTTCACGCTTCAAAGCCTCCCACCTATCCTACACAAGCAAATTCAAAGTCCAGTGCAAAGCTATAGTAAAGGTTCACGGGGTCTTTCCGTCTAGCCGCGGATACACTGCATCTTCACAGCGATTTCAATTTCACTGAGTCTCGGGTGGAGACAGCGCCGCCATCGTTACGCCATTCGTGCAGGTCGGAACTTACCCGACAAGGAATTTCGCTACCTTAGGACCGTTATAGTTACGGCCGCCGTTTACCGGGGCTTCGATCAAGAGCTTCGCGTTAGCTAACCCCATCAATTAACCTTCCGGCACCGGGCAGGCGTCACACCCTATACGTCCACTTTCGTGTTTGCAGAGTGCTGTGTTTTTAATAAACAGTCGCAGCGGCCTGGTATCTTCGACCGACAGGGGCTTACGCAGTAAATGCTTCACCTCCATCGGCGCACCTTCTCCCGAAGTTACGGTGCCATTTTGCCTAGTTCCTTCACCCGAGTTCTCTCAAGCGCCTTGGTATTCTCTACCCAACCACCTGTGTCGGTTTGGGGTACGGTTCCTGGTTACCTGAAGCTTAGAAGCTTTTCTTGGAAGCATGGCATCAACCACTTCGTGTTCTAAAAGAACACTCGTCATCAGCTCTCGGCCTTAGAATCCCGGATTTACCTAAGATTCCAGCCTACCACCTTAAACTTGGACAACCAACGCCAAGCTGGCCTAGCCTTCTCCGTCCCTCCATCGCAATAACCAGAAGTACAGGAATATTAACCTGTTTTCCATCGACTACGCTTTTCAGCCTCGCCTTAGGGACCGACTAACCCTGCGTCGATTAACGTTGCGCAGGAAACCTTGGTCTTTCGGCGTGGGTGTTTTTCACACCCATTATCGTTACTCATGTCAGCATTCGCACTTCTGATACCTCCAGCAAGCTTCTCAACTCACCTTCACAGGCTTACAGAACGCTCCTCTACCGCATCATCCTAAGATGATACCCGTAGCTTCGGTGTATGGTTTGAGCCCCGTTAAATCTTCCGCGCAGGCCGACTCGACTAGTGAGCTATTACGCTTTCTTTAAAGGGTGGCTGCTTCTAAGCCAACCTCCTAGCTGTCTAAGCCTTCCCACATCGTTTCCCACTTAACCATAACTTTGGGACCTTAGCTGACGGTCTGGGTTGTTTCCCTTTTCACGACGGACGTTAGCACCCGCCGTGTGTCTCCCATGCTCGGCACTTGTAGGTATTCGGAGTTTGCATCGGTTTGGTAAGCCGGGATGGCCCCCTAGCCGAAACAGTGCTCTACCCCCTACAGTGATACATGAGGCGCTACCTAAATAGCTTTCGAGGAGAACCAGCTATCTCCGAGCTTGATTAGCCTTTCACTCCGATCCACAGGTCATCCGCTAACTTTTCAACGGTAGTCGGTTCGGTCCTCCAGTTAGTGTTACCCAACCTTCAACCTGCCCATGGATAGATCGCCCGGTTTCGGGTCTATTCCCAGCGACTAGACGCCCTATTAAGACTCGCTTTCGCTACGCCTCCCCTATTCGGTTAAGCTTGCCACTGAAAATAAGTCGCTGACCCATTATACAAAAGGTACGCAGTCACCCAACAAAGTGGGCTCCCACTGCTTGTACGCATACGGTTTCAGGATCTATTTCACTCCCCTCTCCGGGGTTCTTTTCGCCTTTCCCTCACGGTACTAGTTCACTATCGGTCAGTCAGTAGTATTTAGCCTTGGAGGATGGTCCCCCCATATTCAGACAAAGTTTCTCGTGCTCCGTCCTACTCGATTTCACTGTAAAGATGTTTTCGCGTACAGGGCTATCACCCACTATGGCCGCACTTTCCAGAGCGTTCCGCTAACATCAATACAGCTTAAGGGCTGGTCCCCGTTCGCTCGCCACTACTAAGGGAATCTCGGTTGATTTCTTTTCCTCAGGGTACTTAGATGTTTCAGTTCCCCTGGTTCGCTTCTTAAGCCTATGTATTCAGCTTAAGATACCTAACTTATGTTAGGTGGGTTCCCCCATTCAGACATCTCCGGATCAAAGTCTGTTTGCCGACTCCCCGAAGCTTTTCGCAGGCTACCACGTCTTTCATCGCCTCTGACTGCCAAGGCATCCACCGTATGCGCTTCTTCACTTGACCATATAACCCCAAGCAATCTGGTTATACTATGAAGACGACATTCGCCGAAAATTTGCTTTCAATCACAAATTTTACCTTAGCCTGAATAAACACCAGTGAAAGTGCTATCCAGTCTAACTTTCTATTACATACCCAAATTTTTAAAGAACGATCTAATCAAAAGATCAGAAATCAACATTCACCACCATCTGATGGAATGCTCATTTCTAAGCTTTACGATAAAGAAGCAGTAATGGTGGAGCCAAACGGGATCGAACCGTTGACCTCCTGCGTGCAAGGCAGGCGCTCTCCCAGCTGAGCTATGGCCCCATATTTCTACAGGTGCTTCCAAACAAAATTGGTGGGTCTGGGCAGATTCGAACTGCCGACCTCACCCTTATCAGGGGTGCGCTCTAACCAACTGAGCTACAGACCCAATTTTGGTCTACTTCTATCGTCTTCTTCAATGAATCAAGCAATTCGTGTGGGAACTTATGGAGCAGCTGATGTCGTCGATTAAGGAGGTGATCCAGCCGCAGGTTCCCCTACGGCTACCTTGTTACGACTTCACCCCAGTCATGAATCACACCGTGGTAACCGTCCTCCCGAAGGTTAGACTAGCTACTTCTGGTGCAACCCACTCCCATGGTGTGACGGGCGGTGTGTACAAGGCCCGGGAACGTATTCACCGTGACATTCTGATTCACGATTACTAGCGATTCCGACTTCACGCAGTCGAGTTGCAGACTGCGATCCGGACTACGATCGGTTTTATGGGATTAGCTCCACCTCGCGGCTTGGCAACCCTTTGTACCGACCATTGTAGCACGTGTGTAGCCCAGGCCGTAAGGGCCATGATGACTTGACGTCATCCCCACCTTCCTCCGGTTTGTCACCGGCAGTCTCCTTAGAGTGCCCACCATTACGTGCTGGTAACTAAGGACAAGGGTTGCGCTCGTTACGGGACTTAACCCAACATCTCACGACACGAGCTGACGACAGCCATGCAGCACCTGTCTCAATGTTCCCGAAGGCACCAATCCATCTCTGGAAAGTTCATTGGATGTCAAGGCCTGGTAAGGTTCTTCGCGTTGCTTCGAATTAAACCACATGCTCCACCGCTTGTGCGGGCCCCCGTCAATTCATTTGAGTTTTAACCTTGCGGCCGTACTCCCCAGGCGGTCAACTTAATGCGTTAGCTGCGCCACTAAGAGTTCAAGACTCCCAACGGCTAGTTGACATCGTTTACGGCGTGGACTACCAGGGTATCTAATCCTGTTTGCTCCCCACGCTTTCGCACCTCAGTGTCAGTATCAGTCCAGGTAGTCGCCTTCGCCACTGGTGTTCCTTCCTATATCTACGCATTTCACCGCTACACAGGAAATTCCACTACCCTCTACCATACTCTAGCTTGCCAGTTTTGGATGCAGTTCCCAGGTTGAGCCCGGGGATTTCACATTCAACTTAACAAACCACCTACGCGCGCTTTACGCCCAGTAATTCCGATTAACGCTTGCACCCTCTGTATTACCGCGGCTGCTGGCACAGAGTTAGCCGGTGCTTATTCTGTCGGTAACGTCAAGACACCAACGTATTAGGTTAATGCCCTTCCTCCCAACTTAAAGTGCTTTACAATCCGAAGACCTTCTTCACACACGCGGCATGGCTGGATCAGGCTTTCGCCCATTGTCCAATATTCCCCACTGCTGCCTCCCGTAGGAGTCTGGACCGTGTCTCAGTTCCAGTGTGACTGATCATCCTCTCAGACCAGTTACGGATCGTAGCCTTGGTGAGCCATTACCTCACCAACTAGCTAATCCGACCTAGGCTCATCTGATAGCGCAAGGCCCGAAGGTCCCCTGCTTTCTCCCGTAGGACGTATGCGGTATTAGCGTCCGTTTCCGAACGTTATCCCCCACTATCAGGCAGATTCCTAGGTATTACTCACCCGTCCGCCGCTCTCAAGAGAAGCAAGCTTCTCTCTACCGCTCGACTTGCATGTGTTAGGCCTGCCGCCAGCGTTCAATCTGAGCCATGATCAAACTCTTCAGTTCAAACATCTTTGGGTTTTTAAGAAACCCTAAACTTGGCTCAGCAATCGTTGGTTACATCTTTGATTTCTCGCGGAGCAACTTGTGATGCTGATAATCTTGTTGACTATCAGTCTGACTCCACAAGCACCCACACGAATTGCTTGATTCAGTTGTTAAAGAGCGGTTGGTCAGCTTTCGCTGTACCGAGGCGCGCATTCTACAGCAGCCTCTGTTGCTGTCAAGCGGTTATTTTAAGATGTTTTCAAAGTTTCCTCTGCAACATCAACCACTTGCGCTTTCGATCTCTCGTTAGCGGGAGGCGAATTCTACAGCGTTACACGCTGCTGTCAACACCTCATTTCCTGCTTCGATGACTTGAAGCTGGCACCGCCGAAAACCATCCAACTCATTGAAACTCAAGGAGTTTTCCGTTTCGACTGCGCCGGAAGTGGGACGAATTATAGGCCGTTTGAATCTCGGGTCAAGCACTTATTTGAAGTTAAACCGCAGAAGCTGATTTCTTCTTATATAGACGCGGAATACGGCTCTTCACCAGCGGTATGCGCAAGGCGAGCAGGCCTACACCAATACAGGCATAAATTGCCCATTCCTTGAGGTCGGCGCGCACTATCCAGAGCATATGCAGCAACCCCAACCCGACCACCACATAAACCAGGCGATGGAGTTTCTTCCAGCGTGCGCCCAACCGTCGCTGACTGTATTGATTGGAAGTCACCGCCAGGGCCAGCAAACACAAGAACCCCAGGCTGCCAACAATGATATAGGGGCGCTTACGCAATTCGACCCCCAATTGGGACCAGTCGAACCCCAGCACAAATGTCAAATAGGCGCACAGGTGCAACACCACATAGGCAAAGCACCACAAGCCTATTTGCCGGCGCACGGCAATCCAGCCCGACCAGCCTGTCAGTTTGTGCATCGGTGTCATGCTCAAGGTAACCAACAACAGTATTAGCGTACCCAACCCCAAACGATCGACCAGGACCTTGCCCGGGTCTGGCCCCAAGGCAAAGATCCAGGCTTCATACAGCCAATACAAAGGCCAAATGGCTGCTGCCATAAAAACGCCAATGCGCCAGGGTAGAAATTTCATCAGTAGTTCTTCCGCAAATCGAGGCCGGTATACAGATATGCCACCTGGTCTGCGTAACCATTGAACATCTGGGTATCACGCACATTCGGGCCGAACAGACTGCTCGGCAAACGCCGCTCACGCGCCTGGGTCCAGCGTGGATGGTCAACTGTGGGATTCACGTTGGCATAAAAGCCATACTCATCCGCAGCAATGCTTTGCCAGGTGGTTTTGGGCTGCGTCTCCACCAGACTGATTCGCACAATGGATTTCACGCTTTTAAAGCCATACTTCCAGGGCACTACCAGCCGTAGCGGCGCTCCATTCTGATTCGGCAACTCGCGGCCATACATACCCACCGCCAAAATCGCCAATGGATTCATCGCTTCATCCAGTCGCAACCCTTCGACATAAGGCCAGTCGATCAGTGCAAAACCCGAACGCTGCCCGGGCATCACCTTCGGGTCCTGCAAGGTTTCAAAGCGTATGTATTTGGCCTTGGAGGTCGGTTCCACCTGCTTGAGCAACTGCGAAATGGGAAAACCCATCCACGGAATTACCATTGACCAGGCTTCGACACAACGCAGGCGATAGATCCGTTCTTCCAGTTGATAGGGTTTCATGAAGTCTTCCAGGGCATACCGCCCCGGCTTGCCCACCTCCCCGTCTACCACCACCGTCCAGGGTTCGGTTTTCAAGGCGCCAGCATTTTGCGCCGGATCGCCCTTGTCGGTGCCGAACTCATAGTAGTTGTTGTAGTGGGTTGCATCCTTGAATGGCGTGATGGCCTCCCCCTTGACCGTGACAGCCTGCCATTGGGTCTGCGCGAGCTTGTCGGTAAACCAGGCTGGCGCCTTGCCCGGTTCAACATCCGCATAGCGCGCCGCCTCTTCGGCACTGGCCCAGCGCGGAAGCGCGCCCACAGCCAATCCGGCAAGCGAACTGCCCAGCAATGCACGACGGGATAAATAGAAAGATTCAGGCGTAACGTCCGACTCTTTGCAGTCGGACGCTTCAGGCAGCTTGATGAGCATGACAACTCCGCAGTATTGGAGGACTGATGCACCAATAGACTACGGAGTATGGGAGAAATTACATCACTCGGCGTTTTTGTTACGACGCAAGCGCAGCAAGTACTGGATAGGCCCCGAGGCGGCATATGCCAGGAAGGCCAGCAACAGAATGCGCGGTGGATCACTGAATACAACAGCGAATACCAGCACCACAGCCAGGATGGCCACAAAAGGAACGCGCCCTTTCAGGTCCAACTCCTTGAAGCTGTTGTACTTGATGTTGCTCACCATCAGCATGCCGGCAGCCGCAACGAGCAAGGCAACCAGGAACGACATTTTCGAACCCTGAATACCGTAATCACTGAATGCCCAGACGATACCTGCCACCACACCCGCCGCAGCCGGACTGGCCAGACCGATAAAGTAGCGTTTGTCGGCCGTGCCGACCTGGGTATTGAAGCGCGCCAGACGCAACGCCGCGCCTGCAACATAGATAAAGGCCACCATCCAGCCGACCTTGCCCATGTCCCCCAGTGCCCAGCCAAAAGCCAGCAACGCAGGGGCAACGCCAAAGGCAACCATGTCCGACAGGGAATCGTACTCGGCACCAAAGGCACTTTCGGTATTGGTCATCCGGGCGACACGGCCATCAAGGCCATCGAGCACCATGGCGACAAAAATGGCGATGGCGGCAAATGCAAAGTACTTGCTTGCCCCAGCGGCATCACCCGCACTCATGGCACTTTGAGCACTCATGGAGCTGATGATGGAATAAAAACCGGCGAACAGGTTCGCAGTGGTGAAAAGGTTCGGCAGCAGATAGATACCACGATGCCGGACTTTTCGGCCTTCGGCGTCATGCCCTTCTTCGACATGCTCATCGACAGGCAGCAGGCTATCGGCGTCTGAAGCCGCTTTTGGCTCTTCGGGACGTTCGCTCATGGACATTACCTTGCAACGATATGGAAAGTTTCGATAGAAGCTTGGGGCCTACACGCACCCGCAAACGATCCTGCTTTATACCAGAAGCGGCCGCTTAAACGAAAAAACGCGGCCTGGGCCGCGTTTTCTCTTCACACCAGGAACTTAGTTCTTGGCTTGGTCAACGATTTTGTTCGCGCCGATCCAAGGCATCATCGAGCGCAGTTGCCCGCCGATGACTTCGATACCGTGAGCAGCGTTGTTACGACGCTTGGCGGTCATCGAAGGGTAGCCGGTAGCACCTTCGCTGATGAACATCTTCGCGTATTCACCATCTTGAATGCGCTTCAGAGCGTTACGCATTGCCTGACGGGACTCGGCGTTGATCACTTCAGGGCCAGTCACATACTCGCCGTACTCGGCGTTGTTGGAGATCGAGTAGTTCATGTTGGCGATACCGCCTTCGTACATGAGGTCAACGATCAACTTCAATTCGTGCAAGCACTCGAAGTAAGCCATTTCTGGCGCGTAACCGGCTTCAACCAGTGTTTCAAAGCCTGCCTTGACCAGTTCAACAGTACCGCCACACAGAACAGCCTGCTCGCCGAACAGGTCGGTTTCAGTTTCGTCCTTGAAGGTGGTTTCGATGATACCGGTACGACCGCCGCCTACGCCCGAAGCGTAAGACAGGGCCAGGTTCTTGGCATTGCCCGAGGCATCCTGATAGATAGCGATCAGGTCAGGGATACCGCCGCCGCGAACGAATTCGGAACGTACAGTGTGGCCTGGTGCCTTGGGCGCGATCATGATCACGTCGAGGTCGGCACGCGGCACAACCTGGTTGTAGTGAATAGCGAAACCGTGGGAGAAGGCCAGTGTGGCGCCCTTCTTGATGTTCGGCTCGATTTCGTTCTTGTACAGCGAGGACTGGAACTCGTCCGGGGTCAGAATCATGACCAGGTCAGCAGCGGCAACAGCGCTGGCAACGTCAGTAACTTTCAGGCCGTGAGCTTCTGCCTTGGCGACAGTGGCTGAACCCTTGCGCAGGCCAACGGTTACGTCAACGCCGGAATCTTTCAGGTTGCAGGCTTGAGCGTGACCCTGGGAGCCGTAACCGATAATGGCTACTTTTTTGCCCTGGATGATCGAAAGGTCGCAGTCTTTGTCGTAATAAACTTTCATGATTTTCCCTTATATCCAGGCCATTCAGGCCAATTAGCACTTGTTAGTTTTAGATGCTGAGTACTTTGTCGCCACGGGCAATCCCGGTGACGCCACTGCGAACTGTTTCCAGGATCGAGGCGGTTCCAATCGACTGAATGAAACTGTCGAGCTTCTCGCTGGTGCCTGTCAACTGCACGGTATAAACACTGGCGCTGACATCAACGATCTGCCCACGGAAGATATCCGTGGTGCGTTTGATTTCTGCGCGCTGCGCACCCGTTGCCTTGACCTTGACCAGCATCAGCTCGCGCTCGATGTGAGCGCTTTCCGACAGATCCACCAGCTTGACCACTTCGATCAGCTTGTTCAGGTTTTTAGTGATCTGCTCGATCACTTCATCATGCCCCACCGTGGTCAACGTCAGACGCGACAAGGTCGGGTCTTCGGTGGGTGCCACGGTCAGGCTTTCGATGTTGTAGTTACGTTGCGAAAAAAGCCCGACAACGCGAGACAAGGCGCCCGGTTCGTTTTCAAGAAGCAAGGAAATAATGTGCCGCATGATTAAGTACGCTCCGTCTTGCTCAGCCACATGTCGCGCATGGAGCCATCTTTGATCTGCATCGGATAAACGTGCTCACTGGTATCAACCTGGATATCCAGGAACACCAGGCGATCCTTCATGGCAAAGGCTTCTTCCATTTTCGGCTTGAGGTCTTTCAGATCGGTGATCCGGATACCTACATGGCCATAGGCTTCAGCCAGCTTGACGAAGTCAGGCAGCGATTCCATATACGAGTGCGAGTGACGACTGCCGTAGTTCATGTCCTGCCACTGACGCACCATCCCCAGCACACCATTGTTGAGGCTGACGATTTTTACGGGCAGGCCGTACTGCAAACAAGTCGACAATTCCTGAATGTTCATCTGAATACTGCCCTCGCCTGTCACGCAGGCAACGTCAGCATCAGGGAAGCTCAGTTTTACCCCCATCGCAGCCGGGAAACCAAAGCCCATCGTGCCCAGACCACCGGAGTTGATCCAGCGATTCGGCTTGTTGAAGCGATAGTACTGGGCCGCGAACATCTGGTGCTGACCCACATCGGACGTGACATAAGCATCGCCCTTGGTCACTTCGCAGAGCATCTCGATAACGGCCTGTGGCTTGATCTGGCTGCCGTCGCCCTTGTTGTACGGGAACAGACCGCCGTCACCGCGCCATTCGTCGATTTGCTTCCACCAGCTGGCAACGGCCTGCGGGTCTGGCTTCTCGCCGATTTCCTTGAGGATGGCGACCATTTCGGTCAGCACGCTCTCAACGGGGCCTACGATCGGCACGTCCGCCTTGATGGTTTTGGAGATGGACGCCGGGTCGATATCGATATGGATGATCTTGGCGTTCGGGCAGAACTTGGACGGGCCGTTGATAACACGGTCGTCGAAGCGCGCACCTACTGCCAGGATCACGTCGGCGTTGTGCATGGCCATATTGGCCGTGAAGCTGCCATGCATGCCGAGCATGCCGACAAACTGACGGTCGGTGCCAGGGTAGGCACCCAGGCCCATCAGCGTATTGGTCACCGGCACGTTGAGCATTTTTGCCAGTTCGGTCAACGGTGCCGAACCGCCGCCCAAAATAACCCCGCCGCCGGCATAAAGCACAGGGCGCTTGGCTGCCAGCAGCATCTCGGCCGCCTTGCGGATCTGGCCGGAGTGGCCACGCAAGGCCGGGCTGTAGGAGCGCAGCTTGGCTTTTTTCGGGAAAACGTATTCGAACTTTTCCGCCGGGTTGGTCATGTCTTTCGGGATATCGACCACGACCGGGCCTGGACGGCCGGATTGCGCGAGGTAGAACGCCTTTTTCATGACTTCCGGGATTTCCGAAGCATGCTTGATCATGAAGCTGTGCTTCACGATGGGCCGGGAGATACCGATCATGTCGGTTTCCTGGAAGGCATCGGTTCCGACCATGGTGCTGGGCACCTGACCTGAAATGATCACCATCGGAATGGAGTCCATATAGGCCGTGGCAATACCGGTGATGGCGTTGGTAGCACCCGGCCCGGAAGTCACCAGTACTACACCGGCTTTACCGGTAGCACGGGCGTAGCCGTCAGCCATATGGGTTGCAGCTTGTTCATGGCGAACCAGGATGTGGGTAACTTCCGGCTCTTTGAACAGTGCGTCGTAGACATGCAGGAGAGCACCACCTGGGTACCCGTAGATATATTTGACACCTTCGTCACGCAAAAAGCGGACGAGCATCTCACCACCAGACAAAAGCTCCACGTTGTTCACCTCTAAAACGCCAGAATACCGTCCACAAAAATACGAACGGGTCTTAATAGGTTTACTTTTCAGCAGAGCATGAGCGACGGTGGTCGCCGACTACGTCAGCACTGACTGAGCAAGTATTGGGAACTCCCCAAGTGTTGCGGGGGTTTCCCACCCAGCGCGAGGTAACGCGTTGCGGGTGTTACAGGTCGGCGCGGGTGTGCGCCTCATGATCTGCTGAGAGAGCCTGCTTCTGGCAGTCCCTCTACAGCGGGAGTTCGATTCTTGTCATTAGGCCAGTCCAAGTCAAGCCATCAATTCAATTTATTTGCATAAATCGACAGGAACGCACAAAAAAACGCGCAAAATGACTGAAGCCAACAAGAAAATGGATGGCTGCCAGTAAAAACTGGCAGCCATGACCTCAGGAGGAAGGGCTGATCAGGCGATCAAAGTCCTGAAAATGCTTGAGCAAGGGCTTCCAGTTGCCACGACGCTGGGCAAACACGTGCTCAGCCATGTGCCAGATACCCGAGACGCTGGGCAGAGGCTGACCCTGCTCGACGATGACTTTCATCTTCGGCAGGAAGATCCACTGCACCCACTGCTCAAAATCCAGGCGGTCGACGCTGAACGGCTCCAGGCTGGACAAGTCGTGCTCTGTCGGAGCCTTGTCACTCCACAAGCCCTGGGTGCGCATTTCCTGCTCGATCAGCAGCAAAAAGCCAGCAACTTCAGAGGTGCGTACATCCATGACCATCAGAGGCTCACCTTGGCTTTTTGACGGGCCAGTGCAGCGCCAGCCGCATCACCTTGTTTCTCACGGGCCTGGGCAATCAAGCCCCACAGGCTCGCCTGCAAATCCGGACGACCGTTGGCGAACGTCAAACCGCGGCGAGCAAACTGCTCTGCCTGTGCGGTGTCACCCTGCGCCATGCGCACTTGCGCCAGACGATAAAGCACTTGCGGTTCACGAGGGGCCACGCGCTGGGCACGCTCGAGGCTCGACGAAGCACCGTTCAAGTCACCGCTCGATTGCTGCTGCTGGGCAGTGGTCAGCAGCGCCAGTACCGGGCCGTCCAATTGCTCGTCGGCCGCCAGGCCGCCGCTGTTCGACGGAATGCCGCTGGGCGTAACCGGTGCCGGGGCACTGTAGGTCGCGCTCGGTGTATAGCTACCCGTGCTGATCGGCGCTGCCGCCGGGCCAGGGGTAATCGGCCCCGGCGTGAACGGCTGGGTGCTGATCGGCGTCGACACACTGGCAGCGCCGCCCGGAATCATTACCACAACCCCCGAGTCCTCGGTAATCGTGCGCGCCTGAGCGGCACGCGGCGCAGCGGCCTGTGGATAATTCCCCGCCGTACGCTGGGCCGAAACACGCTCGTTGTTCGACACCGCAACACCAGAGTCGACCACAGGAATTGAACCCTGCGGCACGCTGGCACAACCATTGAGCAAAGCCAGGGCTGAAACAGCCGCAATCCACAACTTATTCACGTCAAACCCTCTGTGCTTAATTCAACCAGCCCTTGACCCAATCCATCACGGCGTCACCGGTGGCAGGCTCCTGCCCACCACAGGTGGCACCGGCTGGCGGCTCACTGCCGCGAATATACGGCATCTGTACCGCACCAGGGCAGTTGGCATCCGAACCCTGCCCGGTATGCGGATCGATCCAGGCCTGCACAATGTTGTCCGGCTGAGGCATGTCCAGCGGCAGCGGATCGGCCTTCTTCATAAAGCTGGTCCATACCTGCAAGGCACCGGTTGCACCGGTAAACGGTGTTTTACCGTTGTCATCACGCCCAAGCCAGACCACGGCCAGCAAATCCTGGCTGAACCCTGCGAACCAACTGTCACGGGAATCGTTACTGGTCCCGGTCTTGCCTGCCAGCGCAAGGCTTTTGGGCAAGACGTTATAGACCGAACGCCCGGTACCTTCGCGCATCACATGCTGCATTGCGTTCTGGATCAGGAAAATCGAACCCGGATCGAAACGCTGCTGGATCTGGAACGGATAACGTTTGAGCGGCTCACCCTCTGCGGTCAACACGCTGCGGATACCGCGCATTGGCGTATTGAAGCCGCCATTGGCCAGGGTTTGATACATCGTCGCCACTTCCATCGGGCTCAATGCACCGGCCCCCAGCAACATGGACGGGAATGCCGGGAACTCGCGCTCCACTCCCAGCCGCGCCAGGGTCTTGAGCACATTCGGTACACCGACTTCCTGCCCCAGCCTTACCGTGCCCAAGTTGTAGGAGTTCATCATCGACTGATAGAGGAAAACCGTACCGTGGGAGCGACGGTCATAGTTCTGCGGCTTCCAGACCTGGCCATCAGCCCCTTTGATCGATAACGGTTCATCCGACAGCCAACTGGTTAACGTGTACTGGCTTGGTCGCTCCAGTGCCGTGAGATAGACCGCCGGCTTGATCAGCGAGCCAATCGGCCGCACTGCATCCAGCGCCCGGTTGAAACCTGCATAGCCCGGCGCACGACTGCCGATCAGCGCCTGAACCTCACCGGTTTCAGGGTTGGTCACCACCATCGCGGCCTCAACCTCATCCGAACCCTTGCGCCCGGCCAGGCGCTTGAAGGTCTCTCCCAGCGCCGCTTCGGACTTCATCTGCAGGATCGGGTCGAAGCTGGTGAAAATCCGTAGCCCTTCTTCGGTCAAGTCTTCGTCGCGATAGTCCTCGCGCAGTTGACGCTTGACCAGGTCGAGGAAGCCGGGGAACGAGCTGTCGGCCAGGCTGCCGCGCTTGGTCACACCCAGTGGCATTTTTTTCGCAGCCGCCACTTGCTCGGCAGTGGCAACGCCTTGTTGTTCGAGCAAGTCGAGCACCAGGTTACGCCGCACCAGCGCACGCTCAGGGTAGCGGCGCGGGTTATAGGCCGACGGACCTTTGACCATGCCCACCAGCAACGCCACTTGATGCAGCTTCAGCTCGGCCAGTGGCTGGCTGAAGAAGAACTGGCTGGCCAGACCAAAGCCGTGCACGGCGCGCTGGCCGTCCTGACCGACGAACACCTCATTGAGGTACGCCTCGAGAATCTCGCGCTTGTCGTAATGGAGCTCCAGCAACAGCGCCATCATGGCTTCGGTCAGCTTGCGGCTGAGGCTGCGCTCATTGGTCAGGTAGAAGTTCTTGACCAGTTGCTGGGTCAACGTACTGCCGCCCTGGCGCATTTGCCCGGCCGAGGTATTGACCCACATGGCCCGCGCAATCGACTTCGGCGACACGCCAAAGTGGTGGTAGAAGTCCCGGTCTTCGACGGTGACCAGCGTCTCAAGCAGAAACGGCGGCACCTGGTCGATATTGATCAGGATCCGGTCTTCAAGGTTTTTCGGGTACATGCCGCCGATCAGCAGCGGCTCAAGGCGCACCACAGGCAGCTTGGCACCGTTGGTCGAAGACAGCTCTGCCACATAGTCGCCAGAAAACCTGACCCGCACCGGCTGCGCCTGCTCGGCGCCTTCGTAAAACTGGAAGCCGCGGGTGTTGAGGTCAACGGTGTTGCCATTAACGGCGGCCGCGCCCGGGCCGTTGGCCACGCTTTCACGGCGGTAGCCCAGCGCATCGAGTTCAGTGAGGAAGTCGTTTTTGCTCAGCTTCTGGCCGACGAACAGCTCCAGCGGCCGGGCATACACCTTGGCCGGGATGGTCCAGCGCTTGCCGGAGAACTTCTCCTGAACGATGGCATCCAGATAGACGGCAAAACCTGCCAGCACCACCAGGCCGACCAGGCTGAGCTTGATTGCCCAGCCCAGCCAGGGCCGAAGGCCGCCAGAGGGACGTTTGGAACGGGAACGAGGAGATCGGGTACGAGTCATGGCGCGAGATTATACGCACTTTATTCATGTTCATCATGCGCAGCCCGGCGGTTTGCACTCCCGCTGTCAGCCGCCATAATGGCGCATCGAATATTCCAGACCTTGAAGGATCAACCGTGAGCCAGAACCTGATTGCCGCCCTGCAAAACCCGGACCTTTACCCCCATGAAGTCGAAGGATTTCAGGTTATCGAGACGCATATCTCCTGGGTCATCCTGACAGGGCCATATGCCTACAAATTGAAGAAACCGGTCAATTTCGGCTTTCTTGACTTCACCGAACTCAGTGGCCGCGAGCACTTCTGCAATGAAGAGCTGCGCCTTAACCAGCGCCTGACCGAAGGCCTGTACCTCGACGTGCTGCCGATCACCGGCACCGCCGACGCGCCAGCATTCGGTGGTGAAGGCCCGGCCATTGAATACGCGTTGAAAATGCGCCAGTTCCCGCAAAGCCAGCTGCTGAGCACACTGCAAGCCAATGGCGAGCTGAATGCCGCCCATATCGACGAAATGGCCCAGCAGATCGCGCGCTTTCACACCCAGGCCCCCCAGGTTCCTGCTGCGCACTACCAGGGCACGCCTGAAGCGGTGATGGATCCGGTCCGTCAGAACTTCGAGCAAATTCGCCCGTTCCTTTCGGACAAAGCCGACCTGCTGCAACTGGATGCCCTCCAGGCCTGGGCAGAAGCCAGCTTCACCCGCCTCAAGCCGCTGTTCGAGCAGCGCAAGGCCCAGGGCTTTATCCGCGAATGCCATGGTGACATTCACCTGGGCAATGCCACCATGATTGACGGCAAGGTGGTGATTTTCGATTGCATCGAATTCAACGAACCGTTCCGTTTCACCGACGTATACGCCGATACCGCCTTCCTGGCGATGGACCTCGAAGACCGTGGCCTGAAATGCCTGGCACGCCGTTTCGTCAGCCAGTACCTGGAACTGACCGGCGACTACCAGGGGCTTGAACTGCTGAACTTCTACAAGGCCTACCGCGCCCTGGTGCGTGCCAAGGTCAGCCTGTTCAGCATGCCGGCCGAAGCCAGCCCGGTTCAGCGGGCAGCCACCCTGCGCCAATACCGCAACTACGCCAACCTGGCGGAAAGCTACAGCACAATTCCTTCACGCTTCCTGACCATCACCCACGGCGTTTCTGCTGTCGGTAAAAGCTCGGTAGCCATGCGACTCGTGGAAGCTCTGGGAGCGATTCGCCTGCGCTCAGACGTCATCCGCAAACAGCTGTTCGGCCAGCAAACGGCTGAAAACGCCGTCGGCGATGGCATCTATAACGCTGACGCCAGCGCTGCCACCTACAGCAAGCTGCATGAACTGGCAGGCATCGTGCTGCGCGCGGGCTTCCCGGTAGTGATTGACGCCACTTACCTCAAGCGCGAGCAGCGCGATGCGGCCGCCCAAGTGGCAGAAGCCACTGGCGTGCCTTGCCTGATCCTCGACTGCACAGCCCCGGACGCCGTGATCGAAGGCTGGCTGGCCCATCGCAAATCCGTGGGCACCGACCCGTCTGACGCCACCCTGGAAGTGGTCAAGGCGCAGCAAGCCAGCCGCGAACCGCTGGGAGCCGATGAAATCCTGCGCAGCAAGCGTGTTGAAACCAACAACAGCAAAAGCCTCGACACCCTGATTGCCGACATTCGTCAGCGTTTGCCGGGCCTGTAAAGCCAATCCACGCCGTGAAACCGCAAGGGTTTCACGGCGCCTGTTTGCGCAAAGCCGCCCTCGATCACAAATACGACATCAGATCCGCCGCCCCCGTTTCGCGGTGGATGACGCCTGCTGAGTGGCCTGGGACGCTCTACCCCCTTGGCTCCAAGGGGCTGATTTGCACTTTGCGACAGCCCATTCGCTCAATTCCAGCCCCGCCTTGTTCCAAAACCGACTAACGGACTGCGACTTTCCTGCTGAGCGCTACACTCAATAGAGTCACCACACCCCGTAAACGCTGAGCTCACGCCGTCGCAAGGAGAGCTGATGAACGATGAACTCCAGCATTTGAAGAACCTTGGCAAGACCTCTGCGCAATGGCTGCACGCCGTTGGCATTCACAGTGCCGCGGACTTGAGGCGCCTGGGCGCAGTGGATGCTTACAGGGCGGTCAAGGCCCGCGGTTTCAGAGCCTCCAAAGTACTTTTATATGCGATTGAAGGGGCCCTGCTGGATGTTCACTGGAACGATATTCCTGCCGCGCGCAAAGAGGCGCTCAACCAGCAAGTCGAGCATCTGGCCGCATTGAAAAAAGCCTGACAGGGCGAATTGGCAACGAACACGATGAACGGTAAAAATCAGCTGTTGACATGGAAATGAGAATTGTTATGATTACGCCATCTGGTCGCGAGACCAGTCGATCTTCTGAAAGGCCCTTGGTTCGGACTCTCAGAAAATCTCCTCATCAGGCTAATCACGGTTATTTGACCCGGCTCTTGCCGGGTCTTTTTTTGCCTGTGGAAAAGTGCCAGCCGGGCGACCGGCACTGTTGCTCAGCGAGCAATCACCATCGGGCAGCCCAGCTCGGGGTGCGGCTGCACCAATACATCAAGACCAAACACGGCCTTGAGCTCATCCGGCTGCAGGACCGCCTGCGGGCAACCCAGGGCCCTTGGGCGACCCTGTTCCAGCAAAAGCAGGCGATCACAGTATCGCGCCGCCAGGTTCAGATCATGCAGGATGATCAGCACCGCGGCGCCGCGATCAGCAAACGCCCGAATGGCCTTGAGCGTGGTGTGCTGATGCAAGGGGTCAAGCATCGAAGTGGGTTCATCGAGCAGCAGGGTCTGGCCGTTTTGCCCCGGCCATAATTGCGCCAGCACCCGGGCCAGATGCACCCGCTGACGCTCGCCACCCGATAACGCCAGGTAGCTGCGCCCGGCAAGATGCTCAACATCGGCGGCCTGCAATGCCTCGTGGATGATTTCTGCGTCACGGGTACGACCGGTCTGATGAGGCAGTCGGCCCATGCCCACCACCTCTTCAACACGAAAGGCAAAATCCAGGGTCGAGGTTTGCGGCAGTACAGCCAGGCGCTGCGCCCGCTGCGCGCCCTTCCAGTGGCCCAAAGCCTGCTCATCCAGCCAGACCTGCCCGCCCGTTGGCGCCAGCTCCCCGCACAGTGCCGCCAGCAGGGTGCTTTTGCCCGCGCCATTGGGGCCGAGCACGCCCAGGACTTCCCCCGGCCGTACATCAAGGGTGACATCCGCCAGCACGATTTTCTGATCGCGACGGATCTGCAGGTTTTCCGTACGCAGCATCAGTGGCGGCCTCGCATCAGCAAATAAAGGAAGAAAGGCGCACCGAGAAACGCGGTAACAATCCCGATGGGCAGTTCGGCTGGCGCCAGCGCCAGGCGAGCGATCAAGTCGGCAAACAGCAGCAAGGTCGCCCCCGCCAGTACCGAGGCAGGCAACAGCACCCGGTGATCAGGCCCGGCCAGCAACCGCACCAGATGCGGCACCACCAACCCGATAAAACCGATCATGCCTGCCGCTGCCACCGCAGCCCCCACACCCAGGGCCGTGCAGAACACCAGTTCGCGCTTCAGGCCTTCAACATCGATACCCAGATGACTGGCTTCGGACTCGCCCAGCAACAACGCATTGAGCGCTTTCGCCCGCCGGGGTAGCCACAGGGCGACCCCCGCCGTCACAATCAACAGTGGCCACAAGCGTGCATAGCTGGCGCCATTGAGGCTGCCCAGGTTCCAGAACGTCAGGGTGCGCAAGGTCGCGTCATCGGCGAGATAGGTAAACAAACCCACAGCAGAACCAGCCAAGGCTGTCAGCGCGATGCCCGCAAGCAGCATGACGGCCACATTGGTCTGGCCGTTGCGCCGGCCCAGCCGATACACCAGCGCCGTGACCCCCAAGCCACCAAGAAACGCACACAGCGACAGCAGGTACGGACCAAAAAACTCCGGCAACCCGCCAAAAGCAGCCCCGCCAACAATCGCAATTGCCGCGCCCAGGGCCGCGCCACTGGAGACGCCGACCAACCCGGGGTCGGCCAGCGGGTTGCGAAACAAGCCCTGCATGGCCACACCCGACAGCGCCAGCCCCCCCCCCACCGCCAGGCCCAACAGGGTTCGCGGCAAGCGGATCTGCCCCAGGATCAACTCGGCCTGCTCAAGGCCTTCACCCGCAATCGGCACCCCAACCAGGCGCAGTGCTGCGCGCAAGGTATCAAACAACGGCAGGCTCACCGGCCCCAGCGCCAGCGACAGCCAGATCGACAACAGGCACAACGCGCTCAAGCCAATAAACAACGACCGCGGTTTAACCAGCGTTCTCATTGGCTGGCCGGGGCCGCGGGATAGAACTCAGCCGTCAGCTGCTTCAGGCGCTCGGGCAAACGCGGCCCCAGGCCACCCACCAGCAGCGTCGGGTCGACTTCGTATATACGCCCATTTTTAGCGGCGCGAATAGACGCCAGCACCGGGTTTTCTTTCAGCAGCGCCTTGCGCGCCGCCTCACCGGTCAGGCTACGATCGGCAAATACCAGCACTTCAGGATTGAGCCCCGCCAGTGCTTCCACCGAAAACGGCTTGTAACCGCTGTGGGTGGCCAGGTTGTGCCCACCCGCCTGGGTCAGCAGCCAGTCGGCCGCCGTGTCCTTGCCCGCAATCATCGGCTTACCACCGGCATGGCCCAGCAGCAGCAACACCCCGGGCGCCTGTTGCGTGGCTTGCGCGGCCTTGACCTGCTGTTGATGCTGGTCGAGTTGTTGCTGGTAGTTTTTGAACACCTGTGCGGCCTGGGCCTCGTCCCCGAGCAGGCGGCCCAAATGCTGCAAGTTGCCCTCAAGGCTGGCAAGGTCTGCCTGGGCCGAAAACATCTCTACCGGCACACCGGCACCGCGGATTTGCAACAAAACCGCAGCCGGACCCATTTCTTCAGTGCCGATCAGCACATCCGGTTTCAGGCTCAGCACACCTTCTGCCGAAAGCTGGCGCTGATAGCCGATGCTGGGCAGCGACTTGAGTGATTCAGGGTGCTGGCTGGTGGTATCGACCCCAACCAATTTAGACTCCGCACCCAATACGCTGACCCACTCCGAAAGCGCTCCTCCGGCGCTGACCCAGCGTTGCGGCAATTCGCCAGCCAGGCTGGCATGACTGATCATAAGGCCTGCACAGAACGTAATCAGGCGGGTACTCAGGCGCATACAGAGGCTTTCCTTGAAAAAGAGGGCTCAATGGGACCAAACAATTGTGCCGCGCTGAACACAGCACATCGCAGAGCAAGCTGCCATTTGATAATTGTTTGCATTTGCACGTCAACCTATTAACCCGCTCTACAACGCCACATCTCCATAACCGTTTGGCTGTTATTAAGGATCGCCATGAAGTTTTTATGCCCCTCCCAGGCGCTGGGCGAAGGCGCCAGTCGTGGCTTTGCACTCGATAAGCTGCGCTTGCTGGTGGTTCGCCGTGAGGGCCGGGTGTATGCCTACCAAAACCGCTGCCCCCATCGCGGGGTGGCTCTGGAATGGCAACCCGACCAGTTTCTCGACGCCAGCGCCAGCCTGATCCAGTGTTCGACCCACGCCGCACTGTTTCTGATCGAAAGCGGCGAATGCGTGGCCGGGCCTTGCGCCGGGCAATTTCTGACAGCCCTCGACTGTCATGAAGACAGCCAAGGGATATGGATTACACCACCAACGTCAGAGGATGACGTCTAAACGGCGATCAACCACTACCGCATCAGAGGTCAGGCTGACCCCATAAGCCAGCACCTGCACCCCGGCGGCCACGGCTTCGCGCAGTGCAGCAGCATAGCCCGGGTCGATTTCTTCAGCCGGGCGCACCGCCTCGATCCCCGTCAGGTTGACGCAATACAACTGCACGGCACGCACGCCTTGCCGCGCCAGGGTCGCCAGTTCCCGCAGATGCTTGGCGCCACGCTGGGTCACGGCATCCGGGAATGCGGCAACAGCCGAGCCGTCAAACCCCAGGGTGACACTTTTGACCTCGACATAGGCAAAGCCCTGCGGGTACTCCAGGCGAAAATCGATGCGGCTTTTTTCCTGCCCGTAAGGCACCTCGCGCTTGAGCGCGGTGAAGCCGCTCAGCTCGCTGATCACCCCGGCCAGCAGCGCCTCTTCGATCAAGTGATTGGCACGCCCGGTGTTCACGCACGCCAACCGCCCTTGCGGGGTCTGGCTGATTTCCCAAGTGCCCGGCAACTTGCGCTTGGGGTCATTGGAGCGACTGAACCAGACCTGACCGCCCTCGACCATACAATTGAGCATGGAGCCGGTGTTCGGGCAATGAATGGTGATCAACTCGCCGGTACTGGTTTCGATATCCGCCAAAAAACGCTTGTAGCGCTTGATCAGCCGCCCTTCTTCCAGCTCAGGTGAAAAACGCATCAGCCCTTCCAGCTCTTGAGGCCACGCGCAATCCGCTCAACAGCTTCCTGCAGGCGCGGCAGACTTTGGGTGTAGGCAAAGCGCACATGATGCCCGGACTGGTAACGGCCAAAATCCAGACCCGGCGTAAAGGCTATGTGCTCGGTTTCGAGAAAATGCTGGCAAAACGCAAAGGCATCACCGCCAAACGCGCTGATATCGGCATACAGGTAAAACGCACCTTCGGGCTCTACCGCAATGCCAAAACCAAGCTCGCGCAAAGCCGGTAACAAATAATCACGACGACGCCCGAACTCGGCCCGACGCTCTTCCAGGATGGCCAGGGTCTGCGGTTCGAAGCAGGCCAGTGCAGCGTACTGGGCCATGCTGGGCGCGCTGATATAGAGGTTCTGGGCGAGTTTCTCCAGGTCGGCCACGGCCTCAGGCGGCGCCACCAGCCAGCCCAGGCGCCAGCCGGTCATGCCGAAATACTTGGAAAAACTGTTAAGCACAAACGCGCTGTCATCCACTTCCAGCACACTCGCGGCATCGCAGCCGTAAGTCAGGCCGTGGTAGATCTCATCCACCACCAGGTGCCCGTTGCGGGCCTTGACTGCTGCCGACAACGCCGCCAGTTCGTCACGGCTCAGCGTGGTGCCGGTCGGGTTGGCCGGGGACGCAACCAGTGCCCCTACGCTGTCTTGATTCCAGCAACGCTCAACCAGTTCGGCCGTCAGTTGATAGCGCACATCCGGACCAACGGGCACCAACTGAGCGGCCCCCTCCACCAGACGTAAGAAATGTCGATTACATGGGTAGCCCGGATCCGCTAGTAACCAATGCTTACCCGGATCGACCAGTAGGCTGGAGGCCAGTAACAAGGCTCCAGAACCGCCGGGGGTGATAAGAATTCGCCCAGGATCAATATCCAAGCCATAACGCTGCTGATAAAAACCGGAGATCGCTTCGCGCAGTTCCGGCAGGCCGCGGGCAGCGGTATACCGGGTTTTGCCGGCGGCCAACGCAGCCTGGCCAGCAGCAATGATCGGCTCGGCCGTGGTGAAGTCCGGCTCGCCGATTTCCAGGTGAATCACATCGTGCCCCGCAGCCTGCAACTCGTTGGCTCGCGCCAACAACGCCATCACGTGGAACGGTTCGATTGCGCGGCTGCGCGCACTGTAAGACTGAGCCATGAGCCTGCCTTCCTGGGTAAGCAAAAGGCTGATTCTACCCAAGCAGTGCTATAAGGGAGAGCTAATTACGGTCTTAGCCCGCTTGCCAATAGAACCAAACAACCCGGCCTTTAGTCATAGCTCGACTAAAATTATTAATTAGCCACTAATCTCAAGCACCACAGGCTCTGCACACACACCCTGAGAACGGGCTAGACATGCGGGAGTAGCGCAGCCCGATTTGATCTGGTAAGTTCGCCCGCTTGCAGCCGCAGGGCCGGCAGGTGTCGGTGATGTTGCAATCCTGCGCAATGGATTAGAAGAATGAGAGGCGGTCCATTTCATGCCCACACAAGCAAAGCAACAGAATACTCAACTTAGCGGCTTCGAACCCTACGTTGAAAAGAAGGGTGAAGAGTACATGGGCGAGCCCATGCGCAAGCACTTCACCAAGATTCTGCAAAAGTGGAAACAGGACTTGATGCAGGAAGTCGACCGCACCGTTGATCATATGAAAGACGAAGCGGCAAACTTTCCTGACCCATCCGACCGCGCGAGCCAGGAAGAAGAATTCAGCCTGGAACTGCGCGCCCGCGATCGCGAGCGCAAGCTGATCAAGAAAATCGACAAGACCCTGCAACTGATCGAAGACGAAGAATACGGCTGGTGCGAATCCTGCGGCGTCGAAATCGGTATCCGTCGACTCGAAGCCCGTCCTACTGCCGACATGTGCGTAGACTGCAAGACCTTGGCTGAAATCAAGGAAAAACAAGTCGGCAAGTAATCGCCGGCTTGACCAGATGGGGCGTGCGAACGCCCCATTTTTGTTTCTGAAATTTCAGTGCCCTGCGTGGGAGCGGGCTTGCTCGCGATAGCATTACCGCGCCAATGGTTCAAAACCGGGTTGCCCCATCGCGAGCAAGCCCGCTCCCACAAAAAATCGGCCCACGTCCATGACTGCACCCTCCTACATCGGGCGCTTCGCCCCAACGCCCAGTGGCCACCTGCACTTTGGCTCGCTGGTCGCCGCCCTCGCGTCCTATCTCGATGCCCGATCCGTGGGTGGTCGCTGGCTGCTGCGCATGGAAGACCTCGACCCGCCGCGGGAAATGCCCGGTGCCCAGGCCGCGATCCTGGATGCCCTTGAACGCTATGGCTTTGAATGGGACGGCGAATTGGTCCGTCAAAGCGAACGCTACGAAGCCTACGCGGAAGTACTCAACCGCCTGTTCAGCATGGGCCTGGCGTACGCCTGCACCTGCTCGCGCAAACAGCTGGAAGGCTACAACGGCATTTACCCGGGCTTTTGCCGCAACGCCGGGCACTCGATGGATAACGCCGCCATCCGCATTCGCGTACCCGAACTGGAATATGCCTTCACCGACCGGGTGCAGGGCGAGTTCCGTCAGCACCTGGGGCGGGATGTCGGCGATTTCGTGATTCGCCGCCGTGACGGCCTGTATGCCTACCAACTGGCCGTGGTGCTCGACGATGCCGCCCAAGGGGTGACCGATATCGTGCGCGGCGCCGACCTGCTCGATTCCACGCCACGCCAGTTGTACCTGCAAGAGCTGCTGGGCTTGTCACAACCACGCTACCTGCATGTGCCGCTGATCGTGCAGCCTGATGGCCACAAACTGGGCAAATCCTATCGTTCACCCCCCCTGACCCCGGAGCAGGCCACCCCGCTGCTGCTGCGCGCCCTGCGCACCTTGGGTCAGCGCACTGACGAAAGCCTGAGCGACGCTACCCCGCGTGAGGTTCTGGATTGGGGCATTGCCCACTGGAACGCAGCCAATATCCCACGCACACTCACCCTTGCCGAGGCGCAATTACGCTGACAGCCCTTGCAGGTTGCCAGCCATCCGTTACCATCGCCGCACGTTTTTGGGCATGCGGCCTGTAAAAGTGAGGGCGGGATGTATATCTATCGATTGGTCCTGTTGCTGGTTGTCGGGATCTACCTGTTTTCTCCCGCCATCATGGATTGGTGGATCGATGCGACAGGCGCCTGGTACAGGCCCTATCTGCTCTGGCTGATTCTGATCGTCGTGACCTTTATTCTGCAGAGCCAAAAAGATGCCGATGAGCTTTAGCCTGACCCAGATGATCCTGATCAGCGCCGCCTACCTGCTGGTGCTGTTTGGTGTGGCCTGGATCAGTGAACGCGGCATGATCCCGCGCGCAATCATTCGCCACCCGCTGACTTACACCCTGTCGTTGGGCGTCTACGCCAGTGCCTGGGCGTTCTACGGCACCGTGGGCCTGGCCTACGAATACGGCTACGGTTTTTTATCCAGTTACCTGGGGGTTTCCGGGGCGTTTCTGCTGGCACCGGTGCTGCTCTATCCCATTCTGAAAATCACCCGTACTTATCAGCTGTCGTCACTGGCTGACCTGTTCGCCTTCCGCTTTCGCAGCACCTGGGCCGGTGCGCTGACCACGATTTTCATGCTGATCGGTGTGCTACCGCTGCTGGCCCTGCAAATCCAGGCCGTTGCGGACTCCATCAGCATCCTCACCCGCGAACCCGTGCAACACCGCGTGGCCCTGAGTTTCTGTGCACTGATCACCCTGTTCACGATCTTCTTCGGTTCGCGGCATATCGCCACCCGGGAGAAACATGAAGGGCTGGTGTTCGCCATTGCCTTTGAGTCGGTAATCAAGCTGATCGCCATTGGCGGCGTGGGCCTCTACGCGCTTTATGGTGTGTTCGATGGCCCGCAACAGCTGGAAGTCTGGCTGCTGCAAAACCAGACCGCCCTCGCCGCGCTGCATACGCCTTTGCAAGAAGGGCCGTGGCGCACCCTGCTGCTGGTGTTTTTTGCCTCGGCCATCGTGATGCCGCACATGTATCACATGACCTTTACCGAGAACCTCAACCCGCGCGGGCTGGTCAGCGCCAGCTGGGGCCTGCCGCTGTTCCTGCTGCTGATGAGCCTGGCCGTGCCGCTGATCCTGTGGGCCGGCCTCAAGCTGGGCGCCACCACCAACCCCGAGTACTTCACCCTCGGCATCGGCATTGCCGCCAACAGCAAACCCCTGGCGCTACTGGCCTATGTGGGCGGGCTATCGGCCTCCAGCGGGCTGATTATCGTCACCACCCTGGCGCTGTCGGGCATGGCCCTCAACCACCTGGTACTGCCGCTTTATCAGCCACCCGCCGAAGGCAATATCTACCGCTGGCTGAAGTGGACGCGCCGCGCCCTGATCGTTGCCATCATCATGGCCGGCTACGGCTTCTACCTGCTGCTGGGCGCCGAGCAGGATCTGGCCAACCTCGGTATCGTGGCCTTTGTTGCCACCTTGCAGTTTTTGCCGGGCGTGCTCTCGGTGCTGTACTGGCCGACTGCCAACCGCCGCGGCTTTATTGCCGGCTTGCTGGCAGGCATCACGGTATGGATGGCGAGCATGCTGTTCCCGCTGATCGGCAACTTCCAGGGGTTCTATATCCCGTGGCTGAACATGATCTATGTGCTGGACGATACCAGCTGGCACATGGCAGCCATCGCCTCGCTGGCGGCCAACGTGCTGATGTTCACCCTGATTTCCCTGTTCACCAACGCCAGCCCCGAAGAGGCCAGTGCCGCCGAAGCCTGCGCGGTGGACAACGTGCGCCGTCCGCAGCGGCGTGAGTTGCACGCGGCGTCCCCGCAGGAGTTCGCCACCCAGCTGGCCAAGCCCCTGGGGGCCAAGGCCGCGCAAAAAGAAGTCGAGCAAGCGCTGCGTGACCTGTTCCTGCCGTTCGATGAGCGTCGCCCTTACGCCTTGCGCCGTCTGCGAGACCGGATCGAAGCCAACCTTTCCGGCTTGATGGGCCCCAGCGTCGCACAGGACATGG
Source organism: Pseudomonas fragi (assembly GCF_900105835.1). NCBI lineage: Bacteria > Pseudomonadati > Pseudomonadota > Gammaproteobacteria > Pseudomonadales > Pseudomonadaceae > Pseudomonas > Pseudomonas fragi. The sequence goes on from NZ_LT629783.1 coordinate 2,370,552, forward strand.
TCGAAACGTTTTTGCCCTACAAGTCCGGCGGCGAAAACTATGTGACCGAAGACATTCACTTTATTGAAAGCCGGCTTGAGGACTACCACTCGCGCCTCACCGGGCTGGCAGCCGAACTGGATGCCTTGCGTCGTTATCACCGCCAGACCCTTCAAGAGTTGCCGATGGGCGTGTGTTCGCTGGCCAAGGATCAAGAGATCCTGATGTGGAACAAGGCCATGGAAGAGTTGACCGGCATCCCGGCCCAGCGCGTGGTGGGCTCACGCCTGAGCACCCTGGGCGATCCCTGGCGCGAACTGCTGCAAGGCTTTATCGACCTGCCCGACGAACATTTGCACAAGCAGCACCTGGCCCTCGACGGCCAGACCCGCTGGCTCAACCTGCACAAGGCGGCGATTGACGAGCCACTGGCGCCGGGCAACAGCGGCCTGGTACTGCTGGTTGAAGACCTGACCGAAACCCAGATGCTCGAAGACAAACTGGTGCACTCCGAGCGTCTGGCCAGCATCGGTCGACTGGCGGCAGGCGTGGCCCATGAAATCGGCAACCCGGTCACCGGGATTGCCTGCCTGGCGCAAAACCTGCGCGAAGAACGGGAAAACGACGGCGAACTGACAGAAATCAGCAGCCAGATCCTTGAACAGACCAAGCGCATCTCGCGCATCGTCCAGTCCTTGATGAGCTTCGCCCATGCCGGCAGCCACCAGCACAATGACGAGCCCGTGTGTCTGGCCGAAGTGGCCCAGGATGCCATTGGCCTGCTGGCCCTGAACCGGCGCAATTTCGAAGTGCAGTTCTACAACCTCTGCGACCCGGACCATTGGGTCGACGGCGACCCGCAGCGGCTCGCCCAGGTGCTCATCAACCTGCTGTCCAACGCGCGTGATGCGTCGCCTGCGGGCAGTGCCGTGCGGGTCAAGAGCGAGGCCAACGAGCACACCGTCGACCTTATTGTCGAAGACGAAGGCACAGGTATTCCAAAGAGCATCATGGACCGCTTGTTCGAACCGTTTTTCACCACCAAGGACCCTGGCGAAGGCACCGGTCTGGGCCTTGCACTGGTCTATTCCATCGTTGAAGAGCATTATGGACAAATCACCATCGACAGCCCGGCTGACATTCACAGCCAACGCGGAACCCGTATCCGGGTGACACTACCGCGTCATGTCGAAGCGACGTCCGCTGTGAACTGAGACCGTCGAGAGAACCGAATCAATGCCGCATATTTTGATCGTCGAAGATGAAACCATCATCCGCTCCGCACTACGCCGTTTACTGGAGCGCAATCAGTACCAGGTCAGCGAGGCTGGCTCGGTGCAAGAAGCACAGGAGCGTTTCAGCATCCCCTCGTTTGACCTGATCGTCAGTGACCTGCGCTTGCCGGGCGCACCGGGTACCGAGCTGATCAAGCTGGGCCAGGGCAAGCCGGTGCTGATCATGACCAGCTATGCCAGCCTGCGCTCGGCCGTGGACTCGATGAAAATGGGCGCGGTGGACTACATCGCCAAGCCCTTTGACCACGACGAGATGCTGCAAGCGGTGGCGCGCATCCTGCGCGATCGGCAAAACGCCCAGAGCGCCCCGGTCGAACGCCCGGTCAAGGCTGGCAGCGCCGACAAGAACACGGTGGACAACAGCAACGGTGAAATCGGCATCATCGGCTCCTGCCCACCGATGCTGGATATGTACAGCAAGATCCGCAAGGTGGCGCCTACCGACTCCAATGTGCTGATCCAGGGTGAGTCCGGCACCGGTAAAGAGCTGGTGGCCCGCGCCCTGCACAACCTGTCGCGACGGGCCAAGGCCCCCATGATTTCGGTCAACTGCGCGGCCATCCCCGAGTCCCTGATCGAGTCCGAACTGTTCGGCCACGAAAAAGGCGCGTTTACCGGCGCCAGCGCGGGCCGGGCCGGCCTGGTCGAGGCTGCCGATGGCGGCACGCTGTTCCTTGATGAAATCGGCGAACTGCCCCTTGAAGCCCAGGCCCGCCTGCTGCGCGTGCTGCAGGAAGGCGAGATTCGTCGCGTAGGCTCGGTGCAGTCGCAAAAGGTCGATGTACGCCTGATTGCCGCGACTCACCGTGACCTCAAGAGCCTGGCCAAAGTGGGCCAGTTCCGTGAGGACTTGTACTACCGCCTGCACGTTATTGCCCTCAAGCTGCCGGCCTTGCGCGAGCGTGGCGCCGACGTCAATGAAATCGCCAACGCCTTCCTTGCCCGCCAGAGTGCCCGCATCGGCCGTACCGACCTCAAGTTCGCCCCCGATGCCGAACGTGCGATCAGCCATTACTCATGGCCGGGTAACGTGCGCGAGCTGGAAAACGCGGTCGAGCGTGCGGTGATCCTGTGCGAAAGCCCGGAAATCTCGGCAGAACTGCTGGGTATCGACATTGAACTGAGCGACCTGCAAGACGATGACTTTATCGGCCTGGCCCCGCAGCAGGGTATCGGCAACGGTAACACCAGCCTGGACCCTACCGAGGACCTGTCACTGGAAGACTACTTCCAGCACTTCGTACTTGAGCATCAGGACCACATGACCGAGACCGAACTGGCCCGCAAACTGGGGGTCAGCCGCAAATGCCTGTGGGAACGGCGCCAGCGCCTGGGCATTCCGCGACGCAAAACCGGCGTGCCGAGCGAAGGCTAGGTAACACACAGTTTTGTGAAAAAACTGTTACCTGCGTTAAAAGACGTAACAAAAGCCGGGTCTTACGGTAACGATGACCCGGCTTTTTTTTGCCCCGGAAAAGGTAAAAACCCTGAAAACCCCATGTTTTGCGGGGCCGCGCAAAAGTTGGCACGCACCCTGCAATATGTATTCGTACAAGAACAATAAGAATCACAGCAGCACACAATAAAAATAAGACGTATCGGCTCACGCATAACAAGAACAACACGGCGGAGGCGCAGCTAACTGATTGTTTTGGAGAGGCGTTGTAAATGGGGCTAGCCCCACGACCAGGCAGAGAACAACAAAAACTGCACTTAAAGCAGAGCCTGAACTGGTTGGATCATTGATCACATCAACACAGCGACCAAAGCAATCCGTTTGCTCTTATCTCCCGATTGGGAGGGTTGTACAGGCAAGACCTATGCAACCAGGGCGATTAACAAAAACAAAAAGCCCGCAACCAATAATAAAAATAGAGCACGCAACTAATTCTGGGGGAGCTTCGGCTCCCCTTGTGGTTTCTGCGATTTAACAATTCCTGTCTAGCTCGCACCTCTTGGCGCTTTTTCAGCTTGCCGCTTGCAGCTTCGCTCGCAAGAGCGGCTCACTGTCCTACACCATCCCCTGACTAAATGCTAGAATCCCCGCCCATCATGCGGTCATTCTTCGTTTTGGCCGAACATTCCTTCAAACAGTGCATCCCATGCTGAAGAAGCTGTTCCAGTCATTCCGTTCTCCCAAGCGTCGTACGCAACAACTGCGCAGCACCCCTGAAGTGCTCAACAGCAGCCAACACTCGCTGCAACGTGCCCAGTTCAGCCGCTACGCGGTCAATATCGTCGAACGCCTGCAGAACGCCGGTTACCAGGCCTATCTGGTCGGCGGTTGCGTACGCGACATGCTGCTCAATATCACGCCAAAAGACTTTGACGTCGCCACCAGCGCCACGCCCGAGCAAGTGCGCGCCGAATTTCGCAATGCGCGAATCATCGGTCGTCGTTTCAAGTTGGTGCATATCCACTTTGGCCGCGAAATCATTGAAGTTGCGACCTTCCGTGCCAATCACCCGCAAAACGACGAAGAGGAAGACAGCAACCAGTCCTCGCGTAACGAAAGCGGGCGTATCCTGCGCGATAACGTCTACGGCACCCTTGAAGAAGACGCCCAGCGTCGTGACTTCACGATCAATGCCCTGTACTACGACCCGGTCAGCGAGCGCATCCTCGATTACGCCAATGGCGTACACGATATCCGCAACCGCTTGCTGCGCCTGATCGGCGACCCGCAACAGCGCTACCAGGAAGACCCGGTACGCATGCTGCGCGCCGTGCGCTTTGCCGCCAAACTCAACTTTGGCATCGAAAAGCACACCGCCGAGCCGATCCGCGAACTGGCGCCAATGCTGCGCGAAATCCCGTCAGCCCGGCTATTTGAAGAAGTCCTCAAGCTGTTCCTCTCGGGTAACGCTTCTGACACCTTCGAAATGCTGGTTGACCTCGAGTTGTTCGATCCGCTGTTCCCGGCCAGCGCCGAAGCACTGGAGCACAACCCGACCTACACCCACACCCTGATCAGCGAAGCCTTGCGCAACACTGATCTGCGCATCAAACAGGGCAAACCGGTAACCCCGGCCTTCCTGTTTGCCGCCCTGTTGTGGCCCGCGCTGCCTGCCCGTGTATTGCGCCTGCAAGATCAAGGCATGCCGCCGATTCCTGCCATGCAGGAAGCCGCCCATGAACTGATCGCCGAACAATGCCAGCGCATTGCTATTCCCAAGCGTTTCACCATGCCGATCCGCGAGATCTGGGACATGCAGGAACGCCTGCCGCGCCGCAGTGGCAAACGCGCCGACATGCTGCTCGACAACCCGCGCTTCCGTGCTGGCTACGACTTCCTGCTGTTGCGTGAAAGCGCCGGCGAGCAGACCAACGGCCTGGGCGAATGGTGGACCGACTATCAGGACGCCAATGACAGCGGTCGCCGCGAGATGATTCGCGACCTGAGCAACGCCAAGGATGACGGCAGCGGCCCGGCACCGCGCAAACGTCGCCGCACCGGCGGTGCCAAACGCAAGCGCAGTGCGGCAGCGGACGAGTAAGCGATGGAACGTGTCTACATTGGCATGGGCAGCAACCTGGCTGACCCGGCCGATCAGTTGCGCAGTGCAGTCCAGGCGCTTGCGCAATTGCCTGGCTGCCGATTCGTCGGGGTTTCAGCGTTCTACCAAAGCGACTCGCTGCTGCCAGGGCAACCGCGCTACACCAATGCCGTGGCAGCCATCGACAGCAGCCTCGCACCGCTGGACTTGCTCGACGCGCTGCAAGCCATCGAGCTGGATCAGGGCCGCGAACGCCACGAACGCTGGGGCCCGCGCACGCTGGACCTGGACATCCTGCTGTTCGGCGATCGCCTGATTGACGAACCCCGCCTCAAGGTCCCGCATTACCACATGCACGCTCGCCCTTTTGTGCTCTACCCGCTGGCCGAACTGGCGCCAGCATCGCTGGAACTCGCCGATGGCCGCACGCTCGCGCAATTGCTGAACGACTGCCCCTTCATCGGCCTTGAGCGCATCGCTTGCTGAGCTGAAACGAATCAATACCCGGGTAACACCTTCACGGTAACACCCGGAATTGACTTCCAGTGCCCTCGTCACGACTATAGGCATCCCGCTGCCATCCACAGGATGGTGCAAAGTGAAAAGCAGGCTTTATAAGCGCCCTCTATAAAGGTGTGCCTGCTCATAACGATGAATCACGCGCGTGACTCGCAGTGCCTACCACACTGCCTGACGAGGATCCTTTTCATGCCAGCTATTACCCTGACCACCCTGCAAAGCCTTAAGCAAAAAGGTGAAAAAATCACCATGCTGACGTGCTACGACGCCACCTTCGCCCACGCCTGCAATCAGGCCGGTGTTGAAGTGCTACTGGTGGGCGACTCCCTGGGCATGGTTCTACAAGGGCATGACAGCACACTGCCTGTGACGACCGCCGACATGGCCTACCATGTGGCCTGCGTCAAACGCGGTAACCAGGACGCCCTGATCCTCGCGGACATGGCCTTCATGGCCAACGCCACCCTGGAACAAAGCCTGAACAACAGCGCCGTGCTGATGAAGGCCGGTGCGCATATGGTCAAGGTCGAAGGCGCCGTGTGGCTGGCCGAGTCGATCCGGGCCATGACCGAACGCGGCATCCCCGTGTGTGCGCACATGGGCCTGACCCCGCAGACCGTGAATGTGCTGGGTGGTTACAAGGTACAAGGGCGCAACGAAAACCAGGCCCGCCAGATGCGCGCCGATGCCATTGCCCTGGAGCAGGCAGGCGCCGCCATGCTGCTGCTGGAATGCGTGCCGAGCGAACTGGCCAAAGAGATTACCCACGCGGTCAAGATCCCGGTCATCGGCATTGGCGCCGGCAGCGACACCGACGGCCAGGTCCTGGTACTGCACGATATGCTGGGCCTTTCGCTGACTGGCCGCGTGCCCAAGTTCGTGAAAAACTTCATGACCGGCCAGCCCGACATCCAGTCCGCCCTGCGCGCGTACGTCAGCGAAGTCAAAGCCGTCAGCTTTCCTGCTACCGAACACGGATTCTCTGCATGAACACAGTTAAAACCGTTCGCGAACTGCGCGCCGTCATCGCCCGCGCCCGCCGCGAAGGCAAACAGATCGCGCTGGTGCCAACCATGGGCAACCTGCACAGCGGTCACGCCGCACTGGTGACCACCGCCGCACAACAAGCCGATTTTGTGGTGGCGAGCATTTTCGTCAACCCGCTGCAGTTTGGCGCCAACGAAGACCTCGATACCTACCCGCGCACCCTCGCTGCCGATCAGGAAAGACTTCTGCAGGCAGGCTGCGACTTGCTGTTCGCCCCCACCGTTGAAGAGATGTACCCCAACGGCATGGATGGCCTGACCCGGGTGACCGCAGCCCAACTGAGCAATGAACTGTGCGGCAGCCGTCGCCCCGGGCATTTTGATGGCGTGACCACTGTGGTCAGCAAGCTGTTCAATATGGTTCAGCCGGATCTGGCGATCTTCGGGCAAAAAGACTACCAACAGCTGGCAGTCATTCGTGCAATGGTCAACGATCTCAACTTCCCGATCCAGATCATCAGCGAACCCACCGTGCGTGCTGAAGATGGCCTGGCCCTGTCCTCGCGCAATGGTTACCTGAGCGATGAGCAGCGTGCCCTGGCACCCGCCCTGTATCGCCACCTGAGCGAAATGGCCTGCGCCATCGAAGCCGGTGAGCGCGATTACCCGGCCCTGGTGCGCCAGCATCTGGCGCAAATCGAAGCCCTCGGCTTTCGCCCGGACTACCTGGAAGTACGCCAGGGGCAAACCCTGCTCCCGGCACAAGCCACCGATCGCGACATCGTGATTCTGGTGGCGGCCTTCCTGGGCGCCACCCGTTTGATCGACAACGTACATCTGAATCTCGACAGCGCGCTCTGACAGAGTCGCCTGTGCGGAACCGCGGAATGACCCGCACTCCATAAAGAAACACTGAAACGTTTCACCTATTGTGACTTAACTGTGACAAAAGTTACTTCTCGGTGTCAGACAAAGCCAAGACAGAAGCAGGCGCGAAGGTTACTGTAATCGCCCTGCTTCCAGTTAACGTGCAGAATCAGACCGACCGAACGCCTGAACAAGAAAAAACAGGCGTAGGTGTTTTCAGTGTCCAAAGGCAGTTCAAGCAAAAAGGATATCCGCAGCGATGGCGTACTACCGCACCCCTCACGACGTTACCGCCCTGCCCGCCTGGCAGGCGTTGAAACTTCACCGCGCCGGCATGCAGAACTTCAGCATGCGCGATGCGTTCAACAGCAACCCGAAACGTTTTGAAGAATTCACCCTGAGTAGCTGCGGGCTGTTTCTGGACTACTCGAAAAACCTGATCACCAACGAAACCCGCGACTTGCTGGTCAACCTCGCCAATGAGGTCGACCTCAAAGGCGCGATCAAGTCGCTGTTCGGCGGCGAAATCGTCAACGCCTCCGAGGGTCGCCCGGCCCTGCACACCGCGCTGCGTCGCCCGGTGGCCGACAAACTGTCGGTCAACGGCGTGAACATCATGCCCGAGGTGCATAAAGTCCTGAACCAGATGACCGAGCTGGTCGGCCGGATTCACGATGGCCTGTGGCGCGGTTACACCGAAAAACCGATCACCGACATCGTCAATATCGGCATCGGCGGCTCGTTCCTCGGCCCGGAGCTGGTTTCTGAAGCGTTGCTGTCCTACGCGCAAAAAGGCGTGCGCTGCCATTACCTGGCGAACATCGACGGCAGTGAGTTCCATGAACTGACCGCCAAGCTGCGTGCCGAAACCACGCTGTTTATCGTGTCGTCGAAATCCTTCAATACCCTCGAAACCCTGAAGAATGCCCAAGCGGCACGCGCCTGGTACCTAGCTCAGGGCGGCTCGGAAGCAGAGCTGCACCGCCACTTCATCGCCGTATCGAGCAACAACGCGGCAGCCGTGGCATTCGGCATTCGTGAAGAAAACATCTTCCCGATGTGGGACTGGGTTGGCGGGCGTTACTCGCTGTGGTCGGCCATTGGCTTGCCAATTGCCCTGGCCATCGGCATGTCCAACTTCAAGGAACTGTTGTCCGGTGCCTACAGCATGGACCAGCATTTCCAGACCGCGCCGTTCGAACAGAACATGCCGGTGCTGATGGCCGCGCTGGGCGTGTGGTATGGCAACTTCTGGGGCGCGCAAAGCCACGCGATCCTGCCGTACGACCACTACCTGCGCAACATCACCAAGCACTTGCAACAGCTGGACATGGAATCCAACGGCAAGAGCGTGCGCCAGGATGGCACTCCGGTATCAACCGATACTGGCCCGGTGATCTGGGGCGGCGTGGGCTGCAACGGTCAGCATGCGTATCACCAATTGCTGCACCAGGGCACCCAACTGATCCCGGCCGACTTTATCGTGCCGATTGTCAGCTTCAACCCGGTGTCCGACCACCATCAATGGCTGTATGCCAACTGTCTGTCGCAAAGCCAGGCGCTGATGCTGGGTAAAACCCGCGCAGAAGCCGAAGCTGAATTGCGTGACAAAGGCATGAGCGAAGAAGAGGTGCAAAAACTGGCACCGCACAAGGTGATCCCGGGTAACCGCCCGAGCAACACCCTGGTGGTTGAACGCATCAGCCCGCGCCGCCTGGGAGCACTGGTTGCGCTGTACGAGCACAAGGTCTTTGTACAAAGCGTGATCTGGGGCATCAACGCCTTCGACCAATGGGGTGTTGAGCTGGGCAAGGAGCTGGGCAAGGGCGTATACAACCGCCTGACCGGTATCCAGGAAGAGCCTGCCGACGATGCATCGACCCAAGGTCTGATCAACTACTTCCGCGGCCGTCATCGCGGTTGATTGATAGCCAGCCAGTCTTCACCGACTGGCTGGCACCATCGAGAAAGGCATCATGGAATTTATCCGCCGCCCCATCGAACGCCAGATCATGAGCCTGACCGGGCTTTCCCTTGGCAAGCTCGACCTCGAAAACCCCAAGGGCGACCCCGGCCTGTTCGGCCCCGATTCCATCAGTTGGCAGGTACACGGTGATTTCACCAGCATGCTGATTGGCGGCATCAGCGCCTTGATGTTGCAAGCCTTGCACCCGCTGGCCCTGGCCGGGGTGTGGGACCACTCCAATTTTCGCGAAGACATGCTGGGTCGGCTACGCCGCACCGGGCAGTTCATATCAGGTACCACCTTCGGCGCCACCGGCGATGCCAACTGGCTGATCGACAAGGTGCGCACCATCCATCTGCAAGTCACCGGCACCGGCCTCGATGGCCGCCCCTATGCCGCCAGCGACCCCGAGTTGCTGACCTGGGTGCATGTGGCCGAAGTCAGCAACTTCCTCGCCGCTCACCTGCGCTACCGTAACCCGCATTTGTCCGAAGCCGATCAGGATCGTTACTACGACGAAATCGCCCTGATCGCTGAGCGCCTGGGTGCGACCCATGTGCCGCGCTCGCGTCAGCAGATTGCCGATTACCTCGAAGGCATACGCCCGCAATTGTTGTGCGACGAGCGCAGCCATGAAGTGATCCGCCTGCTGCTCAACGCCCCCGCCCCCAGCCTGTTGGCCAAACCGTTTGGCGCGCTGATGATGCAGGCCGGGATTGACCTGCTCCCGGACTGGGCCAGCGATCAGCTGGGGCTGCATCAACGCCCGCAGATGCGCAAGCTGATACGTGCCGGGGTAAACAGTACCGCGCCGATATTGCGCTGGGCCGTGCGCAATGGCTCGGTGCAGCGGGCGCGGCGGCGTATGGGGCTTGGCTGAAACCGTGTCGCAGCCATCGCGCTCGCGCATCTGTTAAACTGCCGCGCCTTATCCATCCCCCAAGGCGCATCGCATGTCTTCCTTGAATCAGGCGCTGCGCGCCGCCCTCGATAACCGTCATGACCTGCTGGCCGAGCTGCACACCCAGGGCACCGACTGCTATCGCCTGTTCCACGGCAGCCAGGAAGGCGCCGGCGGCCTGACCATCGACCGTTACGGCCCGCAACTGCTGGTGCAGAGCTTTCATCAACGCCTTGAGCGCGATGACCTGTTGCAGCTGCACGCAGCCATCAATCGCCACCTGGGCCTCGACCTGCTGCTGGTCTACAACGACCGCTCCCAGGGCAACTCGCGTATCGACCGCGAAGACACCGTGTACCGTGCCGACGATGCCGCCCTGGCCGATACCGTGGGTCACGAGTGGGGCCTTAACTACCGGGTGCGCGGGCGCCATGCCGGGCAAGACCCGTTGCTGTTCCTGGATTTGCGCAACGCCCGTGGCTGGGTCAAGCAACACAGTGCCGGCAAAAGCGTGCTCAACCTGTTCTCCTACACCTGCGGCGTGGGCCTGAGTGCTGCTGCAGGCGGCGCGAGCGAGGTGTGCAACCTCGATTTCGCCGAAGGCAATCTGGCGGTTGGTCGTGAGAACGGTTTGCTCAACCCTGAACTGGCGAAGATGAAATTCGTACAGTCCGACTACTTCGCGGCCATCCGCCAGTTGGCCGGCTTGCCGATCATTCAGCGCCGCCACAAGCTGCCTGCCTACCCGCGGCTTGAACAGCGTGAATACGACCTGGTGCTGCTTGATCCGCCGGCCTGGGCCAAGAGCGCCTTCGGTACCGTCGACCTGCTGCGCGACTATCAAAGCCTGCTCAAACCCGCCGTGCTGGCCACCGCACCGGACGGTGTGCTGATCTGCTGCAACAACCTGGCGAAAGTCAGCATGGACGACTGGCGCGAACAGGTTTTGCGTTGCGCCGAGAAGGCCGGGCGCCCGGTCCGCGACTGGCAGGTCATGACCCCGGCCAGTGATTTTCCGTCACTGGATCAGCAGCCACCGCTGAAAACCCTGATCCTTCAATTTTAAATACGCCCTGAGTACGGCGAGCGTCTCGGAACCAGAATCGCGTGCCATACTCCAAGGCACTTCCGACTGCTATAGACGACGTCCCACATGCTCAAAGGATTGATCCGCGCCCTCGGCGCCGTGCTGATTGCTATCGCACTTTATAGCGTGCTTGGCTTCCTGATCTTGCCCGGCATTGGCCTGCGCATCATCAACCAGCAACTGGCCAACTACGCCACGGTGCCTGCCAAACTCGACCGGCTGGAGTTCAACCCCTTCAGCCTGGAGCTGACATTGTGGGGCTTGCGCGTGGGCGAGCCGGGCAAGGAGCAGGTCGGCTTCGAGCGGCTGTACACCAATCTGCAAGCCGACAGCCTGTGGACAAAAGCCCTGCACCTGGCCGCCGTAGAGCTGGACAAGCCCAAGACCGAACTGCTGTTCAACAAGGACGGTACCCTCAACCTGACCCAGCTGTTCAAGCTGCCCGCCAGTGAGCCCGTCCCGGCCGACCCCGAGAGCAAACCGTTCCCGCTGCGCATCGACAACATCAAGCTGGCGGGCGGTTACCTGCACTTCACCGATATGCGCCCCAGCGAACCTATCGAATTCCTCTATGACTCGATGGACCTGGAGCTGAAAAACCTCAGCACCCTGCCCGATGACAACGCCGACATGACCCTGGTGGCTGCAGGCCCCGCAGGCGGGCGGATTGACTGGACCGGCACCCTGAGCCTGGTGCCCATTACCTCGACCGGCAAACTGAAAGTCACCGATGGCAAGATGAAAGTCTGGTGGCCCTATGTGCGCGATGCGCTGCCACTGGCACTTGAAGACGGCGTACTGAATTTCAGCACCGACTACACCCTGAACCTGTCCAAAGAAACCGAGATGGTCCTGAGCAATGCCACGGCCAGCATCGCACCGCTCAAAATCAATGCCCCCGATGGCCGCCCGCTGGTCCGTCTGGAGCGCCTGGAGGTCAGCGACACCAGCGTCGACCTGGCCAAACAGGAAGTGGTAGTCGGCAAGATCAACAGCCAGAACCTCGAAACCTGGGCCGCCCGGGAAAAAGACGGCCAGCTTGACTGGCAAAAACTGTTTGCCAGCCAGCCCGAAAAAACACCTGCCAAGACCGCAGAAGTGGTGACCGTCGAAGCACCGAAACCCGCTCCCGTGGCGCCGAGCAAACCCTGGGCCGTGCTGCTCAAGGATGTCGACTTGCGCGACTATCGCGTCCACCTCGCCGACAAGGAGCCGAAAACCCCGGTGGCGCTGGATGTCGGCCCGCTCAACGTGAAGCTGAAAAACTTCGACAGCCTCAACCGCTCGCCTTTTACCCTCAACCTCGACACCGGCGTGGGCAAGCAGGGCAAACTCACCGCCAGCGGCGACGTCAACCTGAGCCCGGTCAGCGCCCGGCTCAAAGTCACCACCAAAGATATCGACCTGCGTATCGCCCAGGCCTATATCGACCCGTTTATCCGCCTTGAGCTGCGCAGCGGCATGCTCGGCAGCGATCTGGCGGTCGACCTCAAAAGCACCGAGCCCCTGGCCTTTAGCGTGGCAGGCCGCGCCCAGGTCGACCAACTGCACACACTGGACACCCTGAAAAACCGCGACTTCCTCAAATGGCAAAAACTTGTGCTGGAGGACGTCAAGTACCAGCACGGCGATAGCCTGTCGCTTGCCAGGGTCAATCTCGAAAAGCCTTATGTGCGTTTCATGATCAACGATGACCGCACCACCAATATCGATGACCTGCTGATCCCGCAACCCGCCGGCACCACCGCGGCCAAAAGCACGGCCAGCAAGGAAAAACCGCTGGGCATTCATATCGGCGCGATTGCGATCAACGATGGTTCGGCCAACTTTGCCGACTTCAGCCTGACACCCAACTTCCAGACGGCGGTTCAACAGCTCAACGGTCTGATCGGCACCATTGACAGCCGCAACCCCAAACCTGCCCCGGTGAATATCGCAGGCAAGGTCGACCGTTATGCACCGGTGACCATCAAGGGTAGCGTCAACCCGTTTGACCCGATGGCCAGCCTGGATATCGCCACCAGCTTCAAGCGCGTCGAACTGACCACCTTGACCCCCTACTCCGGCAAGTTCGCCGGCTACCGTATCCGCAAGGGCCGTCTCAATCTCGACCTGCACTACCTGATCACCAATGGCCAGCTCAAGGCCGAGAACAAACTGGTGGTCGAACAACTGCAACTGGGGGAAAAGGTCGACAGCCCGGACGCCGTGGACCTGCCGATAAAGCTGGCAATTGCCTTGCTCAAGGACACCGACGGCAAGATCTCCATCGAGCTGCCCATCAGCGGCGACCTCAACAACCCGCAATTCAGCGTCATGCCGATTATCTGGCAGACCGTGCGCAACCTGGTGTTGCGCGCCGCCCAGGCGCCCTTCAAGTTCATTGGCGGGCTGATCAACGGTGGTGGCGAAGACCTGGGCACCGTGTCATTCGCGCCAGGATCGAGCGAGCTGAGCCCTGAGGCGCAAAAAGCCCTGACCACCCTGGCCCAGGCCCTGAAAGAGCGCCCGGCCTTGCGTCTGGAGATTGAAGGCACAGCGGCGCAGAGCAGTGACGGCCCCCTTATCGCCAAGGATCGACTTGAGCGCGAGTTCCAGTACACCTACTACAAGATCCTTCAGCGTCGCGGTGAGAAGGTTCCGGCCAAGGCCGGCCTGCTTACCGTACCGGAGAGCGAAAAAGGCCCGCTGCTAGAGGGCATTTATCGCACGCGCCTCAAACAACAGCCGCCTGCTGAATGGAAAGACCTGAGCCGTGACGAGCGGGCTGCGAAAATGACCGCGGCACTGATCGACTTCTGGAGCAAAAGCGAAGTGCTGTTGCGTCAGCTGGGGCAAGACCGTGCCAGCAGCATCAAGGATTACCTGGTGGATAAAGGCGGGCTGGCGGATGACCGCGTGTACTTTATCGATGCCACGCTGGGTGAAGCCGAAAGTGATGGCCGGGTGATCTCGCCGTTGCATCTGGATAGCGAGTAATGCAGAACGTCGCTGTTTTGTAGCAGCTGTCGAAGGAACGAGGCTGCGTTCGGCGACGTAGTCGTCGTAAACCCGACAAACGCGGTTTGCCAGAAGCAACGGGGGTGTATGGTTTTGCGACGGCTCCGCCGCCGAACGCAGCCTCGTTCCTTCGGCAGCTGCTACGCGGACTTTCGTAACCCCCGATCCCAAATAGAACAGCCCCCGGCGCAGAACGCCGGGGGCTGTAATGGCCACATCCGTGTGGCCGTCGCATGAACCTTTTCAACAATGTCGGCAGGCGTACTGCTTGAATCACCTGCTGATCCTTGTTCCCCCGGTTCTACGAGAAAGGATGCCTTATTCGGCTTTCAGGCCATCAGCCGATACAGCTTTGACGCCTTTGATTTTCTTGGCGATGGACACTGCGATGTCTTTTTGAGCTGAAGTCACCGGCACCATCGAGGACAGGGAAACTACACCCTTGTTGGTTTCAACCTTGATGTCTGTACCTGGAATGCCTTTTTCAGTCACCAGGTCGGCTTTGACCTTGGTAGTGATCCAGGTATCAGAAGTAGCTTCCTTGGCTTTGGTTACTTCGCCTGCAGCCACCACCATAGGTGCCTGGGTGGTCGCCTGGGCAGCAAATGCAGCGTTGGCCATAGTCAGGGTCAGAGCGGTGGCAGTTGCGGCAGCGATAGCGAACTTCTTCATACGAGTAACTCCTGTCTTCTTTAGAGTCTGCGCTGTCTTGCAGCAGCAGGGTTATCAGTACTATTGCAGGGCGCGTGCCAACTTCAAAAAACAAATAAACCCTTACAAAACAACAACTTATAAATTCATCATTTTTAACCCGTCGTGCAAAATGCATGGCGTCGGTTAATTCTGCATGCAACTTGCGGCTTTCGACTCATGGCATATGGCCCTTTGGCGCCGACTTTACTGCAGCCATAAAAAAAGGACCCCGCAGGGTCCTTTTTCAACGCAGGTATCGGCGGCTATTAAGCTTCCGAAGCCTTCGCAGCAGCAACGTCCTTGATGGACAGCTTGATACGGCCGCGGTTGTCCACGTCCAGTACCAGTACTTCCACTTCCTGACCTTCTTTCAGAATGTCAGTCACTTTCTCTACGCGAGCGTCGCTCAGCATGGAGATGTGAACCAGGCCGTCTTTGCCCGGCAGGATGTTTACGAATGCGCCGAAGTCGACGATACGCTCAACCTTGCCCACATAGATCTTGCCGATCTCGGCTTCCGCGGTGATGCCCAGAACGCGCTGACGCGCTGCTTCTGCTGCTTCCTTGGATTCGCCGAAAATCTTGATCGAACCGTCGTCTTCGATATCGATCGAAGCCTTGGTTTCTTCACAGATTGCACGGATGGTCGCGCCGCCTTTACCGATAACATCACGGATTTTGTCGGTGTCGATCTTCATTGCGATCATGGTCGGCGCGTTGGCCGACAGCTCATTGCGCGAAACGGCAATGATCTGGTTCATCTGGCCCAAGATGTTCAGGCGAGCGTCCAGGGCCTGGCCCAGTGCGATCTCCATGATTTCTTCGGTGATGCCCTTGATCTTGATGTCCATCTGCAGCGCGGTAACACCTTTGGCGGTACCCGCTACTTTGAAGTCCATGTCGCCCAGGTGGTCTTCGTCACCCAGGATGTCGGTCAGAACTGCGAATTTCTCGCCTTCCTTAACCAGACCCATGGCGATACCGGCAACCGGTGCCTTCATCGGCACACCAGCGTCCATCAGTGCCAGGGAAGCACCGCAAACCGATGCCATCGAGCTGGAACCGTTGGATTCAGTGATTTCCGATACAACACGGATGGTGTACGGGAACACGTCAGCAGCAGGCAGCATGGCCTGAACCGAACGACGGGCCAGACGGCCGTGACCGATTTCGCGACGACCAGCGCCACCCATGCGACCACACTCACCTACCGAGAACGGAGGGAAGTTGTAGTGCAGCATGAACGGGTCTTTTTTCTCGCCTTCCAGGGTGTCCAGCAGTTGTGCGTCACGCGCAGTACCCAGAGTAGCAACAACCAGCGCCTGAGTTTCACCACGGGTGAACAGGGCCGAACCGTGGGTCTTTGGCAGAACGCCGACTTCGATGTTCAGAGGGCGAACAGTCTTGGTGTCACGGCCATCGATACGCGGCTTGCCGTTAACGATGTTTTCGCGAACGGTGCGGTATTCGATTTCGCCGAAAGCCGCTTTGACTTCGCTGGCAGAAGGCTGGCCTTCTTCACCGGACAGCTTGGCAACAACCTGATCCTTCAACTCGCCCAGGCGAGCGTAACGGTCGGCCTTGACGGTGATGGTGTAAGCCTGGGAGATCGCTTCGCCGAACTCGGCACGGATAGCGCCCAGCAGTGCGGTTGCTTCCGGGGCAGCAGCCCAGTCCCAGGTTGGTTTGGCAGCTTCGGCAGCCAGCTCTTTGACAGCCTGGATAACCACCTGGAATTCGTCGTGGGCGAACAGTACGGCGCCCAGCATCTGGTCTTCGGTCAGCTCTTTGGCTTCCGATTCAACCATCAATACAGCTTCCGAGGTACCGGCAACGACCATGTCCAGGCTGGAGGCAGCCAGTTGCTCGTAAGTCGGGTTCAGCAGGTAGCCGGTGCTTTCGTGGTAAGCAACGCGGGCTGCGCCGATCGGGCCATCGAAAGGAATGCCGGAGATGGCCAGGGCAGCCGAAGTACCGATCATCGCAGCGACGTCCGGATCGGTTTTCTTGCTGGTGGACAGAACGGTGCAGACAACCTGCACTTCGTTCATGAAGCCTTCTGGGAACAGCGGACGGATCGGACGGTCGATCAGTCGCGAAGTCAGGGTTTCTTTCTCGGAAGGGCGACCTTCACGCTTGAAGAAACCGCCAGGGATTTTACCTGCAGCGTAGGTTTTTTCCTGGTAGTGAACCGACAGAGGGAAGAAGCCCTTGCCTGGATCAGCTTGCTTGGCGCCGACCACAGTCACCAATACGCTGACGTCGTCGTCAACGGTGACCAATACTGCGCCGGAAGCTTGACGGGCGATACGGCCAGTCTCGAGAGTAACGGTCGACTGACCGAACTGAAATTTTTTGATAACCGGGTTCACGGTGTCCTACCTTCTTTGTGGCTCTTGGGGAACGGGTTTCTTGCGAAAGTCATGTGCAACATCGGGTATCAACCCGACTCAGGATGCTTACGAAAACAGCCCCGTGGCAGTTTTCGTAAGAATCCGGCTAGTCCAGATAAAACTTGAGGCTGGAAGCCGGCCCCACGCCTGCGGGAAACCCGCAAACGTGCGACAGACAACCAGCCTCTAGCAACATCGCTATTAGCGACGCAGACCCAGGCGAGCGATCAGCGCTTTGTAACGCTCAACGTTCTTGCCTTTGAGGTAGTCCAGCAGCTTGCGACGCTGGTTTACCATGCGGATCAGACCACGACGGGAGTGGTGATCTTTGCTGTTAGCTTTGAAGTGACCTTGCAGCGTGTTGATGTTAAAGGTCAGCAGTGCAACCTGCACTTCTGGAGAACCTGTATCACCTGGAGCTTGCTGGTAGTCTTTTACGATTTCTGCTTTGTGTTCAACTGTAAGTGCCATTTGGCTTTCCTTTCAATTAGGGCCTGCTTGCGAACAAGACAGATCCAATGGGCCGAGGACAAATCCTCGTATTTAAATGTGAGATGTGACCGTGCCCAATAACAGCCACCCTCGTTCCAGTCTGCGCCGGAAATATTACACCCCGATGCAGCCTGGCTCCGGTCATTCCGACCGAATCAATCGACGCGGCGCAATGCGCCCGTCTTCGCTCACTTCACCGATACCGATAAAGCGACCGTTGTGATCTTGTACCCGCACCATGCCGAACTTCGGAGCATCCGGAGCACGTACTGGCTGGCCGTTGAGCCAGTAGAACGCGCTGGCTTCGGAGAAGTGCAGCAACGGCCAGTCGAGCAGGCCACTGTCCGATGGCATCAGGAAGCGGTCGACCGCTTCATTGCCGCCTTCGGCATGCACCGCTTCCAGTTCTTCCAGCGTAACCGTCTGGGCCAGGCTGAAAGGTCCGGCGTGTGTACGACGCAGTTCTGCAACGTATGCCCCGCAGCCCAATTGCTCACCGATATCTTCCACAAGGGTACGGATATAGGTGCCTTTGGTGCAGTCGACGGCCAAGCGCGCAGTGTCGCCTTCGCTGGCCAGCAATTCGAGGCGGGTAATAGTAACAGAACGTGGTTCACGCTCCACCACTTCGCCTGCACGGGCCAGCTTGTAAAGCGGCTGTCCGTCACGCTTGAGCGCAGAGTACATCGGCGGTATCTGACTGATTTGCCCACGAAACTTGGGTAAAACAGCTTCAATATCGGCGCGACCAACGGTCACCGGACGCGTCTGCAAAACCTCGCCTTCAGCGTCTGCCGTGGTGGTGGTCTTGCCCAATTGCATCAGGGTTTCATAACCCTTGTCGGAATCGAGCAGGTATTGCGAAAACTTGGTGGCTTCGCCAAAGCACAGCGGCAATACACCGCTGGCCAATGGATCGAGGCTACCGGTGTGCCCTGCCTTCTCGGCATTGAGCAGCCAGCGGACTTTCTGCAGGGCCGCGTTGGAGGTGAACCCAAGTGGCTTGTCCAGCAGGATGATGCCGCTGACGTTACGACGGATACGCTTGACCTGAGCCACCGGTTACTCCTTGGTGTCTTCGGGAGCAGTGGTTTCAGGGTGCTGATTGTCTTCAGCCACTGCACGCTCGATCAAGGCGGACAGATGAGCACCACGCACGACGCTTTCATCGTAGTGGAAGTGCAACTGCGGAACGCTGCGCAGCTTCATTTCACGCGCCAGTTGCATGCGCAGGAAACCCGCTGCCGAGTTCAGCACCTTGATGCTCTGGGCGATATCTTCAGCGCTGTCCTGCCCCATTACGGTGATGAAGATCTTGGCGTGACCGACGTCACGGCTGACTTCAACAGCAGTAATGGTGACCAGACCCACGCGCGGGTCTTTGACTTCGCGACGGATCAGCTGTGCCAGCTCGCGCTGCATCTGATCGCCGATACGTTGGGTACGGCTATATTCTTTTGCCATGTCTTGTTACCTGTTACTCACCCATGGGAAACCCATGCGTTCTGAAAGCGGCAAACGCCCGGCCTGACAGAAGCCGGACCGGGCGTTGCGTTTAGAGTCCAGGCCGAGCGCTGCGCAAATGCATGCGCTGGCTCGTCCTCGCTCTTGAGGCTCGCGATTTAGAGGCTGCGAGCAACCTGGACCTTCTCGAACACTTCGATCTTGTCACCGACTTTAACGTCGTTGTAGCTCTTGACGCCGATACCGCATTCCATGCCGGCACGCACTTCGGACATGTCATCCTTGAAGCGACGCAGGGATTCCAGCTCGCCTTCGTAGATAACGATGTCTTCACGCAGTACGCGGATTGGACGGTTACGGTGAACAACACCTTCCAGCACCATGCAACCTGCAACCGCGCCAAACTTCGGCGAGCGGAACACGTCACGGACTTCAGCAATACCCAGGATGTTCTCCCGAACGTCGCTGCCAAGCATGCCGGTAAGGGCTTTCTTGACGTCTTCGATGATGTCGTAGATGACGTTGTAGTAACGCATGTCCAGGCCTTCCTGCTCGACAATCTTGCGAGCGCCGGCATCGGCACGCACGTTGAAGCCAAACAGTACAGCGTTGGAGGCCAGTGCCAGGTTAGCGTCGCTCTCGGTGATACCACCGACACCGCCGCCCACTACGCGCACTTGCACTTCGTCGTTACCCAGGCCGCTCAGAGCGCCCTGCAGAGCTTCCAACGAACCACGGACGTCAGATTTGAGGACGATGTTAAGCGTCTTCTTCTCTTCCTGGCCCATGTTCTCGAAGATGTTTTCCAGCTTGCCTGCGTGAGCACGCGCCAGTTTCACTTCGCGGAACTTGCCTTGACGGAACAGGGCAACTTCACGCGCCTTCTTCTCGTCGGTCATTACGCTCATCTCGTCGCCAGCATCTGGCGTACCGTCCAGGCCGAGGATCTCGACAGGGATGGATGGACCGGCTTCCTTGATAGGCTTGCCGTTCTCGTCGAGCATGGCGCGAATGCGGCCGTAGTTGGAACCGACCAGAACCATGTCGCCTTGGCGCAGGGTACCGTCTTGAACCAGAACGGTTGCAACAGGGCCACGGCCTTTGTCCAGACGGGACTCAACCACTACGCCACGGCCTGGAGCCGATGGAGTTGCCTTGAGTTCCAGAACTTCGGCTTGCAGCAATACGGCTTCGAGCAGTTCGTCAACGCCAGTACCCATTTTCGCCGAGACCGAAACAAACGGAGTGTCACCACCCCACTCTTCCGACGTCACGCCGTGAACGGACAGTTCGCTACGAATGCGATCGAGGTCAGCACCTGGCTTGTCGATCTTGTTCACTGCAACAACCAGCGGCACGCCAGCGGCTTTCGCATGCTGAACAGCTTCGATGGTCTGCGGCATTACGCCGTCGTCTGCAGCCACAACCAGAATCACGATGTCAGTTGCCTTGGCACCACGAGCACGCATTGCGGTAAACGCAGCGTGACCCGGGGTGTCGAGGAACGTGACCATGCCGCGTTCGGTTTCAACGTGGTATGCACCGATGTGCTGAGTAATACCACCGGCTTCGCCAGCAGCTACCTTGGCACGACGGATGTAGTCGAGCAGGGACGTTTTACCGTGGTCAACGTGGCCCATTACGGTCACAACCGGAGCACGGGAGAACGACTCGCCTTCGAACTTCAGGGACTCGGCCAGGGAATCTTCCAGGGCGTTGTCGCTGACCAGAGTCACTTTGTGGCCCAGTTCTTCAGCAACCAGTTGGGCAGTTTCCTGATCCAGTACCTGGTTGATGGTCGCTGGAGTACCCAGCTTGAACATGAACTTGATGACTTCGGCAGCCTTGACCGACATCTGTGCAGCCAAATCGCCGACAGTGATGGTCTCGCCAATCTGCACGTCACGAACTACAGGGCCGGTTGGGCTCTGGAAACCGTGAGCGTTGCGCTTCTTCAGCTTGCCCTTGCCACGACCACCGCGACGGAAGCTGTCGCTTTCTTCGTCGGAAGTACGCGGAGCAACACGTGGAGTCGGTGCTTTTTCTTTAACCGAGGCACGATGCGGAGCGTTTTTGCGATCGCCGTCACCACTGCCGCGACGATTGTTGTCGTCTGCGCGTGGTTTGTCCGGGCGACGCTGTTCGTCACGCTTGCGTGCATCAGCGGCTGGAGCCGGTGCTGGCGCTGCGGCTTGCACAGGTGCAGGCGCTGCAGCGGCCGGAGCTGCAACAGGAGCAGATGCAGGCTGGCGGCGCGCTTCTTCTTCGGCGCGACGCTTGGACTCTTCTTCAGCCTTTTGACGTGCGGCATTTTCTACTGCACGACGTTCATCCATCTCACGTTTGCGCTCGGCTTCGATTTCTTCCGGGCTTTGCTGTACGAAGACTTTCTTCTTGCGTACTTCAACGCTGATGCTTTTGCTGCCAGCTACACGCAGGGTACTGGTGGTTTTACGCTGCAAAGTGATCTTGCGCGGTTCTTCCACTTTAGCCTTGTGGCTGCTTTTCAGGTGAGTCAGCAGAGCCTGCTTCTCACTATCGGTTACATTCTGCTCGGCGGCGTTGTGCGGCAGACCTGCCTCACGCATCTGCTGCAACAGGCGCTCAACCGGTGTTTTGACCTCATCGGCCAGTTGTTTCACCGTGACTTGCGTCATGCATTTCTCTCCTCAGGCCGCGCCTAATTACTCGAACCAATGGGCTCGGGCGGCCATGATCAACTTGCCGGCACGATCATCGTCAATGCCGTCGATGTCGAGCAGGTCGTCAATAGACTGCTCGGCCAGGTCTTCGCGGGTAATTACGCCGCGCACCGCCAGTTCCATCGCCAAATCCTTGTCCATACCCTCAAGCGAGAGCAGGTCTTCGGCCGGATGGGCGTCTGCCAGCTTTTCCTCAGTAGCGATGGCTTTAGTCAACAGTCGATCCTTGGCGCGAGCGCGAAGCTCGTTGACGGTATCTTCGTCAAAGCCATCGATGTTGAGCATTTCCTCCACCGGTACGTAGGCAATCTCTTCCAGGCTAGTAAAGCCTTCATCAACCAGTACCTGCGCCAGGTCTTCATCAACTTCCAGCTCTTCGATGAAGTTGCGCAGGATATCGCCGGTTTCTGCTTGCTGCTTGGCCTGGATGTCCGATTCGGTCATCACGTTCAGGGTCCAGCCGGTCAACTGGCTGGCCAGACGTACGTTCTGACCGCCGCGACCAATCGCCTGGGCCAGATTGTCTGCGCCAACGGCGATGTCCATTGCATGGGCATCTTCGTCGACGATAATAGCCGCCACTTCTGCTGGCGACATTGCGTTGATCACGAACTGCGCCGGGTTGTCATCCCAAAGGACGATATCCACTCGCTCTCCGCCCAATTCGCCGGACACTGCCTGGACGCGCGAACCGCGCATACCGATGCAGGCACCTTGCGGATCAATGCGCTTGTCTTTCGAGCGAACGGCTATTTTAGCGCGTGATCCAGGATCGCGGGAGGCCGCCATCACTTCGATCAGGCCTTCGGAGATTTCTGGCACTTCAATGCGGAACAGTTCGATCAGCATCTCTGGCGCAGTACGCGACAGGATCAGCTGAGGACCGCGGTTTTCAGTGCGGATTTCCTTGAGCAATGCGCGAAGGCGTACACCAACACGGAAAGTCTCACGCGAAATGATGTCTTCACGGGCCAGCAACGCTTCAGCGTTGTTACCCAGGTCAACGATCACATTGTCGCGGGTCACCTTTTTAACGGTGCCGGAAATGATTTCGCCCAGACGCTCACGATAGGCATCGACTACTTGAGCACGCTCGGCTTCGCGAACTTTTTGCACGATGACCTGTTTGGCCGTCTGTGCAGCAATCCGACCGAATTCGATAGAATCGATTTTCTCTTCGATAATATCGCCGGCTTTCGCGCCTGGCTGTTTCGCCTGGGCCTGGTCTACAGCCAACTCGTATGCTGGATCATCCAGATCTTCGTCTTCGACCACAGTCCAGCGACGGAAAGTCTCATAGTTACCGGTGTGGCGATTGATTTCCACACGCAGTTCGACTTCGTCTTCAAAACGCTTTTTAGTAGCGGTGGCCAGAGCCAGCTCCAGCGCTTCAAAAATAACGTTTGCCGGTACGCCCTTTTCATTGGACACCGACTCAACAACCAGCAGTACTTCTTTGCTCATCGTACGCCTCGCCTTTCGCAAGCCATTGGATCCGCGGGATCCGCGTCTCAGTCAAAACTGGGAATAATGTTGGCCTTGTCGATCATATCGATCGGCAACAGGAACTCATGGTCTTCAACCTGCACCACGATGTCCTGCTCTTCTACGCCGCGCAGAAGGCCCTGAAAGTTACGTCGCCCTTCAAAAGGCGAGCGCAGCTTGATCTTCACTTGCTCACCGACAAATTGGGCAAACTGTTCAAGCGTGAACAGTGGGCGTTCCATGCCAGGAGAAGAAACTTCAAGGGTGTATTCAACAGCGATAGGATCTTCGACATCCAGAACGCCGCTGATCTGACGACTCACGATTGCGCAGTCATCCACCAGTACGCCGCCTTCCTTGTCGATATACACACGCAACATTGAATGGCGGCCTTGAGCCGAAAATTCAATACCCCAGCATTCATAGCCAAGGGCCACGACCACCGGGGCCAACAAGTCCTGCAACTGTTCTAGCTTGCTCGACACCTGAACCCCCTAGTGCATGTTTGTGCATGCTGTGCAAAATGAAAAAATGGGCGAAGCGCCCATCTCTGAAACGTCGTTGAATACCGACGCTATAAAGTGTCCAGCTAACAAAAAGCCCCTGAAAAGGGGCTCCGCTGAAACTGGTTGCGGGAGCCGGATTTGAACCGACGACCTTCGGGTTATGAGCCCGACGAGCTACCAGACTGCTCCATCCCGCGACAAAGCTGGAGCGGAAGTATACGGTTGATCCCTTGACGGGTCAATCTAACCTTCCACATACAAGAAAGCCCGCTACTGCGGGCATTCTTGATAATTGGTACCGAGAAGGGGACTCGAACCCCTACACCCTATGGGCACAACCACCTCAAGGTTGCGTGTCTACCAATTCCACCACCTCGGCAATACAACGTTTACATCATGAAACCCGTTTTACTTTTGCTCTTGAGCTGGAGGTACGTCAGTCGCAGGAGTTGCCGACTTTTGCTCTTGAAGCACCGGAACATCATCTGAAGCCGGTTTTTGCACTGGCACTTCCAACACCGCTGGGTTTGGCAAACCTACTTGAGTCAGCTGTTCAGCTTTCTCTTTAGCAAAGTAACCTAACCCTAAGCTGGTTATGAAAAAACCTGCGGCAAGTATAGCAGTAAACTTACTAAGAAAGGTAGAGGAACCTTGGCTTCCGAACACAGTATTTGATGCACCTGCGCCGAAAGATGCTCCAGCATCCGCTCCCTTGCCCTGTTGCAGCAAAACCAGGGCAATCACACCCAATGCTGTCAACAGATGAAACACAGTTACGACGTTATCCAGCATTTTCAGTTTCCTGCGGCACGAATGATCGCACCGAACTCATCTGCATTCAGGGAAGCCCCACCAATGAGTCCCCCATCGATATCCGGCATGCTGAACAGTTCGACCGCATTGGCCGCCTTCACGCTGCCGCCGTATAGAAGCCGCACACCTTGTGCCACTTCAGAATTCTTTTGCGCCAGCTGTGCGCGAATGGCCGCATGCACATCTTGCGCTTGCTGTGGCGATGCGGTCAGCCCGGTGCCAATGGCCCAGACCGGCTCGTATGCAATCACGGCATTTACAAAAGCATCGATGCCAAACTCGTCAATCACGGCATTCAGCTGACGCTCTACCACTTCAAGCGTTTGTCCCGCTTCGCGCTGCTCCAGGGTCTCCCCTATGCACAGCACTGGCGTCAAGCCAGAGGCTTGGGCCGCTGCAAACTTGCGGTTGAGTGTCTCATCCTGCTCACCCAGAATCAGGCGGCGTTCAGAGTGCCCCACAAGCACCAGCTTGCAACCTGCGTCTGCCAACTGGCTAGAGGAAACCTCACCAGTCAGCGCGCCCTGCCCCGACTCCACCGCAGCATCCTGAGCACCGACCGAAATCGCTGCGCCTTGCAAGCCATTGATAACACGATCAATAAACAGCTGAGGCGGAAATACTGCAACATCAACATCGTTTGGCAGGACCAGACCACGCAGACCGTCGATCAGCTCAGCGACGCTGGCGCGGGTACCGTGCATCTTCCAGTTACCAGCTACCATAGTGCGACGCATGCTTTACCTCGTCGGTCAAAGTGGGCGCAGATGTTACCCAACCAAATCAAAGCTGGCAAGCCGAATTCAGGAACAAACTTCACTTACCAGTTTTGCCAGCTCTTCGGCGTAGCCGCGAACCATGTTTTCGTCATCACCTTCGACCATGACACGCACCAGAGGCTCTGTTCCAGACTTGCGCAGCAACACGCGACCACGACCGTTCATGGCCGCCGTCACTCGCGCGCACGCCGCCTTGACCTCGGGATGCTCAACCGGATTGACACCGCCAGCAAAACGAACATTCAGCAACACTTGCGGGCACTTGCGTAGCGCCTGGCGCGACTGGGCCAGGCTTTCTTCGCGACGACGCAAGGACAGCAGCACCTGCAGCGCCGCAATGATCGCATCGCCCGTCGTGGTGTGCTGGAAGCACACGATATGCCCGGAGTTTTC
Source organism: Pseudomonas fragi (assembly GCF_900105835.1). Lineage (NCBI taxonomy): Bacteria > Pseudomonadati > Pseudomonadota > Gammaproteobacteria > Pseudomonadales > Pseudomonadaceae > Pseudomonas > Pseudomonas fragi. The sequence continues at coordinate 2,396,369 of NZ_LT629783.1, forward strand.
ACCCCCTACCAGCCAGTTACGCTCTTGCAGGGCCGCGATCACATAACGGTCGCCCACATTGGCGCGCACGAACTCAATACCCAGGTCAGCCAATGCCAGCTCAAGGCCAAGGTTGCTCATCAGGGTACCGACAACACCACCCTGCAATTTGCCACGCTCATGCAAGTCACGGGCAATGATAAACAACAGCTCATCGCCATCGACCACGGCACCGGCATGGTCAACCATCAATACCCGGTCGCCGTCGCCATCAAAGGCAATACCCAGGTCCGCACCTTCAGCCACCACGGCCGCCTGCAACTGACCCATATGGGTCGAACCGCAGTTTTCGTTGATGTTCAGGCCATCAGGCTGAGCCGACAGTACAACGACTTGAGCACCCAGCTCCTTGAAAACACTTGGCGCAACCTTGTAGGTCGCACCGTGGGCGCAATCGAGAACAATCTTCATGCCGCTGAATTTGGTGCTGCTTGGCACGCTGCTTTTGCAAAATTCGATATAACGACCCGGCGCATCATTGATCCGCGAGACCTTGCCGAGCTTGTCGGAGTCGACAACCGTCATCGGCGCATCCAGCAACTCTTCGATCATCAGTTCAACGTCGTCAGGCAGCTTGGTGCCCTCGCCGGAAAAGAACTTGATGCCATTATCGTCATGGGGGTTGTGCGAAGCGCTGATCACGATGCCCGCTTCCGCATGGAAGGTACGGGTCAGGTAGGCAATGGCCGGCGTGGGCATAGGCCCCAGCAGCATCACATCCGCCCCGGCAGCCGACAAACCGGCCTCAAGGGCCGATTCAAACATGTAGCCCGAAATACGCGTGTCCTTGCCTACCAGGATGCGGCAAGCACCCTTGCTGCGAAACGCCATGCCCGCTGCCCAGCCCAACTTGAGCATAAAGTCAGGGGTAATCGGATAAACGCCGACCCGACCACGAATACCGTCGGTGCCAAAATACTTCTTTGTCATAAGTGCTCCATCATTCTTAGTCGGCGGCATCTACCGCTGCGATCATCCGTACCACATCAACTGTTTCGGCAACATCATGGACACGCAAAATACGCGCGCCCTTGGTCATCGCCAATGCCGCAAGAGCCAGGCTGCCATAGAGCCGCTCCGCAACTGGCCGGTTCAGTGTCTGCCCGACCATGCTTTTACGTGACACGCCCACCAGCAAAGGCCGACCCAGTGCATGCAGGGCCTCCATATGCTTGAACAGGCTCAAATTGTGCTGCAAGGTTTTGGCAAAACCAAACCCCGGGTCCAGCACGATGCGCTCAGGCCCGATGCCTGCTGCTGCACAACGCACCATGCTGTCAGCCAGAAACGCCGACACCTCGCCGACCAGATCTTCGTAGCGGGGATTGTCCTGCATGTCACCGGGCTCGCCGAGCATATGCATCAGACACACCGGCAAGCCGGTGGCTGCTGCAGCCTGCAAGGCCCCTTCACGGCGCAGCGAGCGCACGTCATTGATCAACCCTGCGCCAAGGCGCGCAACCTCGGTCATGACCATTGGCGCGGATGTATCGACCGAAATAATCACATCCAGTTCCCGAGCGATACGCTCGACAACCGGCGCGACCCGGTCGAGTTCCGCCTGCGGGGAGACCACAGGCGCTCCAGGGCGGGTTGACTCGCCACCAACATCAATCAGGGTCGCACCGGCCAACACCATCGCCTCTGCATGGCGCAGAGCCGCGTCCAGCGGTGCGAAGCGGCCGCCATCGGAAAAGGAATCAGGGGTGACATTGAGGATACCCATAACATGCGTATGGGCCAAATCAAGAACCCGGTTGCCGCAAGGCAACCGGGTTGAGGACTGAACAGAAGTCATTTCAAGCCTTATTGATCAGCAGCAGGGCCGCCGATAGGTGTTTCCGGGCGCTCGGTTTTATCCAGCGTAGGGGCAGTCGGGGTACCCGAGTTGCCATCTTCCCAGTCACGAGGCTCGCGTGGCGGACGACCCGCCATGATGTCGTCGATCTGATCGGCATCGATCGTTTCGTACTTCATCAACGCGTCAGCCATTGCATCCAGCTTGTCGCGGTTTTCTGTGAGGATCTGCTTGGCCGTGTTGTAGCACTGGTCAATGATGCTGCGCACTTCGGAGTCGATCAGCTTGGCTGTCTCGCCCGATACGTTTGCAGACTGACCGCCACCACGACCCAGGTAGGACTCTTCGTCCTCGGCATACATCAGCGGGCCGAGCTTCTCGGACAAGCCCCACTTGGTCACCATGTTGCGGGCAATCTGGCTGGCTCGCATGATGTCGTTGGAAGCGCCGGTGGTCACACCGTCGAAACCCAGGGTCATCTCTTCAGCGATACGGCCACCGTACAGCGAGCAGATCTGGCTGATCAGCGCACGCTTGGACAGGCTGTAGCGATCTTCTTCCGGCAGGAACATGGTCACGCCCAGGGCGCGGCCACGAGGAATGATCGACACCTTGTAGACCGGATCATGCTCAGGCACTACGCGACCCACGATAGCGTGACCCGCTTCGTGATAGGCCGTGTTGCGCTTTTCTTTATCCGACATGACCATCGATTTGCGCTCGGCGCCCATCATGATCTTGTCCTTGGCCAGCTCGAACTCTTTCATTTCAACAACACGCTTGCCGGTTCGCGCTGCGAACAGGGAAGCCTCGTTGACCAGGTTGGCCAGGTCGGCACCCGAGAAGCCCGGCGTACCACGTGCAATAACGGCAGGCTGGACATCATCGCCCATTGGCACTTTACGCATGTGCACCTTGAGAATCTGCTCGCGGCCACGAATGTCCGGCAAGCCCACCACGACCTGACGGTCAAAACGACCTGGACGCAGCAGCGCCGGGTCAAGTACGTCAGGACGGTTGGTGGCGGCAATCACGATGATGCCGTCGTTCATCTCAAAGCCATCCATCTCAACCAGCAACTGGTTAAGGGTCTGCTCGCGCTCGTCATGACCGCCGCCCATACCGTTGCCACGGTGACGACCGACCGCATCGATCTCATCGATAAAGATGATGCAAGGAGCGTGTTTCTTGGCCTGCTCAAACATGTCACGCACGCGGCTGGCGCCAACGCCCACGAACATTTCAACAAAGTCGGAACCGGAGATGGTGAAGAACGGCACCTTGGCCTCACCCGCAATCGCCTTGGCGATCAGGGTTTTACCGGTACCCGGTGGCCCCACCATCAGCACACCACGCGGAATGCGACCACCCAGGCGCTGGAACTTGCCCGGATCACGCAGGAACTCAACCAGCTCGCCCACTTCTTCCTTGGCTTCATCGCAACCTGCCACGTCAGCCAGGGTCGTCTTGACCTGGTCTTCCGACAGCAGCCGCGCCTTGCTCTTGCCAAAGCTCATCGGGCCGCCTTTACCGCCGGCACCGCCCTGCATCTGGCGCATCATGAACATGAAGACCGCGATGATCACCAGGATCGGGAAGCTGGCAACCAGCAACTGGGTCCAGATGCTTTGTTGCTCAGGCAATTTGCCTTCAACGGTGACATGGTTATCCACCAGGTCGCCGATCAAACCGTTGTCCTGAATAGCCGGACGGATGGTCTTGAAGGTATCGCCATCGCTGCGTTTGCCGGTAATCACGTAGCCATCCACGGCAACGCGCTCGACCTTGCCATCCTTAACTTGCTGGATGAAGTCGGAATAGTTGAGGGTTTGTGGCTCGTTTGGACTGGAGAAGTTGTTCATCACTGTCACCAGGACAGCGGCGATGATCAACCACAGGATCAGATTCTTTGCCATATCGTTCAATTAGCTACCCTCTGAAGCACAAGCCCCGCTACTGAAGCGTGCTTCGCATGATATTCACCGGCATAACTTACTACATTGCCTACAACCCTTGCAGGCTCCGTCTGTAACCCTTTGTGAAACTTTGCCTACACAATATTCGTTATGCCAGATCTGTAAAGCGATTCAAAAAAATCTATCGCCCTTGTTACAGACGTTCATCACTGGCCGAACCTTCAACACCGCGGAAGCCGCGACCCAGCAAATACTGCTCGCGGGACCTGTCTCGCGACGAAGACGGCTTGCGCATCTGTACCTTGTCAAACAGCTTGCGAATGTCCTTGTGGTACTGGTCGAAGCCTTCACCCTGGAAAACCTTGATCAGAAAATCACCACCTGGACGTAGGACGCGACCGGCAAGGTCCAGTGCCAATTCGCACAGAAACATTGCCCGCGGCATATCGACAGCTGCCAATCCACTCATATTGGGGGCCATATCTGAAATCACAAGGTCTACTTGTGTATTTCCGACGGCCTCGAGGATCTGTGCAAGCACGGCGTCCTCGGTAAAGTCGCCCTTGATGAAGGTCACATCAGGGATGCTGTCCATGTCCAGGATGTCGGAAGCAATCAAACGCCCCTGACCACCGATCAGACGACTGGTCACCTGCGACCAGCCACCCGGGGCTGCGCCAAGGTCGATAACGGTCATGCCGGGACGAATCAGCTTGTCGCGCTCCTGGATCTCCAGCAATTTGTAGCTGGCGCGGGAGCGATACCCGTCTTTTTGCGCCATTTTGACGTACGGGTCGTTGAAATGTTCTTTCAGCCAGTTAAGGCTAGTCTTGGAACGGGCCACGGGCCACCTCAAAAATTTTAAACGGGTCGTGATTAACTGGGCGGTCTGGGACTCGCTCGGGTAAACTGGCCGCCGCTTTTTACAAGATCAGACACAGGGGTCAGATTATGCCGCTCACTCAAGAGCAGAAGAAACAGTACAAATCCATTGGCCACCATCTGAAACCAGTTTTGACTGTGGCTGACAATGGTTTGACTGAAGGTGTTTTAGCCGAACTCGAACGCGCATTGGGCGATCACGAGCTGATTAAAATCAAAGTCAACATCCTGGATCGCGAATCCCGCCTGGAGGCCATTGCAGAACTGTGCAAGGCAGGCAAAGCGGAACTGGTACAGGTTATCGGCAAAATGGCGCTTCTGTACCGCAAGAACGTCAATGTAAACAAGCAACTGTCGAACATCCATCGCTTCAAGTGATGTCGACAAGGGTCAAGGGTGCGCCTGGCGCGCCCTGAAACTCTTCCAGGGCCAAAGCCCGAGAGTCATGCAAGAACTGCCCGCGCAACGCATCAGGCAGCCAGAGACGCCCAACGCACCACTCCCCTCACCTGCTACTTGCCACTTCAACGTACTACGCTGCCAACCGCATTGCGGCCAGCACCGGCAAACAATTCTGTGTGCAACAACCACAGGCCACCAACCCGGAACAACCGGGCCGGCCGCCAAAGAAGTGCGCCCGCACACTGCGGGCGCCGTTCTTAGATGTGACTTACTTTAACAATTTCGTACTCAATGACGCCGCCCGGTGTTTTCACCGCCACCACATCACCCTCTTCCTTGGCAATCAAGGCACGGGCCAGTGGCGAACCCACGGAGATCTTGCCGAGCTTGAAGTCAGCCTCATCTTCACCGACGATCTGGTAGGTCACGCTTTCGTCAGTCTCAACGTTGGCGATCTCGACCGTGGTGCCGAAAATCACTTTGCCGGTATGAGGAATCGTCGTTACATCGATGATCACCGCGTTCTGCATGCGGCCTTCGATGTCACGGATACGCGCCTCAACCATACCCTGCTGCTCGCGGGCAGCATGGTATTCAGCGTTTTCTTTAAGGTCGCCCAGCTCACGCGCCGTGCCGATGTCCTGGCTCAGCTTGGGACGAACAACCTTGGTCAGATGTGCGTGCTCTTCTTCCAGGGCTTTGGCGCCCTGGACCGTCATTGGGTACTTGATCATGCCTTCAATCCTGCGTGTAGATCCTGCAAGCGACGTACGGTTTTTTCAGGACCGAATTTAAGCGCTTCGCAGATCGCTTCGCCAGCAGCAATAGTCGTGGTGCAGTAGATCTTGTGCTGCAGCGCGTTGCGGCGAATGGAATAGGAGTCAGCAATAGACTGACGACCTTCGGTGGTGTTGATGATCAAGGTTACTTCGTCGTTCTTGATCATGTCGACAACGTGCGGACGACCTTCGGTCACCTTGTTCACGCGGCGCACTTTAAGGCCAGCCGCTTCGATGAACTTGGCAGTGCCAACGGTCGAAACAATTTCAAAGCCCAGGTTGATCAGGTCGCGGGCAACACCGGCAACCAGTGGCTTGTCGTCGTCGCGTACGCTGATGAAAGCAGTACCGCCAGTCGGCAGCACTTCGCTTGCACCCATCTGGGCCTTGGCAAAGGCTTCGCCGAAGGTATCGCCCACGCCCATTACTTCACCGGTGGACTTCATCTCTGGGCCGAGAATCGGGTCAACGCCAGGGAATTTGGCGAACGGGAAGACCGCCTCTTTCACGCTGTAGAAGTTAGGAATGATTTCTTTAGTGAAACCGATTTCCTTCAGGGTTTTACCGGCCATCACGCGAGCCGCGATCATTGCCAGGGAAACACCGATGCACTTGGAGACGAAAGGAACGGTACGCGATGCACGCGGGTTCACTTCGATCACGTAGATATCTTCGCCCTGCAGAGCCAATTGCACGTTCATCAGGCCGACAACGCCCAACTCCAGAGCCATTTTCTTGACCTGCTCGCGCATCTCGTCCTGGATGTGCAGCGGCAGCGAGTACGGCGGCAGCGAGCACGCGGAGTCACCGGAGTGAACGCCAGCCTGTTCGATGTGCTGCATGATCGCGCCGATCACCACATCAGTACCGTCGCAGACAGCGTCCACGTCCATTTCGATGGCGCAGTTGAGGAAGTGGTCCAGCAGCACCGGGCTGTCGTTGGATACTTTCACTGCGTCACGCAGGTAGCGCTTGAGTTCGTCTTCTTCGTAAACGATTTCCATCGCACGGCCGCCCAACACGTAGGAAGGACGAACCACCAGCGGGTAACCGATCTTGCCAGCGGCACGAATGGCTTCGTCTTCGCTGCGCACAGTGGCGTTAGGCGGCTGACGCAGGTTCAGGCGCTCGACCATCTGCTGGAAGCGCTCACGGTCTTCGGCACGGTCGATGGCGTCAGGGCTGGTACCGATGATCGGCACGCCGGCCTCTTCCAGGGCACGCGCCAGTTTCAGCGGAGTCTGGCCGCCGTACTGGACGATCACGCCTTTTGGCTTCTCGACGCGGACGATTTCCAGCACGTCTTCCAGGGTTACGGATTCGAAGTACAGACGATCCGAGGTATCGAAGTCGGTGGACACGGTTTCCGGGTTGCAGTTGACCATGATGGTCTCGTAACCGTCGGCACGCAGTGCCAGAGCGGCGTGAACGCAGCAGTAGTCGAACTCGATGCCCTGACCGATACGGTTCGGGCCGCCACCCAGGATGATGATCTTGTCACGATCCGAAGGGTTGGCTTCGCACTCTTCCTCATAGGTGGAGTACATGTAGGCGGTGTCGGTGGCGAACTCGGCCGCGCAGGTGTCAACACGCTTGTAGACCGGGAACACTTCCAGCTTGTGACGGTGGCGACGCAGGTTCTTCTCGGTCACACCCAGCAACACGGCCAGGCGCGCGTCGGAGAAGCCCTTGCGCTTGAAGCGGTACATGGCATCGCGATCGATCGATGTCAGCGCCATGGTCTTGATCTTTGCTTCGTCCTTGATCAGATCTTCGATCTGTACCAGGAACCAAGGGTCGATCATGTTCATGCCGAAGATATCTTCAACGGTCATGCCGGCGCGGAACGCGTCAGCAACGTACCAGATACGCTCGGCGCCCGGCACGGTCAGCTCGCGCTTGAGCACGGCCATGCTTTCCGGGTTGCTCAGGTCCAGCTTTGGATCAAGACCGCTTACACCCACTTCCAGACCGCGAAGGGCCTTTTGCAGGGATTCCTGGAAAGTCCGGCCGATAGCCATGACTTCACCCACAGATTTCATCTGTGTGGTCAAACGGGCGTCAGCCTTGGCGAACTTCTCGAAAGCGAAGCGCGGCAGCTTGGTCACAACGTAGTCGATGGACGGCTCGAAGGACGCTGGTGTGGCGCCACCGGTGATTTCGTTTTGCAGCTCGTCCAGGGTGTAACCGATCGCCAGCTTGGCAGCGATACGCGCAATCGGGAAGCCGGTGGCTTTCGATGCCAGCGCCGACGAACGCGATACACGCGGGTTCATCTCGATCACGACCATACGGCCGGTGTCCGGGCAAATACCGAACTGAACGTTGGAACCGCCGGTTTCAACGCCGATCTCACGCAGTACCGCCAGGGAGGCGTTACGCATGATCTGGTATTCCTTGTCCGTCAGGGTCTGTGCCGGAGCAACGGTGATCGAGTCACCAGTGTGCACGCCCATCGGGTCGAAGTTTTCGATCGAGCAAACGATGATGCAGTTGTCCTTTTTGTCGCGGACAACCTCCATCTCGTACTCTTTCCAGCCGATCAGGGATTCGTCGATCAGCAGCTCTTTGGTTGGCGACAGGTCCAGACCACGCGTACAGATTTCTTCGAATTCTTCACGGTTGTAGGCAATACCGCCACCGGTGCCGCCCATGGTGAAGGACGGACGAATGATGCACGGGAAGCCCAGTTTTTCGAGGACCGCATTGGCCTCTTCCATGCTGTGGGCAATACCGGAGCGCGGGCAGTCCAGGCCGATGGACTTCATCGCCTTGTCGAAACGCGAACGGTCTTCAGCTTTGTCGATGGTGTCAGCGTTGGCGCCGATCATCTCTACGCCGAACTTCTCCAGAACGCCTTCGCGCTCCAGATCCAGTGCGCAGTTCAGAGCAGTCTGGCCGCCCATGGTTGGCAGCAGTGCATCCGGACGCTCTTTTTCGATGATCTTGGCAACGGTCTGCCATTTGATCGGCTCGATGTAGGTGGCGTCGGCCATGTCCGGGTCGGTCATGATGGTGGCCGGGTTGGAGTTCACCAGGATGACGCGGTAACCCTCTTCGCGCAGGGCTTTACAGGCCTGGGCGCCGGAGTAGTCGAATTCACAGGCCTGGCCGATAACGATCGGGCCAGCGCCGAGAATCAGGATGCTTTTTATGTCTGTACGTTTTGGCATGGGTTTGTCACTCAAATCCGCAGGTCAGTCGGCAAGCTGTCAATCAGTTTTGTGATGCCCCCGGGGGCCACCGAAGCTCGGGGCCGCCACAGGGCGCAAACAGAAGGCTGATTAACGGCGCTTGGCCATCTCATTGATGAAGCGATCGAACAGCGGTGCAACGTCGTTCGGGCCCGGGCTTGCTTCAGGGTGACCCTGGAAGCTGAAAGCACTCTTGTCGGTCAGCTCGATACCTTGCAGGGTGCCGTCGAACAGCGACTTGTGGATGGCGCGCACATTGGCTGGCAAGCTCGCTTCGTCTACCGCAAAACCGTGGTTCTGGCTGGTGATCATCACAACACCGGTGTCCAGATCCTGGACCGGGTGGTTAGCACCGTGATGGCCATGACCCATTTTCACGGTCTTGGCGCCGGAAGCCAGGGCCAGCAGCTGGTGGCCCAGGCAGATACCGAAAACCGGAATCTCGGTGGTCAGTACTTGCTTGATTGCAGTGATCGCGTAGTCGCATGGCTCAGGGTCACCCGGGCCGTTGGACAGGAACACGCCGTCCGGGTTGAGTGCCAGAACGTCGCTGGCCGGAGTTTGCGCAGGCACCACGGTCACGCGGCAGCCGCGCTCAACCAGCATGCGCAGGATGTTCCACTTTACGCCGTAGTCATAAGCGACCACATGGTAAGGCAGCTCGCTGGCTTCGATGGTCGGGTGACTGTCGGTAGCCAGGTTCCAGACGCTGGAGCGCCACTCGTAGGCTTTTTCGGTGCTGACGACTTTCGCCAGATCCATGCCTTTCAGGCCCGGGAAGCCGCGAGCAGCTGCGATGGCAGCTTCTTCAGAAATGTTGTCGCCCGCCATGATGCAACCGTTCTGCGCGCCTTTCTCACGCAGGATGCGCGTCAGGCGGCGAGTGTCGATACCGGCGATGGCCACAACATTGTTGGTTTTCAGGTAGTCGGCCAGCGACATGGTGTTGCGCCAGTTGCTAGCAACCAGCGGCAGATCACGGATTACCAGACCTGCGGACCAGACACGATCAGACTCGGCGTCTTCCGGGGTAGTACCGGTGTTGCCAACATGCGGGTAAGTCAGGGTCACGATTTGCTGAGCGTAGGAAGGATCCGTCAGGATCTCCTGGTAGCCAGTCATTGCGGTGTTAAACACCACCTCACCAACGGTTTGACCGTCGGCCCCAATGGCTTCGCCGCGAAAAATGCTGCCATCAGCGAGGGCGAGTATGGCTTGCTTAGTCAAGAAGACCTCCCGTAAATAAAGCCTGAAAGGGCGATCGCAGGTTGTAAAAAAGCGGAGTGACGTATGGACACGTCACCCCGCTTCTTCATCGAATTATCTGCGCGCTTTTAGTGGACACACTAAAGCTGTAGCTTACAGAAAAAGGCTTTTTTGGTCTACCGCTAAAGAGTCTAAAAGACAGGGGAATGCGACAGAACATCGCTTAGCGGTTAAAAATCGGGCTACTGGCGCGCCAACAGCCCGATTTTACAGAGTTAACTCAACGCAGGTCGAGCACATCCTGCATGTCATACAGGCCAGGCTCACGCCCTTGCAGCCACAAGGCAGCACGAACAGCGCCCTTGGCAAAGGTCATGCGGCTCGATGCCTTGTGGGTGATTTCCAGGCGCTCACCTTCAGTGGCGAACAACACGGTGTGGTCACCCACCACATCACCGCCGCGCACAGTGGCGAAACCGATAGTTTCACGCTCGCGGGCGCCGGTATGGCCTTCGCGGCCATAGACCGCAACCTTTTGCAGATCACGACCCAACGCATCGGCAATCACCTCGCCCATGCGCATCGCCGTGCCCGAAGGGGCGTCGACCTTGTGCCGGTGATGGGCCTCGATGATTTCGATATCGGCATCTTCACCCATCACCCGCGCCGCCATGTCCAGCAGCTTGAACGACAGATTGACGCCGACACTGAAGTTGGAAGCAAAGACAATCGCGATATCCTGGCCAGCTTCGACCAGCAACTGCTTTTGCTCGGCATTCAGCCCCGTGGTGCCGATCACCATCGCCTTGCCCAATTTGCGACACACCGCCAGGTTGGCGAGCATCACTTCAGGCAGGGTGAAGTCGATCAGCACGTCGAAATCAGCCGCGACCGCTTGCAGGCTTTCGGACAGCGGCACGCCGATGCGCCCGATAGAAGCCAGCTCACCGGCATCAGCCCCCACCAGGGAGCTGCCCGGACGCACGATGGCCGCTGTCAGCCCGCACACTGGCGAACGCTGCTGCACCGCATCGATCAAGGTCTTGCCCATGCGCCCGGCAGCGCCCATCACAGCTATACGTCGCATCTACCGCTCCTTAGAGGTCGCCGAAAAAACGCTTAACGCCTTCAAACCAGCCAGTGGCGTTTGGCGAATGGCTGCTATCGCCTTCCAGCGTGGTACGGAACTCTTCCATCAGCTCGCGCTGACGACGGCTCAGTTTAACCGGGGTTTCGATCACTACGCGGCACATCAAATCGCCTGCACCGCCACCGCGTACCGGGGCCACGCCTTTGCCACGCAAACGGAACTGCTTGCCGCTTTGCGTACCTTCCGGAATTTTCAGCTTGACCCGGCCATCCAGGGTCGGCACTTCAATTTCAGCGCCCAGCGCAGCGTCAGCAAAGTTGATCGGCACTTCACAGAACAGATGCTTGCCATCGCGCTGGAAAATCGCGTGCTCGCGTACATCGATCACCACATACAGGTCGCCAGTCGGCCCACCCTGCACGCCCGCCTCGCCTTCGCCCGACAGACGAATGCGATCACCGGTATCAACGCCCGCAGGCACTTTGACGGAAAGGGTCTTGTACTCTTCTACGCGACCTTCGCCGCGGCAGCTTTCGCACGGATCAGAAATGACCTTGCCTTGACCGTGACAGCGCGGGCAAGTCTGCTGAACCGCGAAGAAGCCCTGCTGCATGCGCACCTGGCCAATACCGCCACAGGTGGTACAGGTCACCGGCGAAGAGCCCTTCTTGGCGCCCGAACCGTCACACGGCTTGCAATTGACCAGCGTAGGAACGCGGATATTGACCGTGGTACCGCGCACAGCCTCTTCCAGATCCAGCTCCAGCGTATAGCGCAAATCGCTACCACGCTGCGCGCCGCCCCGGGAGCCGCCACGACCACCGCCAAAGAAATCGCTGAACACATCACCGAAAATATCGGAGAAGTTCTGACCGCCGAAGCCGGCACCGCCACCACCCATTTGCGGATCAACACCGGCATGGCCGTATTGATCGTAGGCAGCACGCTTGCTGGAATCCGACAGAACCTCGTAAGCCTCGTTGGCTTCTTTGAACAGCTCTTCCGAAGCCTTGTCATCCGGGTTACGGTCCGGGTGATGCTTCATCGCCAGGCGACGATAGGCCTTCTTCAGCTCTACCTCGGTGGAGGTGCGTTCAACACCCAATATTTCGTAATAGTCGCGCTTTGCCATAATTCTTTGCACTCTCAAGGACGTTCGACAAAACCCTCCCGAGCCTCGCCAAACCCGCCAAGCCCGAAAGGATCAGACCCGACTCACGTCTTTTCAACGATATAGGTTTGTGTTTAACAGCCAATGCTTTGGCCGCCAGGAGCGGTTACTTCAGGCCGGAAAACAGGAAAGATCCAGGCCAAACCGCCAGCATTCGACCTTGTCGCATGCTGTAAAAATTCTGGTACTCCAGACACGCCAACGCGGGAGCAAGCTCCCGCGCGGCGACATCCTACCAGTCACCGCACAAGCGCGGTCAACCGGGCGACAAACAAGCTGATTACTTGTTGTCTTTTACTTCTTCGAACTCAGCGTCGACAACGTCGTCCGCTTTTTCAGCCGAATCAGCTGGCTTGGCCGCTGCGTCTGCCGGGTTCGCCTGCTCGGCGTACATTTTCTGTGCAACCGGAGCAGACACCTTGGACAGCTCTTCAACCTTGGCTTCGATAGCAGCCTTGTCGTCGCCTTTAACAGCAGCTTCAAGTGCAACTACAGCAGCTTCGATTGCAGCTTTCTCTTCCTCGGTTACTTTGTCGCCAGCATCGACGATCATTTTGCGAGTCGAGTGAACCAGTGCGTCGCCCTGGTTACGTGCAGCTGCCAGCTCTTCGAACTTGCGGTCTTCCTCAGCGTTGATCTCGGCATCGCGAACCATCTGGGCGATTTCTTCCTCGGACAGACCCGAGTTAGCCTTGATCACGATCGACTGAGACTTGCCAGTCGCCTTGTCTTTTGCACTTACGTGCAGGATGCCGTTGGCATCGATGTCGAAGGTCACTTCGATCTGAGGCACGCCACGTGGAGCAGGTGGAATGTCAGCCAGGTCGAACTTGCCCAACGACTTGTTCTGTGCGGCTTGCTTACGCTCGCCTTGCAGCACGTGAATGGTCACTGCGCCCTGGTTATCGTCTGCAGTCGAGAACACTTGCGATTTCTTGGTAGGAATCGTGGTGTTTTTCTCGATCAGGGCAGTCATTACGCCGCCCATGGTTTCGATACCCAGAGTCAGCGGGCTCACGTCCAGCAACAGAACGTCTTTAACATCACCGGCCAATACCGCGCCCTGGATGGCAGCACCCATTGCAACAGCTTCGTCCGGGTTCACGTCTTTACGTGCTTCCTTGCCGAAGAACTCGGTTACCAGCTTCTGTACCAGCGGCATACGAGTCTGGCCACCGACCAGGATCACGTCGTTGATCGAACCAACGTCGATACCGGCGTCTTTCAGCGCGATGCGGCAAGGCTCGATGGTGCGTTGAACCAGGTCTTCAACCAGCGATTCCAGCTTGGCGCGCGAAATTTTCACGTTCAAGTGCTTAGGACCGGTGGCATCTGCAGTGATGTAAGGCAGATTCACGTCAGTCGACTGGCTCGAAGACAGTTCGATCTTGGCTTTTTCCGCAGCTTCTTTCAGACGCTGCATCGCCAGCGGGTCACCTTTGAGGTTCATGCCGCTTTCTTTCTTGAACTCATCAACCAGGTAGTCGATCAGACGGATGTCAAAGTCTTCACCACCCAGGAACGTGTCACCGTTGGTTGCCAGCACTTCAAACTGGTGCTCGCCATCCACTTCGGCAATTTCAATGACCGACACGTCGAAAGTACCGCCACCCAGGTCATAAACGATGACAGTGTGGTCGCCTTTCGCTTTATCCATACCGTAAGCCAGAGCAGCTGCGGTTGGTTCGTTGATGATGCGTTTTACGTCCAGGCCCGCGATACGGCCGGCGTCTTTGGTCGCCTGACGCTGGCTGTCGTTGAAGTAGGCCGGAACGGTAATCACCGCTTCAGTCACTGGCTCGCCGAGGTAGTCTTCGGCGGTTTTCTTCATTTTCTTCAGAATTTCAGCCGAGATTTGTGGCGGAGCCATTTTCTGGCCGTTCACTTCAACCCAAGCGTCGCCGTTGTCAGCCTTGGCGATTTTGTACGGAACCATCTGAATGTCTTTCTGTACAACTTCTTCGTCAAAACGACGACCGATCAGACGCTTCACCGCGTACAGGGTGTTATGCGGATTGGTCACTGCCTGACGCTTGGCCGACTGGCCAACCAGAATTTCACCATCATTGGCATACGCAACGATCGACGGCGTGGTACGCGCGCCTTCTGCGTTTTCAATAACTTTAGCTTTACCGTTTTCCAGAACCGACACACACGAGTTGGTGGTCCCGAGGTCAATACCGATAATTCTACCCATGTTTACTCTCCCTAAATTTGAATTTTGTTGCCGCAGCAGTAATGACCAACTGCGGCACTGCTTAACGCTTGACTTCTAAATGGGGGCCTTGCGGCCGATTTCAAGCCTGCTCGTCAATCGATGGCGAAACCGGCGCTGGCGCCTTGCTGACTACGACCATAGCCGGGCGCAGCAAGCGACCATTGAGCTGATAGCCTTTTTGAAACACCTTGAGCACACTGTTTGGCTCCACGTCAGCGCTTTCCTGCATGGCCATCGCCTGGTGATGCTCGGCATTGAAGGGTTCGCCGTGCGGATCAATCGCTTCCAACTGGTAACGCTTCAGGGTGTCCTGGAACATTTTCAGGGTCAGCTCGATCCCTTCACGCATCGGGCGAATGTTCTCGTCGTCCGCACTGGACAATTCAAGACCGCGCTCCAGGCTGTCGATCACCGGCAACAGGTCGCCAGCGAACTTTTCCAGCGCAAACTTGTGCGCCTTCTCAACATCCAGCTCGGCGCGACGGCGAACATTCTGCAGATCGGCAGCTACGCGCAGAGCCTGATCGTTAGCGGCTGCCAGCTGCTCTTCAAGCACCTGCACGCGGGTTGCCAGATCTTCGCCAGCTACTTCGGCTTCCTGGTTCTGCGTATCCATAGTCTGTTCGTCTGCCATAGATTTCTCCTTTCAAACATCGTCCGCGAGCTCGACTCGCGCTTGTGCCAAGGTATATGGGGTCGCAATTCTCAGGTTCAAGAGCCAAAAAACCATAAAAGGCATGTTTGCCCCCTCACCCTGCCCCAGCTGAAAAAACCAAACGAGCTAAGAACCCGATAAAAACAAGCAAATCGAACTAAGCGCAACCATTGTCAGCAGGAAACAAAACACTGTATAAATAACCAGACATTACGTTTTGGAGCAGCTCCCATGCTGGTGCACCTGTCCGTACACAACTACGCCATCGTTGAACATCTCGATCTGGAACTGGATCGCGGGATGAGTGTAATCACTGGCGAGACTGGCGCCGGCAAATCGATCATGCTCGATGCATTGGGCCTCACCCTTGGCGACCGCGCCGACAGCGGCGTCGTGCGCCCCGGAGCCGACAAGGCCGATATCCTGGCCACGTTCGACCTGCAGGACATCCCCGAAGCCCGGGCCTGGCTGGCCGAGCGCGACCTTGAAGGCGACGGCCCGTGCATCCTGCGCCGGGTCATCACCGCCGAAGGCCGCTCGCGCAGCTATATCAACGGCACGCCCTGCCCCCAGGGCGACCTCAAAGCACTGGGCGAGCTGCTGATCGACATCCACAGTCAGCATGAACACCAGTCGCTGCTCAAGCCCGACACCCACCGTCGCCTGCTCGACGAATTCGCCGGCGCCACCGACCTGGCCCGCCAGGTGCAACTGGCGGCACAACGCTGGCGCCAGACCAAACAAGAGCTTGAGCACCTGTCCAACTCTGGCGATGAACAGCGCGCACGCCATCAACTGTTGAGCTATCAGCTTGAAGAGCTGGAAACACTCTCTCTGGGTGAGAACGAACTGGAAGAGCTGGAGCAGGAACACAAAAACCTGACCAACGCCGAAACCCTGCTGACCATCTGCCGACAAGTGGTCGAGCAATGCAGCGAAAGCGATTCCGGCAATGTGCTCAATGCACTGACAGCCAGCCTCAACCGCCTCTCAAGCATCAACAGCAACTCGGGCTCGCTGGGCGAAGCCACTGACCTGCTGGCCAGCGCACAGATTCAGGTCGAAGAGGCGGTGGGGGAACTCAACCGCTTTATCGACCACTTCGACGCCGACCCGGGCCGCCTGCAGTACCTCGAAGAGCGGCTCGACACCATTTATACCCTGGCGCGCAAACATCGGGTCCAGCCCACCGAAGTGGCCGCCCTGCAGCAAAAACTGCTGGATGAGCTGGAGACCCTCAACGCCAACGATGAAAACATCGAGCGCCTGGCCAATGAGCTGACGTCCTTTACCCGCCACTATCAAGAGTGCGCACGGGAACTGAGCAATCTGCGCAGCCTGGCCGCAACACGCCTGAGCACTGCCGTAGAAGAAGAGATCCAGCGCCTGGGCATGCCCGGGGGCCGCTTTGTGATCGAACTGCGCCCACAAGCCAGCAGTGATCCCGCCCCCCACGGCCTGGAGCAGGTTGAACTGCTGGTCAGCGCCAACCCCGGCCAACCCCTCAAGGCCCTGGCCAAGGTTGCCTCGGGCGGCGAACTATCGCGTATCAGCCTGGCCATTCAGGTGATCACCGCACAAACTTCCCGCGTACCGACCCTGGTCTTCGACGAAGTAGACGTGGGCATTGGCGGGCCGACTGCAGAGATCGTCGGGCAACTGCTGCGCCGCCTGGGCGAGCGCGGTCAGGTGCTGACGGTCACTCACTTGCCGCAAGTGGCCGCGCAGTGCCATCAGCATCTGTTTGTCCACAAGGTGCGCGAAAGTGAGACCACCCGCACTGCCGTGGCCAAACTGAGCAAAAAAGAGCGCGTCGAAGAGGTCGCCCGCATGCTTGGCGGTATCGACCTGACCAAGGAATCCCTGGCCCACGCCAAAAAGATGGTGATCACGGCGAAGAATCTTGCGGCTTAACGACGAACGGTCATGAAATAACCGGTATCAGAAAGCACGAAGGCGGCCCTTGGGCCGCCTTCGATCGTTTCGCGAACCGTAATTCGCGTGACATGCTCTTACTTGGCCTTCTTGCGCACGTACAGCACCAAGTTGTGATCCACCAACTCGACACCGTGCTTGGCTGCAATGGCGTGCTGCAGTTTTTCGATGTCTTCGTCGAAAAACTCGATCACTTCACCGCTGTCCACGTTGACCATATGGTCGTGGTGGCCGCCGTCAGCATCAGCCAATTCAAAGACAGCATGACCGCCATCGAAATTATGGCGAATCACCAGCCCTGCTGACTCAAACTGGGTCAGTACACGGTAAACCGTGGCCAGACCGACGTCCTCGCCCGCTTGCATAAGTGCCTTGTAAACATCCTCGGCGCTCATGTGACGCTGCTCTGCAGAGTCAAGCATCTGTAGAATTTTGACTCGTGGCAGAGTCACCTTAAGTCCGGCCTTACGTAGTTCGCTATTTTCAACCATGGTTAGCTTTCTCGCGGAAGCCGCTTCGCAGCTTCTCTTAATACGGGTATGATCGGCGTTTACGTTGTCCCAGCCAAGATAGTGGAAGTCGCCCACCGATGCAAAACACCAAGCTCTTGCTAACCAGTTTCACCTTTGTGGGACTGCTCGCACTCGCCGGTTGTTCATTCCCCGGGGTTTACAAAATCGACATCCAACAGGGCAATGTCGTCACGCAGGACATGATAAACCAGTTACGCCCGGGAATGACCCGCCGGCAAGTGCGGTTTATCATGGGTAATGCCCTGCTGACCGATACATTCCACCCTGATCGCTGGGATTACCTGTATAGCCTGCAGCCCGGCGGCGGTGAACGCCAACAGGAACGCATCAGTGTGTTCTTCAACCAGAACGACCAGCTCGTGAGCCTGTCAGGTGACTTCAAGCCTGGCGTCAGCCGCGACGAAGCCATTCTCGGCAAAACCGGTGGCACAGACGTGACCGAACCGGCGACTCAAGCTCCAGCCGAGAAGAGCGAAGTTCCAGCCAAGCCTGGTTCGTTGCTTGATCAGATCCAGAAGGACGTGGACGGTGTTGAAACCGTACCGGTTCCTACGCCAGAACCTCTAGATACCACCGAGCAATAAACGCCCGGTACAAAAAAGCCCGGCATGCCGGGCTTTTTGTTGCCTGCCATAAAGCTGTCAGGACTGGCTAAGGCGCTTGGCCTCGGCAGCCTTGGCCGCACGCTGGCGGCGAATCTCCTTGGGGTCGGCCAACAGCGCACGATACAGTTCGATGCGCTCCCCGGCCTGTAGCACCCGGGTATCAGGGTCAGCCACCTGTTTGCCGAAAATCCCCACCGGGCAATTGGCCAGGTCAACCTCTGGAAACTCGCGCCCGATGCCCGACGCCAATACCGCAGCCCGCACCGTCGTGCCTTGGGCCACCATCACGGTCAGCAGGCACTGGCGATCAACAGCGGCGTAAACCACCTCAGCTTCGATCACGGGCTCAGCCATACAGCTGTTTGGCGCGCTGGCAGAAAGCATCCACCAGCGTATTGGCCGCCTGATTGAACAAAGGCCCCAGAGTCGCCTTGACGATGGCTCCGGCGTAATCAAAGGTCATGTCCAGGCTGATCTTGCACGCCTTGTCACCCAGGGGCTTGAACACCCACACGCCGTGCAGCTTGGTAAACGGGCCTTCTTCAAGGTTCATCTCGATGGACTGCCCGGGCACCAGGGTGTTGCGCGTGACAAAGTGCTGGCTCAAGCCGCCCTTGGCCACGCCCAGGCTGGCGCGCATCAGAACTTCAGTGCTTTCCAGGATTTCGGCAGACGAGCACCACGGCAAAAACTGCGGGTAGCTCGCAACATCGTTCACCAGGTCATACAGCGCCTGGGCTGGATAAGGCAACAAGGCAGAGCGTTGGATATGGGTAGTCATGTCAGCGTTACTTCCACAGCTGGGCGGCAAACACAATCAGAATGCCGAGTGGCGCCACATAGCGCATCAAAAAAAGAGTCAGGGCGAACATCACCGGGCTGCGCATCGACAACTCATCGCGAACCGCGCCGCGCCCCATGATCCAGCCTGCAAACACCACAAAACACAGGCCGCCCAATGGCAACATGATACGCGAGGTGAAGAAATCGACGACACCAAAGAAATCCAGGCCACTGGCCGCGCCCCATTGGTAGAGGTGAAAACCGGAATCTTCGTTCACAAAGAACTTGGCCTGTTTCCAGATATTGAACGAAAACACCGTACCCAGGCCAACAAACCAGCAACTGAATGCCAGCCAGAAGGTGACCCACAGGCGGCGCACCCTGGTGCGCTCCACCAGGTACGCCACCATCGGCTCCAGCAACGAAATCGCCGAACTCCAGGCGGCCACCGCCACCAGAACAAAAAACACTACGCCCATCAGTTGACCAAACGCCACATTGCCAAAGGCAAAAGGCAAGGTCACAAACATCAAGCCCGGGCCTTCGCTGGGGTTGAGCCCCGACGCAAACACAATTGGAAACAATGCCAGCCCGGCGAGCAATGAGACAAAGGTGTCGATCAATGCCACCCCCACCACAGTCCCGGAGATCGACGCATTCTTGGGCATATACGCGCCGTAGATCATGATCGATCCCACGCCCACGCTCAGCGAAAAGAACGCATGGCCCATTGCGGCCAGCAACCCGTCGAGTACGCGATCGGGGTTGAAGTCGAACATGAAATGCACACCCTGCATAAAGTGCCCGGTGGTCATGCTGTAGCCCAGCAATACCAGCAGCAGCACAAACAGCAACGGCATCATGATCCGCAAACTGCGCTCAAGCCCCGCAACCACGCCCTTGGCGATCACATACGCAGACAGCAGCATAAACCCGGTATGCCAGAACGTGAGGCGCCAGGGGTTGGAGATCACCTCTGCAAAGTACTGGCCGACCTGATCGGCCGTCGCGCCCTGAAAGTCGCCCTTGCCCATATTGATGATGTAATCCAGCGACCAGCCGCCCACCACACTATAGAAAGACAAAATCAGCAGCGCCGTAATCATCCCGGCAAACGCCCCCCACGACCAACGCCCCGAATGCCCCGCCTCGACCGCCAACACCTTCAAGGCATTTGCCGGACTAAGCCGTGCACGCCGCCCGATCAGGGTTTCAGCCAGCATCACCGGCACACCGATCAGCGCGATACAGGCCAGAAACACCAACACAAACGCGCCGCCACCATAGACGCCAACCATGTAAGGGAATTTCCAGATACTGCCCAAACCCACGGCAGAACCGGTCGCAGCGAGAATAAAGACCCAACGGCTTGCCCAACTGCCGTGGACAGAAACCTTGTCTGTCGACATCGTTACTACGCCCAACCACTAAAAAAAGAGGGCGCATTGTCCGGGAATCACCCTACACGCTCAAGCACGCAGGTGCCCGTAGCCGACAGGCTCGCAACTGCCTATAATGCCGCCCCTATGGCTAAACAGAAGAAACACCCTACAGGGACCATCGCGCAGAATAAAAAAGCGCGACACGATTACTTCATCGAACATCGGTTCGAGGCTGGTCTGGTCCTGGCCGGCTGGGAAGTAAAAAGTCTGCGTGCAGGCAAGGCACAGCTGGTCGACAGCTATGTGCTGCTCAAGGATGGTGAAGCATGGTTGCTCGGCAGCCATATTGCGCCTCTGACGACGGCCAGCACCCACGTTATTGCCGACCCGACGCGCAGCCGCAAACTGCTGCTCAACAAGCGCGAGCTTGAGAAGCTGTTTGCCTCGGTGCAGCAAAAGGGTTACGCCTGCGTCTGCCTCTCGCTTTACTGGAGCAAGCACTTGATCAAGTGCGAAATTGCCCTGGGTAAAGGCAAGAAGGAATACGACAAGCGTCATACCGAACGTGAGCGCGATTCCGATCGCGAGCTGCAACGTGCGGTGCGCAACAAGGGCAAGGAAGACTAGTTCTTCTGCCCTTGCACTCGTGGGAGCAACTGCCTTGATGCTGCCTCAGCTCTTGTGGGAGCGGGCTTGCTCGCGATGGAATCAACTTGGTATACCTGATACACCGAGTTGCCTGAATCGCGAGCAAGCTCGCTCCCACAGGGCTTGCATCAACAATTACAAGCCATTACGCCGCTCAGCCCGCGCCATGCGCTGAACTTCCTGACGCACCTCTTCCAACACTTCCTGCACATACACCAGGTGACGGCTCGCCACTTCCCGGGCGTCTTCCGCCCTGCCCTCGATAATTGCCAGATACAACTCGCGATGCTGACTGATCAGCATGTCGCGCGTTTCACTGCGCTGCTTGTACATGCCACCAATATTGGTCACCACGTTGCGCTTGAGCAGGTCGAATAACCCGCGAATTGTATGCAGCAACACCGCGTTATGACTTGCCTCGGCAATGGCCAGGTGGAAGTTGGCATCGGCCTCCCCCTCTTCTGCGCGACTGACTTCATCAACCCGTGCATAACAGTCCTGCAACCGCTCAAAGGCCAGCCGCAGACGCTCGCGATCCATCTCGGTCGCCCGCGAGGCCGCGTAAAAAGCGCACGAAGCCTCAAGCGTATGACGAAACTCAAGCAGATCGCGCTGGGCTTCAGGGTTGCTTTCCAGCAACTGCAACAAGGGATCACTAAAGGTCGAGCCCAATGATGTGGCCACATAATTGCCGCCACCCTGGCGACTGACCAGCAGCCCCTTGGCCGACAACTTCTGGATCGCCTCGCGCAACGACGGGCGCGATACCCCAAATTGCTCCGCCAGCGCACGTTCAGCGGGCAAGCGTTCACCCGACTTCAACGTGCCCTCGAGAATCATGCCCTCAAGCTGCTCGACAATATCGTCCGACAAACGGCGCTGCCGGATCTGATCAAACCCCATAACTGCTCTCCACCCTCCCGACCACGCGCCGGGGGCCGCTATTCTCGCCGATTGGCGCCACGCATACACCCATCAGAAACACCGCTCAAAACCCCATCAGATGCCCTGACAACGAATACCTCGACGAAAGATTTAGAGGCGGCAAATTGACACATGCCTCATAAGGCTTTTAACCTAGCCAACAGCGATTATAAATTGGTAATACCAATATACCAAAAGCAGTCGACAGCATCGACCAATAACAATTAGGGGCCACCCCATATGCAAACCTGGCAACAGCTCTACAGCCCGCTCGGCAGCCTCGGCCTGTCCGCTCTCGCGGCCGTCGTCCCGATCGTATTCTTCTTTCTCGCCCTGGCCGTGTTCCGCCTCAAAGGCCACGTCGCCGGCAGCATCACCCTTGTCCTGTCGATTCTGGTGGCCATCTTTGCCTTCCAGATGCCTGTCGACATGGCTTTCGCCGCAGCGGGCTATGGATTTGCCTATGGCCTTTGGCCAATTGCCTGGATCATCGTTGCCGCGGTGTTCCTCTATAAACTGACCGTCAAGAGCGGCCAGTTCGAAATCATCCGCAGCTCCGTGCTGTCGATCACTGACGACCAGCGCCTGCAAGTGCTGCTGATCGGCTTCTGCTTCGGTGCTTTCCTTGAAGGTGCAGCCGGTTTCGGTGCGCCGGTAGCGATTACAGCTGCACTGCTTGTAGGCCTGGGGTTTAACCCACTGTACGCCGCTGGCTTGTGCCTGATCGCCAACACCGCCCCAGTGGCCTTTGGTGCCCTGGGCATCCCGATCATCGTGGCCGGCCAGGTCACCGGTATCGACGCCTTCAAGATCGGCGCAATGGCCGGCCGCCAGTTGCCACTGCTGTCGCTGTTCGTGCCGTTCTGGCTGGTGTTCATGATGGACGGCCTGCGCGGCGTGCGTGAAACCTGGCCCGCAGCCCTGGTGGCCGGCTTGAGCTTCGCCATCACCCAGTACTACACCTCCAACTACATTGGCCCGGAACTGCCGGACATCACCTCGGCCCTGGCCAGCCTGGTAAGCCTGACCCTGTTCCTCAAAGTCTGGCAGCCAAAACGTAGCGCAGGCGCACGAATTGCTGGCGTTAGCTCTGACGTAATCGTTACCGCCAGCGCAGGTGGTTTCGGCAAGCCAACCAACCTGATGGCTTCGCCTTACAGCCTGATGCAGATTCTTAAAGCCTGGTCGCCGTTCCTGATCCTGACCGTACTGGTCACCATCTGGACCCTGAAGCCGTTCAAGGCGATGTTCTCAGCTGGCGGTTCGATGTACGGCTGGGTGTTTAACTTCGCGATCCCGCACCTGGATCAACTGGTGATCAAGACCGCACCGATCGTCAACGCGCCGACCGCCATTGCCGCCGTGTTCAAACTGGACCCGATTTCCGCCACCGGCACGGCGATTTTCTTCTCGGCGCTGATCTCGATGCTGATCCTGAAAATCGACATCAAGACTGGTCTGACCACTTTAAAAGAGACCTTCTACGAGCTGCGCTGGCCGATCCTGTCCATCGGCATGGTGCTGGCCTTTGCCTTTGTCACCAACTACTCGGGCATGTCTTCGACCATGGCCCTGGTACTGGCAGGTACAGGCGCTGCGTTCCCGTTCTTCTCGCCGTTCCTCGGCTGGCTGGGCGTGTTCCTGACCGGTTCCGACACTTCGTCCAACGCCCTGTTCAGCTCACTGCAGGCCACCACCGCGCACCAGATCGGCGTCAGCGACACCCTGATGGTGGCTGCCAATACCAGCGGCGGCGTAACCGGCAAAATGATTTCCCCGCAATCGATTGCCGTGGCCTGCGCCGCGACCGGTCTGGTGGGTAAGGAATCCGACCTGTTCCGCTTCACCCTCAAGCACAGCCTGTTTTTCGCCACCATCGTCGGCCTGATCACCCTGGCCCAGGCCTACTGGTTCACCGGCATGCTGGTTCACTGATAAGCGCTATGGTTACTGCACGTTAATGGCGCCGGGGCATGCCCCGGCGTCAGTAATTCACGACCCGGTCCACCTCGGTGGACACATAACCGGGACCACCCGGAGACGCCTGATGAGCGAGCTTTTTTACAACGCCGTGCCGAATGCGACCCGTGTCGCCCCGCCCTTGCCTGTACCCCGCCAATACCCCGCGCAAAAACCGCGCAAGGTTTACCTGTTCGGCACCTGCGTGGTCGATCTGTTCTTCCCCGAAGCCGGGATGGACGCCATCCACCTGATCGAACGCGAAGGTATCGAAGTTGACTACCCGCAAGGCCAAAGCTGCTGTGGCCAACCGGCCTACACCTCGGGTTACACCGAACAGGCCCGGGAAGTAGCCCGATCGCAACTGGCCCTGTTCGCCGAAGACTACCCGGTGGTCGTGCCGTCCGGCTCCTGCGCCGGCATGCTGCGCGAACACTATGAAGACCTGTTCAAGGACGAGCCCGAGACCCTGAAAAAGGTTCACGCCCTGGCCGAACGCACCTTTGAACTCACCGAATTTTTGCTGTTTGTGTGCAAGGTCCAGTTCAAGGACCACGGCGCCCCGGTCAAGGTCGCGCTGCACACCTCCTGCTCGGCACGCCGTGAAATGAACACCCACCTGCACGGTCGCGAAATGCTTGCGCAACTGGGCAATGTGGAGCGCATCGACCACAGCCATGAAAGTGAATGCTGCGGTTTTGGCGGGACCTTCAGCGTACGCATGCCGGATATTTCCGGCGCAATGGTCGCCGACAAGACCCGCTCCTTGATTGAAACCGGTGCACATCAAGTGCTCACCGCCGATTGCGGCTGCCTGATGAATATCAACGGCTCGCTGGAAAAACAGAAAGAGTCCCTGCGCGGCCAGCATCTGGCCAGTTTCCTGTGGCAGCGCACCGGAGGTGGCCAATGAACGCCAGCACCCTGATCCCCACCGTCGCGGTCGAAGAAGACTTCCGCGAGCGTGCTCACGAAGCCCTGGGTGACAAGCAACTGCGAAACAACTTTCGCAGTGCGATGGATTCTCTGATGACCAAGCGCGCTGTTGCCTTCAGCGACGCCCATGAACGCGAACACCTGCGCGCCCTGGGCAACGCCATCCGCGCCCGCGCCCTGTCCAAACTGCCTGACCTGCTGGAACGCCTGGAAGCCAACCTGACCCGTAATGGCGTGCAGGTTCATTGGGCTGAAACCGTCGACCAGGCCAATGAAATCGTCATGTCCATCGCCCGCCGGCGCGCCGCCAAACAGGTGATCAAAGGCAAGTCGATGGTCAGCGAAGAGATGGAGATGAACCATGTGCTCGGCGCCCAAGGCATTGAATGCCTTGAGTCCGATATGGGCGAATATATCGTTCAACTCGACAACGAAAAACCGTCCCACATCATCATGCCCGCGATCCATAAAAACGCCGGGCAAGTGGCCGACCTGTTTCACGAGAAACTCGGTGTGGAATACACCAAGGACGTGGATCAACTGATCCAGATCGGCCGCCGGGTACTGCGCCAGAAGTTCTTTGAAGCCGATATCGGCGTGTCCGGCGTCAACTTTGCCGTCGCTGAAACCGGCACCCTGCTGCTGGTGGAAAACGAAGGCAACGGGCGTATGTCGACCACCGTGCCGCCGGTGCATATTGCCGTCACCGGTATCGAGAAAGTGGTCGAAAACCTGCGCGACGTTGTACCGCTGGTGTCCTTGCTGACTCGTTCGGCCCTTGGCCAGCCGATCACCACCTACGTCAATATGATCTCCGGCCCGCGAAAGCCCGGCGAGCTGGACGGCCCTGAAGAAGTGCACCTGGTATTGCTGGACAACGGCCGCAGCCAGGCGTTTGCCGACAGCGAGTTGCGCCAGACGCTGAACTGCATTCGCTGCGGTGCCTGCATGAATCACTGCCCGGTTTACACCCGCATTGGCGGTCATGCCTACGGTGAGGTGTATCCCGGCCCGATTGGCGCGATCATCACGCCGCATATGGTGGGCCTGAAAAAAGTCCCGGATCACCCGAGCGCCTCGTCGCTGTGCGGTGCCTGTGGCGAAGTGTGCCCGGTAAAAATTCCGATCCCGGCATTGCTGCGACGCCTGCGCGAAGAGAACGTCAAAGCGCCCGATACCTCTCCCCGCATCATGCGCGGCCAGGGCAGCAAGTATTCGCGTAAAGAGCGTCTGATCTGGAATATGTGGGCCAAGCTCAACAGTTCCCCGGCCCTTTATCGCACCTTCCTCAAGGCCGCCACCCGCCTGCGTGCCCTGACGCCGAGCAAGGTAGGCCCGTGGACGCAAAACCACAGCGCGCCCAAACCTGCCGCCCGTTCGCTGCACGATATGGCCCGCGAGCATCTGGCGAAAAAGTCGGGAGAAACACGATGAGCGCCAAGCAAAACATCCTCAATAAACTGCGTAAAAGCCTGACTGGCACCACACCGGTGCCTGACAACTTCGACGAAGTGCTGGTCACAGAGCCCTGGACCTACACCCCGGAGCAACGCATCCCGCAACTGCGCAAGCTGATGGAAGCAGTACACACCGAAATTCACCTCAGTACCGAGCAAGGCTGGCCTGCATTGCTCGCGCAACTGGTCACCGACCGGCAATTGCCGAGCCTGCTGATCGCGCCGACTACACCTCACGGGCAAAAAGTGACGGCGCACTGGGCGCAAAACCCTGCGCTGCCGACACTTAAGGCCTACGACCGCCCGGTAGAAGCGTGGAAAGCCGAACTGTTCAACGACACCCCGGCCAGCTTGACCACCACCCTGGGTGCAATTGCCGCCACCGGTAGCCTGATCATGTGGCCAACCCCGGAAGAACCACGACTGATGAGCCTGGTGCCGCCGGTGCATTTTGCCCTGCTCAAGGCCAGCGAAATTCGTGACAACTTTTATCAGGTGCAGCGTGAAATGAACTGGACCGCCGGCATGCCGACCAATGCGCTATTAGTGTCCGGCCCGTCGAAAACCGCTGATATCGAGCAAGTACTGGCCTATGGCGCCCACGGCCCGAAAGACCTGATCGTGTTGATCCTGGAGGATGCATGAGCCTGCCCGCTGCCTTTGTGCGGGATGCCGAGCGGCTGATCCCCCAGGACCGTCGTTTTACCGATGCGCTGTCGACCCTGGCGTTCGGCACCGATGCGAGCTTTTATCGGTTGATCCCCAAGCTGGTGATTCGCGTTGAATCCGAAGACGAAGTGGTCGAGCTGCTGCGCCTGGCCCGTCGCGACCAGGTATCGGTGACCTTCCGCGCTGCTGGCACCAGCTTGTCCGGCCAGGCCATCAGCGACTCGGTGCTGATCGTGCTCGGCGACAACTGGAACGGCAAGGAAATCCGCGGCCAGGGCAGGCAGATCCGCCTGCAACCGGGGGTGATCGGCGCACAGGCCAATGCCTGGCTAGCCCCGTTCGGGCGCAAGATTGGCCCTGATCCGGCATCGATCAACGCCTGCAAAATTGGCGGTATTGTCGCCAACAATGCCAGCGGCATGTGCTGCGGTACCGCGCAAAACACCTACCACACCCTGGCCGGCCTGCGCGTAGTGCTGGCCGACGGCACCCGGGTCGACACTGAAGACGCGGCCAATGTCGCCGCCTTTCGCCAAAGCCACGCCCTCTTGCTCGAACAGCTTGGAACATTGGCCCGCGAAACCCGCGCCAATGCCGAACTGGCGGCCAAAATCCGCCACAAATACCGTCTGAAAAACACCACCGGCCTGTCGCTGAATGCCCTGGTGGATTTCGACGACCCCCTGGATATCCTCAGCCACCTGCTGGTGGGCAGCGAAGGCACCCTGGGCTTTATCAGCTCGGTGACCTACGACACCGTGATCGACCATCCGAACAAGGCTTCGGCGCTGATCGTGTTCCCGGATGTCGAGACCTGCTGCAACGCGGTAACCGTCCTTAAAAACCAGCCCGTGTCTGCCGTCGAGCTGCTCGACCGCCGCAGCCTGCGCTCAGTGCAGGACAAACCCGGCATGCCGGCTTTCGTACAACAACTGTCGGCCAATGCCTGCGCGCTATTGATCGAATCTCGCGCCGCATCGCAGAGCTTACTGCACGAGCAACTGGCACACATCATGGCCTCGCTGGCTGATTTCCCGGTTGAAAAACAGGTCGACTTCACCGAAGACCCGAAAGAAAACGCCAAGCTGTGGGCGATCCGCAAAGACACCTTCCCGGCCGTCGGGGCGGTGCGCAAAACCGGCACCACGGTGATCATCGAAGACGTGACCTTCCCGGTCGAGCAACTGGCCATCGGCGTCAACCGCCTGATCGAGCTGTTCGACAAGCACCACTACGACGAAGCGATCCTGTTTGGCCACGCGCTCGAAGGCAACCTGCACTTCGTCTTCACCCAGGGCTTCAACAACCCCGAGGAAGTGGCGCGCTACCAGGCCTTTATGGATGACGTCGCGCAGCTGGTGGCGGTGGAGTTCGGCGGCTCGCTCAAGGCCGAGCACGGCACCGGACGCAATATGGCGCCCTTTGTCGAGCTGGAATGGGGCAGCGACGCTTACCAATTGATGTGGGCACTCAAGCGTTTGCTCGACCCCCAGGGCATTCTCAACCCCGACGTGGTGCTCAGCGAAGACCCGCATATCCACCTCAAACACCTCAAGCCGATGCCTGCGGCTGACGAGATTGTGGATAAGTGCATCGAGTGCGGTTTTTGCGAACCGGTGTGCCCGTCCAAGGGGCTGACCCTCAGCCCGCGGCAGCGGATTGTGATCTGGCGCGATATCCAGGCCAGGAAGCGCGCGGGTATCGACACCACTGAGCTGGAAAAGGCCTACGCCTATCAAGGCATTGATACCTGCGCAGCCACCGGTTTATGCGCGCAACGCTGCCCGGTAGGCATCAATACCGGCGAACTGGTGAAAAAACTCCGCGCACGCAGCGCTGACAGTGTCAAAACGGCTGACTGGTTGGCCAGTCACTTCACCACCGCGCTGCAGGGCGCGCGCTTTACCCTGCATGTAGCCAACGGTGCGCGCATGCTGCTGGGCGCGCCGCGACTGGCAAAAATCTCCTCGGCCCTGAGCAAAGCCAGTAAAGGCCGCGTGCCCTTGTGGACCAACGCCATGCCCCAGCCGGAACGGGCGATCCGCTTTACCCCGCCGGTCAAGGATGCCCGCCCGCGCGTGGTGTACCTGGCGGCGTGCGTGTCACGGGTCATGGGCCCGGCGGCAGGTGACAAGGAACAAATGTCGCTGCTGGACAAAACCCGCGGCCTGCTGGAAAAAGCCGGTTACCAGGTGGTGTTCCCCGACAATATGGACAGCCTGTGTTGCGGCCAGCCGTTTGCGTCCAAAGGCTACAACGAACAGGCCGAGCACAAGCGCCAGGAACTGATCGGCGCCCTGCTGCATGCCAGCCGTGGCGGGCTTGACCCGATCTACTGCGACACCAGCCCCTGCACCCTGCGCCTGGTGCAGGACCTGGGCGAAAGCCGCCTCGACCTGTACGACCCGGTACGCTTTATTCGCACCCACCTTGTGGATAAGTTGAACTTCACCCCGCAAACCGCGCCGATTGCCGTGCATGTCACCTGCAGCACCCAGCACCTGGGCGAAAGCCAGGCCCTGATCGATATTGCGCGACTGTGCAGCACCGACGTGGTGATCCCGGAAGGTATCCATTGCTGCGGCTTTGCCGGCGACAAGGGCTTCACCACCCCCGAGCTGAACGCCCACTCGCTGCGCACCTTGAAAGACGCAGTGCAATATTGCAGCGAAGGCATCTCCACCAGCCGCACCTGTGAAATCGGCCTGAGCCAGCATGGTGGCATTGATTACCACGGCCTGGTTTACCTGGTGGACCGGGTAACGGGAGCCAAGGCGTTGTAACCCCCCGACAGGCTGGGCGCGCTTGCTCGAAAGCCCCGAGACAAGCGCGCCCCCGGCCAAAAACCACCTGCATTGCTCGCCCTGATGATCAGACCTCAGGCACTGCCTTCATCGTCCAAACAGAGGTAGCGAAACGGTAGTACCGGAACAAAAATCGCCATCACAGTCATGGCCGTCCCGGCCATTCGTTACCAATAAAAGGGTGCGCATGAACACTTCCAAAGATCGCTTGTTTGATTTATCGGGTCGAGTGGCGCTGGTCACAGGGTCGGGGCAAGGCATGGGGCTGGGCATCGTTCGCGCACTGGCCACACAAGGCGCGCGCGTGGTCATCAACGATTTTTATGCCGAGCGCGCCGAAAGCAGCGCCAAGGCCCTGCAAGCCGAAGGCCTTGAGGTATGCGCCGCTCCCGGTGACATCACCCAGGCCTCTGTGCGTGAACAGATCGTGGCCACCGCACGCGAGACCTTTGGCGAGATCGACATACTGGTCAACAACGCCGGTGTGCCACCAGGCATGCCCGGCTCACTGCGCCAGTTCAAGGACCTGGCGGACAGCGACTTCGAGCGCCAGCTGGACCTCAACCTGCGCGCCATTCTAGGCCTGACACGCCTGGTGGTGGATGGCATGTGCGAGCGCAAGCACGGGCGTATCGTCATCATCAGCTCTGAATCCTGGCGCCTTGGCCTGAGCTACGGCCTGAGCGACTATGCGGCGGCCAAAGCAGCGGCCCTGGGATTTATGCGTCAACTGTCCCACGAAGTCGGACGCAGTGGCGTCACCGCCAATGCGCTGTCGCTGGGCTGCATGAACAATTTTGGCTACGACGAGGTGGCCAAGGCCGGCACCGCGGTGGGACGCGCGGGCACCCCTGAAGACGTGGGCGCTGCGGTGGCCTTTTTGAGCTCTGACGAAGCATCCTGGCTAACCGGCCAGGTCATCGCGCTCAATGGCGGCTCGACCACTGCATAAGCGTTTGAATGCCTGCCAGGGCAAACGAATACGGGCCACAAAACGCAGCGTTTGCGGGTAAAAAAAAAGTCCTGCCGATGACCAAATCAAAGCAAAACTCCGGAGCACAGCTATAGTCATTTAGCTTTAGCCCCGAAAATCGGGGCATAAAACCGAGCCTGGAAGCACCGGGCCTACCATGTGCACAAGGAGTTTTCCCCATGAAGCGTACCGCTCTTGCTGGTCTGTTTATTTCCGCTGTGATGTTGGCCTCCCCGGTGTTTGCGGCAGAAGACCTTTGCCAGATCAACCTGCAAAAGATCAATGATGCAGTCGCCAGCTCTGGCGAAATCAGCTCTGACTTGCAAGACAACATCGACAGCACCGTAGCCCAGGCCAAGGAAGAACAATCCAAAGGCACCAAAGAAGGCACCCAGGCCTGCATTTCACTGACCACACAAGTGCTGCAGGACATCGCCAACAACAACAAAGGTGGTGAGTAAGCCCTTTGGGTTGGCCTTCTGCATCAGAAAGGCGTAGACTCCGCTAGCTTGCTGGTTACACACAGCAGGCATCGGGGCCGTTTAGGATTCGACGCCGGTTGCGAAACTCTAGGTGCATGCCGAGTTGGTAACAGAACTCGTAAATCCACTGTTGCAACTTTCTATAGTTGCCAATGACGAAACCTACGAGGGTCAAGCTCTCGCAGCGTAAGCTGCCTTAGCCATCCTCCTGGTACCTTCGGGTCCAGCAATCACTAGGGGATGCCTGTAAACCTGAAGTGATTGTCATATAGAACAGGATCGCCGTGCAGTACGTTGTGGACGAATCGGCTAAAACTTACACAACTCGCCCAAAGCACCCTGCCCTTCGGGTCGCTGAGGGTTAACTTAATAGAAACGGCTAAGCATGTAGTACCGACAGCGGAGTACTGGCGGACGGGGGTTCAAATCCCCCCGGCTCCACCAATTCAACATCTAAAGACGTCCACGGACGTCTTTTTTTGTGCCTGAAATCCAGTAAATACAGAGACTTAGACTCCGTTGACATCTTTGGGCGTCCAGGAACATCTGTTAGTTCGTGTATTCCAAGTGGTATTCCAAGCGCTCACCTGCTAAGTTTTGGAATACACAAACAGCTTGGAATACACCATGGGAGCTCAAGCGGCGCGCCTTTCGGACGTCAAAGTCAAGGCCGCTAAACCACGGGAGAAGGACTACACCCTCACTGATGGTGGCGGCCTTCAGATGAGGGTCAGAGCCAATGGGTCAAAGCTTTGGAACTTCAATTACATCCACCCGGTGACCAAGAAACGGGTCAACATGGGTTTGGGTACCTTCCCCGAGGTAGGCCTAGCTCAAGCACGGAAACGCACCGTTGGCGCCAGGGAGCTGGTTGCCCAGGGTCTCGACCCTAAGGAGAAGCGTGACACGGATCGGCAGACGCTAAAGGCGACCACAGAGCACACATTTAAAAACGTGGCCACAGCCTGGTTTGATCTCAAGAAAGACTCAGTCACCACCGCGTACGCCGAAGACATCTGGCGCTCTTTAACGCTCCACGTATTTCCCGACCTGGCGCTGACGCCGATTTCAGCAATCACTGCGCCAGCGGTGATTAAATTGCTGAGACCTCTTGAGGCAAAAGGCAGCCTAGAGACAGTTAAGCGGCTTAGCCAGCGTCTCAACGAGATCATGACTTACGGAGTGAATGCCGGACTGATTTTTTCAAATCCGCTCAGTGGCATCCGCTCCGTCTTTAAAAAACCGAAGAAGCAAAACATGGCGGCGCTGGCGCCGGATGAGCTGAAAGAACTGATGCTAGCTGTCGCCAATGCCAGTATCAAAAGAACCACACGCTGCTTGATCGAGTGGCAGCTCCACACAATGACCCGTCCAGCAGAGGCCGCTACTGCTCGGTGGGCAGACATCGACCTCGAAAAGCAGATATGGACGATCCCACCGGAGCGGATGAAAAAGCGTCGCACGCATATAATCCCGCTCACGCAGCAAGCGCTCGAGCTTCTGGAGGCTATCAAGCCCCTCAGTGGACACCGTGAATATGTGTTCCCCGCAGATCGAAATCCGCGCACACATTGCAACAGCCAGACCGCCAACATGGCGCTTAAGCGGATGGGATTTGCGGGGCGTCTGGTTAGCCACGGTATGCGTTCAATGGCGAGCACAATACTGAACGAGCACGGCTGGGACGCTGAGTTGATTGAGGTTGCACTCGCTCATGTCGATAAGGACGAAGTGCGTAGCGCCTATAATCGGGCTGACTATATCGAGCGCAGGCGTCCAATGATGAAGTGGTGGAGCGAACACATCCAAGGAGCTGCTACCGGGAATCTTTCAATGTCAGCAATCATTGACATGAGGAACTGAGAACTCCGACTCATCATGCCACTACATTCTCCCCTAAACCGAGGGATACGTGAAAGGACCTGCCTAAGCTTGAAGCCTTGGCAGATAGCCCTACTTTCCTGCGAGTTTGCACAGCTAACAGCCACTGCCGGTAAGTCTGCATTGTGACGCACTCGGGCCGCCCTGGAGACAAACACAACGGTACAAGCATCAGAAGCCGGCCACAAACCGGCTTTAAAATTCAAATAAACCTTTGATATTAAAAGTTTTTCTATTCGATGATGGACTCAGCCTATACCTCAGCCCATGCTCGGTTGTGATCTAACCTCGACCGGTAGCTCGATCTGGTTTTCGCCATACTGACCAGCTTGGCTTTGAGGAAACCGGGTCCTAGGCATCTGAGTTCTAACGAGCCCAAATGCCTAGACTAAACGACGATTCGATAACTATATTTATAGGGAAGACTCTACCTCTACCCACTGTTTCAGCGCCAGCGCATCTGCTACTGCTGCCGATCCTGACTTTATAATCTTGTTTAAGCTTACGCTACTTTTTGTTAGCTTCTTGCGAAGAAATGAATCCCTAAACTTATCTGGAACTTTAAGGAACGCCCCCTTCATCTCCTTGAATTTCTCTATTGCTGTTATGTAATCACCAGCAGCTGTAAGATCATCACCGGTGCGGTAATAGATCTGAATATCAGTATCCAAGTAAACTTTCTGATTATGCTCTTCTGCCTCTTCTATTTTACACTTCAAGGTTTCAAGGATCTCGCGAGACTCTTTAAATTTGTGCTGAAACATATATCCTCGCGCGAGAGAAAGGCATACTTCAGCCGCTTCCGGATCCTTGCTATGGGCAAGCTCAAATTGGATCACTGCATCGTCCGCGTTCTCTTCCTCTTGAAGCAAAAACTTCCCAAACCAATAGTTCAACTGAGGTGAATTTTCGTCCAGCA
Source organism: Pseudomonas fragi (assembly GCF_900105835.1). NCBI lineage: Bacteria > Pseudomonadati > Pseudomonadota > Gammaproteobacteria > Pseudomonadales > Pseudomonadaceae > Pseudomonas > Pseudomonas fragi. Next base: position 2,430,609 of record NZ_LT629783.1, read on the forward strand.
CTATGGCTAGTTCGTACTGATCTCTAGCGTCATTAAAGCTACCACTTTTCTGGTAGAAATAAGCCAATACTCGCGCAACCTCTGAGTAATCGGGCGCTAGCCGCCGAGCTTCTTCAAGAGTTTCATAAGCTTTGTCGTGCTGACCTAAGTTTATGTTTTTCAGTGACTCCTGCAGCATTCTAGCTACTACCCTGTCACTCTTATCTCTAAACTTTATAGAACGTATCGAATACTTATTATTTTCTCTTTGCGACATTTGTAGCTCATATAATGAATTTAGCTTATTCCGCTTCTCTCGAATGGCCTTCTGAAACCCCTGGGTTGGCTTGTGGTGCTTACCTAAATATGCACGTGACAGCTCGGAGATTTGATACGTAGTCTTAACACTAGCCCCCTTCGTTTTTGAAGCTTCAGACAGCATGTTTGTGGCCATCAACTCTTGAATAGCTTTCTGTACTTTTAGCGCATCAAATTCGGTAAGGTAAGCTAACTCAGGAATATCTTTCAGTCCGGGAGCGCACTGAAGTGCTGCTGTTAACAATCTCGCATCTTTGGATAGATACTCGTAGACGTTTGACATACAAAACTCCAAAAACAAATTTGAATTTTGCAAGACAATTTCCGGTGTCAACCCAGTTTGTATGGAACTTACGAACCACTTGATGTAGCTTGGATTACAATGCATTCGATTGACATAGCTACGCAGGACGGCCTCATCGAGCTTAGCAAGACTAGAGACACCTCTCAGTTTTGCCAGAGTTCGTAGAAGTTGCGATGCGAAAGATTCATCAATACCTTTGAGCTTAATAGGATACTCGTAAGCACCTAAACCGATCCTTGACGTTATGACAATTTTACTTCCTTGAGGGAGCGACTCCACAAATCTTCTGATATTGTCATCAAGTATGGTTTCAAGGTTATCTATGAATAACGCAATTTTGAAAGTAGCTAGGTATTCTGTAATTTCTTGTAAATCAAAAGCTTTACTAGTCCCTGTAATCTGATCCGAAATACCCTGAATCGTTCCAAGGGAATCTGAAATAGCCCCTTTTATATCCTTGATTTCATTCACTGTTATTTGCGTGGTTTTTGAAGTAACCCACACAATCGCATCAAAAGGACACCTTTCCTCTTCTAGAAGTTCATAAGCCACCTTCAGTGCTAAGGCTGTCTTACCAATCCCTCCTTCCCCAACTATTGATATGACCGGAAAACCACCGAGGCAAAGCTCCTTTACCTTAAGCACAATCTGATCGCGACCTATTAATCCAGTCTCATCAAAATCAGGGAGTGGTAGATTATGGCTGACCCTAGTTTCAGATTCGAGCACCTTAAACTCTAAAGACAACACAAAGCTAGGATTTTCCTGCAACTTATCGAGAGTAATTGAAACATTACTCCAAGTTACCTCATCAGCCAGTGACAGCGACTCACACACTACCAATATTGTAGGGAGATCATCGATATTTAGAGGCCGTATATGCATAACTCTGTTTCTAATAGGAATCAGACTATCGAATTTTTTGGTATGCTTTTTTATCTGCTGCGTTATATGACCGGGAAACTGAACCGCATTAGAGTTTACAGTTTGATAGGTATCACCCAGATCAAAATAGTCAATTAAATCCTCTTTTTCCACTCCTTCCAGAATACCAATATCCTTTTCGATTCTGCTCTTAGCCCTAAATTCCAACTCTGGGTTAAGAAGGATATTATCCTTAGTCTCATTCAGATGATTTTTAATCAGGCTTCTGAAGTCCTCTTCCAAAGCACTAATCAGCGCGTAAGCTGTCATTCTAGTAAGGTTAAATGCCATTTAAACTTGCTCCGCTACTTAAATTAAGTCCGTCAAAATTACACAACCCGTGTGCATTAGTTATTTTTGAATCCTGGCTTAGGGTGTTTAATCGCGATGCGCACTAACACATTGGTCCCCAATTGCCATATGCGCAGCGCTTGGAAGACAGTGGTCTGCCGGCCGAATCCTACGCCGATGGTACTAGTTTCAGATTGATAGCACATCAATCTCCGCGCCGATGCATCTCTTGCCGGCCTACAGGCTCGCTTACGGGGTCTATGAGTCTGTCCAGTCGCCCTCGCAGCCTCCGCCTTGGCAGAGGTAAAGCCGGATTGCTTAAAGGAGATGAACGGGACTGCGCACTGCGAATTCAGCAAATTGAGTTGGGAAATGAGCATTCAAGAGGTGCGGCTCGCATCACGGCTCCTAGACCCCGGTGCCAAAAGGCATCTGAGAGAACCGAGATGCACTCTGAGATTCTCTGACATCGGCACGCGCAGCAAGGTATCTCGTTTCAGCATCAGAAGGTCTGTGAGCTGCACGAGCCTGCGATACTTAGCCTCATACGATATGGGACAAGCTCCAGGGCTGGACCTCTCCCCAAAAAGCAAAGCCCTCTCGTCTATTAAACGAGAGGGCTTGAGGACGTACGTCGGTACTGTTAGCCGTGCGAATAAGCCTGGATTATCTCTTTTACGCTTGGTTTATCGTTCAGCTTTTTGACCATTTGCGCGTAAAAATCTGATTCGGTGTTCTGACGTACAGGCTGCACACGCTGATTCGCCGAACTGAGTGCATCCTGCACCTGGGCGCTCTGGTTTCGCGCTTGAGGGTTAGCGAAAGGGAGATTCATTTCAACGCTCCATCACTCTGTCCGATTAAAAAAACGGTGGTTCAGTTCTGGTCGGAAGTAGTGCTTCCGGTCTATCCAGACGAATCCATCATGCTTGCTAATGACCGCTACGTCGATAGGTCCAGACACCGACTCCGACGGGCGAGTGACTCGCTCCTTGAGAGACTCCAACTCAATCAAGCTCTTAGCGAGAGCAGCCATCTCCGGAAGCGGCAGCAAATGTACAATGGTTGACAGCGGAAATATATGTTGATTACGTATCTGCTGATGCCATCTGTCAGAATGAGCAGCATAGACCTCGCTGATGATTTCAGTCCTCCTTGTAGGATCGAGCGTAGCGCTTGGCCCTAGCTCTGCAAGAATTTTATCGCTTAGTTCTTGGAATGCATTTGCTGTGGAGTCGTCAACGGTATTGAACACGTCCGGCGATATCCCCATCCGGAACGTGTTGATCATATGCGTTGTAGCGAATGGCTGGATGACCGCAGGGCAGGTAGCGTCCATAACGTTGGGATCGCGTCGGTCAAGAATCAACCGCTCTCCAAGAAACCCATAGCAGTCATATGTTTCCAGAACAGGGAAAAACTCTTCCTTACCATACCCAGCTACGACCACACCGGTTTTGTTGGCATACATAATAAATTCTTTAACAGCAAGCTTCGCAAGAGCCTCTAGAAATCGGGGTACGAGGAATTCTCGAGAGGCGGCTTGCTGGAACAGAAATATCGAGCTTGTAGCTATCGGCGCAAAAAGAGGGGCGGTGCTCGCATGGGCGTTCGCTATATCCGCCTCTCTTAGCAGCGGCGGTAGACTCAGTTGGTCTACGGCCGATTCAACGCGCTGTAGAGCCTCGTCTATCTCCTGATCTGTCTTTCCCGCAAGTGCGTCTATCTCCTCGACACCAACCTCTTGGGCTATCCGGATCTGGAGACGGTATAAAGCTGCGGCAACTACATCGAACAGTGCCTTTGACTTAGCCTCTTCCGAAAAAAGCTTTTCCTCTTTTTCAACAAATTCGAAAAACCGTTGGGGATACGTCTCGAGCTTATCGTATTGGTCTTGCCCCAGAGCTTCTCGGTAGGCTTTGATCGGCAGCTCCCAAGGCACGCCGTGAAGGTCCGCAGAACCATAGATCATAAGACCTACCGGGCCGACGCGGCTTAATTCGAAAAGCTTATTCGCGCCTTTAAAGTACCTTTTTTCCTGCTGACCATCCTTCCATGACGTAACGGTAGTGGCGCTATCGGCAGCGAGGACAACAGCGGTCCGACTCATTATCGCGATTTCTGCGGTCATTCGATTCCTCCCTGATTGATCATCGCAATATGCCCTACAGTAGGTTTAGACGCCATCTCGTTTAGCCGATATTGCGACCCCATTTGAAGGTGTTTTGCCTGGGTCTCCTAGCTGGAGATCGAGACGTCGAATTGACAGTACGGATGTACGGTTACTCTGTACTGAACCAATCTTCGATCCGATTGTAGAACGCCCTGGCGCGCTGGCTCTGTCGACGGCTGGCGTATGAAGCTAATTTATTCCGGACGCCTCGCCGGAATAGCATCTCAGAGGTTACAGCCGATTCCTTGATGCAGTAGCTTGCCCAAAAGCCACCGGGGTGAGGGGCTTCCAGCAGAACTGCGACATTGGTCCAACGTGCTCTGTAATCGCTCGCTAGCACCCGTGTGAGGGCTTCTGTGACGATATGGATTTGATCATCCGGCACATAGAGAGCGCCATGGATGTGCAGAGGGTGATTCTCTCGACAGATACCATGCACAAACTCAAGATTAAAGACCAGCTCGGTACTAATGCCTAACGCCTTGAGCGTTCTCATAATCATACCGGCCAGGTAATCTGCAGGCCCCCTGGGAGCGCTCAGGGCAGCTTCGGCGACCTTATGCCCTAAGCGAATACTGATCGTGCGAGAGTCGGGCTGAGAGAGTAGATGACGAAGCCGGAAGAACTGCTTGATATCCTTGTTGAGGCTCTTCGACCAATCCGGAAGATTACCCGTAGAGATGTAGCTTCTTGCAAAGCCTAAGACGTCGGAATCGATCTTTTGGATACGCTCGATAGCTTTCTTATCAAGCTGAGGATCTAATTGGCTAATAGCTGCTACACGTTTTTCTATGCCCGCAGCGAATCCTGCCAGAACCCTTGCCTGGCCAGTTGTTGAGAGCCTTCTGGGACTCAGGCGGCGCCGTATGGTTTTTGCATTTACTCCAATGTCGGGTTTTACAGGAGTACCGCAAAAATGTTGGTCGTATTCTTTCATGGCTCAACATCCCCGATGTCTGGGGTCCGATTTTCAAAATAACCATACCGGCAGAAGCGCCATGGGGTTCGATACTTACACTGTGTTCTAAGGGTTTGACGATTGATAGGTCATAGTCAGGTCATCTGTAAGTCAAAGCCTTCACAGATGATGTCGTTATCCTGTTGATTTAGCTTGGCCAATTGCTTGCCTTCGAACCACCGCAAAGTTTCTTGCTCGTCTTCAATGCCATTGATGTCCCCATTGCGCTCCGCTTCTTCTAGTCTCTGCTGTGCTCGCATCTCGGCGACATCGTTTTCAGTCATGATGTGAATCTTCAGCTCTGGAAGCTCTTCGAAAGCCAGAGATTGATTCAACTTATCTAGAGGCAACGCACGTCGCGTGACGTCCTGCGTTAGCTTGAGTGTCGTAGCTGCGGCAGCGAGTCCCCTGAAAACTGTCGGGTCAGTTGGTTCGAGGGTTTCAATCGCATTTGCGAGCTTTATCCTGATCTGTTGAGTTAGCGCCAGCTCGTCGGTCACCAGGGAAGCCACACTCTGCTGCACAGCGTCGAGAGAAAATGCCGTTGTGAGTAGTTCTTCTCTGGCTTTTTCTATCAGCGCCTGAGTTCCAGCGCCAGCTACTGCATTGTGCCTTTTAAGAAGGCGCTGAGCCGTGCTAACACTGATCGATAGTCGACCTGCAATTGCGGATATCGTCCACCCTGCCTCTCTCAGAACGACAGCCTGTACTGCTTGGTCCGGGGTTTTCTGCTTGCCTGCCATTATCACTCCCCCACTACAGTATTTAAGGCTTTGCTGGCACAGGCTCGTTTCACTGCGGCAACGGATATTCCGAACTGTGTTGCTGTTTCTTGAATGGTGGCTGAGTTGGCTTTACGCCATGCATGTACCGCGGCGTCGTCAATCTTCTTGGGTGCGCCCAGCTTCTGTCCCATCGCTCGAGCCCGAGTAATACCCGCTAGTTGCCGGGCTTTTATATTCGAACGCTCCAACTCAGCGACAGCAGCCAACATGGTGAGCATTGCTTTCCCGATTGGGCTGGATAGATCGAAGCCTTCACTCTCTGAGCCAGCAAATTTCAAGGAAGCGCCATTTTTTGCACCTGCTCCGACCACCTATATTTTTTTGCCCTTTCGCTTCTCGTTCCCTATAACGGCACGCTGAAGGTCCGAGATTGAGGCTATCGTCTTTAGGAGAGTCTTTCCTACGGGGCTTGAGAGATCAAAATTTTCTCTCACTGAAACCACGCCTACGCCCTTCGCTTTTAATGCCTTAAAGGTCTCGAATAATTCGAAACTGCATCCGCCTAAGCATTCGATTGAAGAAACGACTATGGTGTCGCCCTTTTGAGCAAACTTGTATAGCGCACTGAAACGAGGCCTGTTCATCACCTTGGTCGATTGGCTAGTCGCTTCATCAACAAACCAGTACTCGGCGTCGTGCGCTTCCTCAATAACGTCAAACTGAGCTTCGGTCTTTTTATCATCGGTGCTAGCAAGGACATAGACGTGAGTTGTCATTGAATTTCTCCACCTTTACCAGTGCGTCGAGACGGCTCGCCGGAGATGCGATCCTCGACCCACTGTTCGACCGCGTGGGAGTCCCAGCCGACTGCCCTCGCACCAAGCTGAACGGATTTCGGAAAACGACCTTGGCTGATGAGATTATAGATGTGTGCTCTTTTGAATCCTGTCCTGACCTGCACTTCGGGCAGACGGAGAATTCGACGTTCAGGCGTGGCGTTGCTAAAACTGATTTCCATTACATTGCTCCTTGGCGCTCGTTGGCGCGGTGTGGTGGCAAGCAATGTAATAAGAAGGCCTGAATCAGAGTCCCAACTGAGGTTGGGCAAAACCTCATTTGGTAGGTGAAGGTACGATTCGATCAGCCGCCAGATCGAAAAATTTCTTGATGGTGCCCGGTGAAGGTATCGCAACCCTCGCAAGGGTAGCCGCTGTTTTCATCGACTCGTAAGCAGAATAGGGCCTCGCGACATCCAAACGTGACATATGCGCGAGCACTGCGATTATGGCGCTTGCGCTAGCTTCCTCTTTAGCGTCCAAGTCGTAAGCTTCGGGAATTACGCCATTGATGGTTTCAGCGAGCGCAGCGATATCGGCTGGTTTAAATGACAGATCCGCGTTTTTCAAATCGACAACCGCCTCCCACACTCGGATTACCTCATCATAGCCATCATCTGCTCTGAACACAGGGCCGACTAGCCTGAGAGAAACCGGGGCACCGGATCGCGCTAATCGAATATTCTGAACGTAAAGAACCTGTTGGACCCCTGCTGCAAAAACGCACTCGGGTTCATCGCCTGGCTCGCCAGAGACGTGTGTCAATCCTTGCCCCCCTTTCAGCCTCAAATAGGCTGTGCAATGCCCTTCCTCGCATTGAGTTAGCAAATCCTCTTCAGTCATAGGCTGCTTCGTCATCGCCCTCAGATTCTCAAGGGCCTGGTTTACAGTGAGAAATGATAAGTGTGCATGATCTGGGCGCATGAAGGTCTCAAGTCGTTATAAAGGAGCTGGCGATCTTAAGGGGCTTCAAGCTCGCTATTCTACCGCTGATGAGGATCGGCCGATCAAGCGCATAATAGTGCTGTGACATTTGCCTGAAGAAATCTGTATGCAGCATTTCGTCGTTTCGCGGGTCCTCAGAACGGATGGCGAGACTGACCCAGCTACCTGAATTGTCGTAAGGATGGAAGGTGCCGAAATAGAGATCCACATCGACTAGGTATTCCAAAAGGTATTCCAAATATTTTTCATTACTAAAAAAAAATAAACAAAATCAGCATGTTATTAAATCAGTTCAGATTACCCCGGCCCAAACAGCTGTCCAGACCTGTCCCAGACAGTCTGAGCAACACCTCAAGAAGCCCGCCTCGTGCGGGCTTTCTTGTTTCTGGCTATCCGTCCTTGCCGCCCTTTGCCTGAAACCTTACGCCTGGGCGCTTGGCATCACCTGGATCGCCGATTGGGTGCCACGCGTCAATTCGCGGTACTCGTAGGTCACCTTGTCTGGCGAGACCTTGCCGGTATAACCCTTCTTGATGTTGGTGACGATGTAGTTGAAGTCGCTCTTGCTGCGGGTGGTGACGACAATGTTGGCCTTGCTGCTGGCACTGGACACGTAGTTGCCCACTTGTGACAGCGGCTGCTTGAGGCGCTGGTCTCGCTTTTTCACCAGGGTCTGCGGCACGTTGACCTGCATCGAGTCCACGCTTTCAACACTCGCAGCGCCCACGTCATTGCGCTTGTCTTCCGGCACCGCTTCCTGGCGGGTCTTCAGTTGGACCACAGCGACATCACCCGACTGGCGCTCGATGGCGGCTTTGGCCTGCCGGGCGCTTTCCAGATCTTTCTGACGGCCCACGTAGTAGCCCGTCGGCGCTCCCAGGGCCGCGCCAATGGCGCAACCGGTGCCCGGGTGGCCGCCGGTCCCGGCCGCAATCGCCGCACCGCCAATGCAACCGAGCACGCCGCCAACCGCCGTGCTGCCCAAGGGCGAGTTCTGGCATCCACTCAACAACAAACCGGTGCAGGCAAGCAATACGGTCGATACAGCACGTGCGCGCGACAAGGGCGACTCCTTTCGGGATTGAAGATAAACATTCATTGGGGCTGATAACCGTAGGTCAGGCCCCCGAGCAGTTGCTGGCGCACCCGTTCGTTGAGCGGGTAAAACACCGGCTGGACCTGCGCCGTCCACTGCACGCTATGGGCAATGATCCAGCCCATCGGCCCCAGCGCAGAGCCGTTCTGCTGTTTGAGGTCGAGAAACAGCGGCTGCTCGGTCACTTTGTTGGTCCAGTACATCGGCACCGTCAACACCACCAGCGCATAGCCAGCGAAGGCGAGCATATAAAGCCTCGGCGGGACATAGCACAGCGTGCGGGTGAAAAAACCCAGGCACTTGAAGATGTGGGTGAAGGCACCGAGCAGGGAAAACAACAGGGCGATCATCGGCACAATCAGCGCCCGGTAGCTGTCACGACCGATCTGCGCTTTTTCGCCTCTGTCGCGGTAGTTCTGCGGGTCGACCAGGCGGTCTTCGATCAATTGTTTGGCATCGTAGCTGATGGTCGGCCGGTACACGGTTTGCTCGAAACCGCCGGGCGACAGGTCGGGTTGCAAGGTGATCAAGTACGGCAAGTGCAAGGCGTCGCGCCACTTGTTCTGGATCGGCAATTGCGCAAAAAACTGTGCGCGCGCCAAGCCCGGGTCGATCCATCGGTCGACCGAGACCAGGCCGGCAGCATAGGTACTGCGGGCCTGCAGTTGCACACGCCGGGCCACGGCCTGATTGAAACCGGCGCGGTCATTGGGCCGCCAGTCGTCGGCCACGTTGATGCCCTTCTCGCGCAGCGACTGGCGTACCGTGTGGGCATGGCGCCGGGGCACGTTGTTGGGGGTCAGGCGGCGATTGCGTTGCTTGAGGTTCTGCACATAGTCGCTCCAGGCCTGTTGCTGGTGGCGGGCGATGGAGGCCGCGCTGATCGCTTCCAGGTAACGGCTGCTGCCCTGCTGGTACTGGCGATAGCTTTCATTCAGTTCGGCAAGGGAGTCCTGGTAGTGGCGATAGCTGACGTCGGCATCACCGCGCACGGTTTCGGCGAACAACTCGAAGAACGGCTGCGCCTGCTGCTTGATGCTCTCGGTCAGGTGATCTGCCGACAGCAGCATGATCGGAAACGTCGCCAGCAAGGTCTTGCCTTCGGGGCGCTGCAGATCCTCGGGCGTGAGGTTCAGGCCGGTCAGTTTGAAGTCGTGGTGCATCATCAAGTACGTCATCGGCACACCCAGGGCCGCGCGCGCCCGCTCATCGGGCGTCGAGCGATCCACCAGGTGATTGACCAGCGCCAATTGCGCAAAGTAGGTGGTACCGATGCAACCGACGATCACCAGGGCCGCCCAGATTGTCGTGCGCAGACGGCTCCAGCCCAGGCGCAAACTCTTCTTCAGCACCATGCCCAACCCCAGCAGGGCCACCGCCGTACCGGCAATCAAGCGCCCGTAGAATTCGATGGACTCCACCTGGTGGTGGCTGGCCAGACCACCGACCACGTCGAGCAAACGGGCGTTGAATCCCATTTCAACCATCAGGTACAGCAGCGTCAGGGTCAGCATCACCAGGGCCAGCAGCCGCTCCTGGCGCCGTGGCAGGGGCTGTTTGTCCTGGCGCAGCCAGTGCATCAACGCCCTGACCGGCGTGTGGCGCTGCGCACGGGAAGCCAATCGCTGAAACGGTGTCAGGCTGGTCACGACCGGGTCTCCACCCTGGAGATCAGGTTGATCTCCACTCGGCGCCTGGGCGCCGTAGTGGCCTGGGCATGTTCGACGACCGCATTGGCTACCGGCTGCGGCAACGCGGAAGGGATCGACGCCTTGACAGCAGGCTTGGGTGCCTGGGCTGGCTCGCGCGCCAGCGGTTTGGTCGGTGGCGGTGCAGACGGCGCGGTGCGCGGCGGGGCCGGTTTGGCCGCCGCTGTATCGGCAACCGCCGGCCGGGCCTTGGACAGGGCATGCAGCAACCCCGGCAGGTCGACTTTCATCGGCCCACGGAAATTCTTGTCCTTGGAGGAATAGGTCCAGGCTTCAGAGCTTCGGCCTTTCATTTGCATGGCGACGAAACTCTTGCCGTCTTCACTGCGCTGGAAAGCCAGCACGTCGCCACAGCCCCCCAGTCGGTAAGGGCCCCAGGCGGTGTTCCCGGAGATCACCACCAGAGCAGTCTGCGACTCGCACTGGGCGGTGCTGTAGCTCATGACCACCGCCGTGTCGCCGTCCAGTTCCATCGTGGTTTCAACGGTGCTTTCACGCCAGTCGTCGGGCAGTTGCACCTGCACCTTGCGCTCATGCAGGTTCAAGTAGGCTTTGCCTGCCGGGGTTTCCATGTGACTGAAAGGCCCCGCCACCGAGTTGAAGCGACCGATAACCTGGTCAGCCTGCACCCCGAACGCGCTACACAGCAGGACAAGCATCAAACCGCGAGCAAGCCGATTGGCCTGTGCTCGCAGCGCTTTGATGGGTTTCAACGTGTGTCTTCCTTAACCGGTTTCCTGGGCGAGCCGAGAGTCCGGCTACGCGCGGCGATGCTAGCATAAAGCCATTAATTCGCCATAACCCCGTTGCCTTACGAACCGTGCACAACTTGTTCACTGGCAGCCTGTTGCACCCCGACCGCGAATGCTCATGCGGGAACATGGCTAAAAAAACATCACTAAAAGCGATGGTTCATCATCATTAAATGTCGCTAAACGTATATTTCTGATCAGCCTAAGATCGGCCCCACGGTGAGCATGCTCCAGCGCTGAGGGCTTGGTATCGCGCCTCTCCTCCACGCGGCGAACTGAACCTCAGCGCCGACGGCTTGACCGTAAACCCAGGGTGCATCCCATGGATCTGCTGGTCTGTTGCGGAACAACAACGCCTTGGTTCAAACCCGTTTGCTGCGAGAAAAAACAAAATGAACAACGCGTTTTTGTCCAGGCGAGTGCTGAGTATTGCCCCATCCCCGAGTATCGCCGCCAACGCCCTGGTGGCGCAGCTTCGCGCAGAAGGCCGGGACATCGTCAACTTTACAGTGGGTGAGCCTGACCTCAACACACCGGCGCATATCGTTGAGGCCGCACGCCAAGCGATGGAGTCCGGCGATACTCACTACACCCACACGCTGGGCCCCCCTGCCCTGCGCAAGGCCATCGTCGCCAAACTCGCCCGTGACAATGGCCTGGAGTACAGCATTGAAGAGGTGGTGGCCGCATCGGGCGGCAAGCAGGTCATTTTTGAAGCGCTGGCGGCTACCCTCAATCCTGGGGACGAGGTTATCGTCCATGCGCCTTACTGGGTTTCCTACCCGGATATCACCCGCCTGAATGGCGGAACCCCGGTCGTTATCCAGGGCCATGAAGACAACGGTTTCAAGCTGACGGCCACCCAGCTTGAACAGGCGATAACGCCTCGTACCAAGTGGGTCATCCTCAACAGCCCCAACAACCCCAGCGGTGCTGTTTACACCCTTGCCGAGCTGCAAGCGCTGGCCCAGGTGCTGGGTGATCACCCGCAGGTGTTGATCATGGCTGACGAAATCTATGAGCACTTCATCTATGGCGATCAACCCTTTACCTCATTCCCGGCAGCTGCCCCGGACCTGAAGGAGCGCATGCTGATTGTCAACGGGGCTTCCAAAGGGTATGCCATGACTGGCTGGCGCCTGGGCTTCGGCGCAGGGCCGAAATGGCTGATCTCGGCGATGGGCAAGCTGCTCTCCCAGAGCACCACGTGCCCAAGCTCCATAAGCCAGGCGGCGGCTGTCGCGGCGTTTACCGGGGATCAGGCCCCGGTCAAGGCAATGGCCAGGCTCTACAAGGGCCGCAGGGACATCATGCAGGTTGCACTTGAGGGCGTCCCTGGCCTGACCCACACAGTGCCGGATGGGGCTTTCTACCTGTTCGTCAACGTCAAAGGGCTGCTGGGTAAAACCACGCCTGGCGGGCAAGTGCTCAGCACCGACGCCGATGTCGTCAAGTACTGGCTTGAGGATGGCGCCGTTGCCACGGTCGTGGGCGAGGCTTATGGCATCAGCCCTTATGTGCGCTTGTCTTTTGCCAGCAGCGAAGCAGTGATCCAGGAGGGCTGCGCGCGTATCCGTCGTGCCTGCGAGGTTTTACGCTGATCGCCACCTGATCGACGCAAGGCAGGGGGGCACTACTTCTGTTGATGGGTCACGCGCTCAAGCCGGGCACGGGCCCCATCTTCATGCCCTGCCCCCAGTCACAGCTGGCCTGTACACGACCACACTCAATGCCCTGGGTCGTGCTGGCGCCGCTCGTCATTGCTAAATGGCAAGAGGCGCAGCGCAGCGCAGCACGCCAGCCAGCGCTGAATGGCGGGCTCAAAGCATAAGAAACGGCGTGTCGTAATCCACAGCTTTCAGCGACATTTCCCGCAAGGCTGCAATCACCGGCCGGGAATCGTCCTGCCGCCAATAAAATCGGTACTCCAGCTTCTTGAGGGGGGTGTTGCTGGGCATGGGAATGACGGCCTTGTTTTGCAGCATGGGTTTGAGCCAGCCACGGGGCAAGTAACCAATGGCAATACCCGCCGAGATCAAACCGGCAATGGTTGCCATGCTGTTGGACTCGATGATGTCACAGGCTACCGCGCCGGACTCGCGGCACCAGTCGTCGAGCAAGCGGGTTGAACCGGCATGCGGTGCCATCGTGACCACCGGCAATTCCCCGACAATCTCTTCGACCAGGCACCCCGGCTTGATGACATCCGGGGCCGCTACCCATATGTATTCCGCCTGGGCCAGCAGAACGGATGCCAGCGCCGGGTGCGAGGAGGGTCGCGCGATAATGGCCGCGTCCAGTTTTCCGCTCAGGAGACTGGATTCCAGTTCCACGCCCAGGTTCACATAAGGCTCGAGTTTGAGTTGAGGATGCCGTGCGCGAAGCGCTGAAACCAGTTTCGGCAACCAGGATGAGGCGGCGATTTCCCCTACTCCGAACCTGCAACGGCCCTGGATGGCTTGCGCCGCGCCGACAGAAGCCACCACTTCATCCGCATGATTCAACAATGCCTTGGCGCGGGGCAGCAAGGCTCGACCATCTGCCGTCAGCACGGCTCTGCGCCCATCCCGATTAAACAGCGGCCGCTTTAGCGCTGTCTCCAGTTCGGCCAGACGTTTTGACAGCGACGATTGCGAGATATGCAGCTTCTCGGAAGCGATGGCGAAGCTCCCGCATGTAGCGGCCCAGTAGAACGCTTCCAGCTGTTTAAAAGTCATCTGATTCATCGCTTTTATCGAACTTTATAGTCTTGTTAAATTCGCTTTTTACATGCTGAGCCTTCTCCTAGAGTGACGTCAATCCACAGGTGACACCGATTCCAATCGCTCAGCTGTAAAGCGGTTCGCATCCACACCTGACCCCACCGGCTGTCACCTCGTCGGCCGCTCACCCCGTCAAGATGGGAAATAATAATGATCGGATTTCGAATCCTCCCGCGTACACGCCAACTGCCCGCAGCACTGATCGAAGGCTTCCGCTCTGTGCCGGTTGCCAACGTCAGCGACTGCATGGGCCGCATGATCGCTGGCGGCGCCCATCTGCGCCCGTATCACAAAGCCGGGGGGATGGTTGGGCCTGCATTTACCGTGAAAGCACGCCCGGGTGACAACCTGATGATCCACAAGGCTTTGCATCTGGCACAACCCGGTGACGTGATTGTGGTTGATGGTGGGGGCGACCTTACCAACGCACTGATGGGCGAGTTGATGGTGGCCACGGCGATCAAGCGAGGCCTGGGCGGCATCGTGCTCAACGGTGCCATTCGCGACCTCGATGCCATCCAGGCAGGCACCTTTGCGGTCTATGCCGCCGGGGTTACCCATCGGGGGCCGTACAAAGACGGGCCTGGCGAAATCAATGTGCCGATTGCAATCGGCGGCATGGTCATCAACCCGGGTGACCTGATGCTCGGAGATGCTGACGGTTTGCTTTGCGTACCCTTTGATTCTGCGCAATACATCCTGGACGCCGCGCTGACCAAGTGCGCGGCAGAAAAGGTGACCGTTCAAGAAATCGCAGAGGGGCGCCTGGATACCACCTGGATTGACGCCCAACTGGAACGCCAGGGTTACAAGGCATGAAGATCGTCATTCTTGACCGAGACACGCTGTCGCCGCAGACCGTGCTGCGCACGCCCTCATTCCGCCATGAAATCCAGTCCTGGGGGCGCACGGCAGCCGAAGAAGTGGCTGATCGTATCGCCGATGCCGATATCGTTGTACTCAACAAGGTCAAGCTGACGGCAGAGGCGATCGCAACCGCACACAAGCTTCGCCTGGTGGCGATTGCCGCGACGGGTACAGATAACGTCGATATTGCTGCGTGCCAGGCCCGTGGCATCGTTGTCAGCAACATTCGCAACTACGCCGTCAACACGGTGCCGGAGCACACCTTTGCCCTGATCTTTGCCTTGCGCAGAAGTATTTGCGCCTATCGTGAAGCGGTACGAAGGGGCCGCTGGCAAGAAGCGCAACAGTTCTGCTTCTTCGACTATCCGATCAAGGACCTGGCAGGCTCCACGATTGGCATCATCGGCGATGGCGTGCTGGGCCAGGCCGTCGCCAACATGGCACGCGGGCTGGGTATGCGGGTGATATTTGCCGGCTACAAAGGCCATAGCGGCCTCGGTTCGCTGTATGTTCCGTTTGAGCAGACACTCGCTGAAGCCGACATCCTGACCCTGCACTGCCCGCTGTTGCCTGAAACTCGCAACATGATCGGTGCCCCCGAGTTTGCGCTGATGCGCCGCAAGCCCTTGCTGATCAATACTGCGCGCGGGGGGCTGGTTGACGAAAGTGCTGTGGGGCCGGCGCTGGAGGCAGGGCACATTTCTGGAGCAGGCTTTGATGTGGTGATGACAGAACCGCCTGCCCCGGATCATCCATTGATGAAACTGGTTGATCGCAACGACTTTATTCTCACCCCGCATGTGGCGTGGGCAAGTGATGAAGCCGTGCAAGGCCTGGCTGACCAGTTGATCGATAACATCGAAGCGTTTGTGCGTGGCGAGCCGGCAAACCGGGTCTGAAACCCCTCGTCAGCACCCGGCTTTACGTTTAATCGCGCAACACCTGTCAACCTTGAACCCACTGTTTTCTGGAGCAAGCCCATGATTCACCATCTCGATCACCTGGTACTGACCACCGTTAATCTGGAGGCCTGCAAAGACTTCTATATCCGCGTCCTCGGCATGCACTTCGAAGCGTTTGGCGAGGGTCGGATGGCGCTCCATTTTGGCAACCAGAAGATCAACATTCATGTTCGCGGGCATGAGTTCGAACCCAAGGCGCACCTGCCCGTCTCCGGGGCGCTCGACCTGTGCTTTATTACCAGCAAAAGCCTGGACCAGGTTATTGCTCACCTGCAAACAGAGGACTGGCCGATCATTCTAGGACCAGTGCTGCGGACCGGTGCAACAGGCAAGATTCGTTCGGTTTACCTGCGCGACCCGGATTTGAACTTGATCGAACTTTCCGAACTGCACCCCAGCTGAATCACCCTCGGCAGGCCCGAGACTGCCACGCACAGGATCGGGCCTACTGCCGAGGCAGCAGGCGCAAACCCCGCGGCCACTTGAGCAACCCCACCACCAGCGCCGAAAGAATCAGCGCAATCGAAACGCCTTCAGAGGCCCCCACCCTGTGCCCCAGTATCAGCATTGAACCGGCGATGCCAAATACCGGAATCAGCAACGACAGCGGCGCGACCCTCGATACCGGGTACTCGCGCAGCAACAGATTCCAGCCCCAATAACAGAAGTGCGTCGCCGCGTAGACCTGAAACAACAGCGAAAACAACGCCACCCACTCAAAGTGCGTGACCAGCGCGGTAAACGGCGCAGAGCCATGTGCCAGCCAAGTGAGCAACAGCAAGGGAAGTGGCGGGAACACACTGGCCCAGACCACAAAGGCAAACATTTCCCGCACTTTTGACTGTTTGATGATGACGTTGCCGACACTCCAGCTCAATGCACTGACCAGCAGCAAGGCATAGCCCAGGGTCGTGCCCTGGCCGGGGCTGGCCAGGATGATGCTGATCAGCCCCAGCACTGCGAGCCCCATGCCCAGCATCTGCGCGTAGCTCAGTTGCTCGCGAAACAGCAGGACGCCCCAGCCCATCGTGAAAAAGGCACTGAACTGGATCAGCAGCGCGGCGGTTCCTGGCGGCACGCCCCATTCAATACCCAGATTGATCAGGGCCCACATGGCCACGCCAAAAATCAGGCCATAAGCGGCCAGCCACTTGATGGCAATCGGCGGGCGTTTGACAAAAAACACCCACGGCAAAGCCGCCAGGGTAAAACGCAATGCCGTAAGTAACAGCGGATCAATAGCTGCCAGACCCAGTTTGGTGACGGGAAAGTTAAGCCCCCAAACGGCCGTCACCAGCACGGCAAGGAACAGATGTTTCTTTTGCATAGGGTTGTACTTCCAGTGGCAAGGCGGGCGGCGTCATGCACCAACCAAAGTGCCACTATGCACACTTGCAGCATCGGCCCGCTTGCACTATCAGGTCATAGATCATTAAATTCGGGCCATGCGCAAAATTGAATCCGACACCTGCGAAAATATCCCCCGCGACGCTGTCGTCACGGCCATTGACTATGCCGACGGGCAGCACTTTGCCCTGCACAGGCATGACCGCGGGCAGTTTGCCTATGCAGCCTGCGGTGTGATCACGGTGTATACCGACCAGGGCAACTGGGTGGTACCGCCGCAACGAGCCATCTGGGTACCGGCAGGGGTACCCCACGAGATGAGCATGAACGGCCCGGTCACCATGCTGAACACCTATATTCGCGGGCCCGCTTCTGCCCGGCTTGGCCTGCCTGCACAGTGTCAGGTTTTCGGCATATCGCCCCTGCTGCACCAGTTGCTGATCCAGGCCACGGATATTCCGGCGCTCTATGACGAAACCCGTAGAGAGGGGCTGCTGATGAATTTGCTGCTCCATGAAATAGCCGCCATGCCAGCTCTTTCGCTCAATGCGCCGTTACCGGCTGAGCCAAGGCTGGCACGTTCCTGCCGCGCACTGCTGGAGCAGCCGTCACTGGATATCGGGATTGATGACATGGCCCGCCAGGTTGGCATGAGTCGTCGAACCTTCACCCGCCTGTTTCGCCAGCAAACCGGCATCAGTTTCGTCGAATGGCGCCAGCAAGCCTGCCTGTTGGCAGCGGTGGTGCGCCTGGGGCATGGCGAGGCCATCACACGGGTAGCGACGGACCTGGGCTACAGCAGCCCGAGTGCTTTCACCAGTGCTTTTCGCCGGGTACTGGGCGAAGCGCCCAGCCGGTATTTCCCAAAATAGTTGAATTGAAAGCAGGCCATCCCCACCCTCGCCCGGACTAAAAAAGCCGGGCCAGAGCGCTTGCCTTCACACGAGTACAGAGCGGTTTGCGAGCCTGCTGAGCAACACCCGCAAACGTGATTTAATAGCCGCCTTTCACGATTGCGGAACAGGGGTACGGTACGATTTTTCGGCATGCCCCCCATCACCTTAAGTAGTACTCATACAAGGCTGTCATGGACACGGGATCACGACTCAAACTCATACGCGAAAGCTATAAACTGTCCCAGCGCGAGCTGGCCCGGCGTACTGGTGTGACCAATTCCACCATCTCCCTTATCGAGCAGAATCGCGTCAGCCCTTCAGTCAGTTCCCTCAAAAAATTGCTGGAAGGCATCCCCATGTCCCTGGCGGATTTCTTCACGTTCAACCAGCCACCCCGCGAACACCAATACGTCTTCCGCGCCAATGAACAGCCGGATCTGGGGCGAGATGGCCTGCGGTTGCTGCTGATCGGCGCCTCGGTGCCGGGCCGTCAGATGCGCTTGCTGCGCGAGCAATACGCGCCAGGGGCCAGCTCGGGGGAAGAGCCTATCGTGCATACCGAAGGTGAAGAGTGCGGGCTGGTGGTCCGGGGTACGATTGAACTGACCGTGGACGGGCAGATCAGCATTTTGAATGCCGGGGACGGTTATTACTTCCCGACCACCCAGCCCCATCGCTTTCGCAATATTGGCGCGGATGAAGCCGAGATTATCAGCGCGAATACACCGGCCAACTTCTGATCCTGACGACGCGCACTGCCAGGTAACTCGCGGCGATGCCATCGCGAGCAAGCCCGCTCCCACAAACACACAAGCATTTGTGTTCAACACATGACCTGTGGGAGCTGGCTTGCCTGCGATGCAGACGACGCGGTCGCTCATTTACACCCGCGACTGGCGCCCAAAAAACGGATGACTCGGGTCGTTGTAGCCCGGCGTCGATGAGTGCCCGGTGACCACCAGATCATTGATAAAGGCTTCGTCCTGCGCGGTGAACCGGTAGTTCAACGCCGGTACATAGTCTTCCCACTGCTGCTCGGTGCGCGGCCCGGCAATCGCCGAGGTGATCAGTTGGTTGTTCAGCACCCAGGCCAAAGCAAACTGGCCTGCGGTAATGCCTTGCCCCTGGGCATAGTCACGAATGCGCTGGGCCAGGTTAAGGGACTCGGGGCGCCATTCCGTTTGCTGCAAGCGCGGGTCGTTGCGCCCGGCGCGGGTGTCCTGGCCAGGGGCCTGATCGGGGTCATATTTGCCGGTGAGCACGCCGCGCGCCAGCGGGCTGTAAGAGATCACGCCAATCCCGTAATGCTCCGCCGCCGGCAAGTGCTCGACTTCAATCTGACGGTTGGCCAGGTTGTACAGCGGCTGGCTCACACTCGGACGCTGGATGCCCAGCAGGTCGGCGCTGCGGCTGAATTCGGCAAGTTTCCAGCCACGGTGGTTGGACAGCCCGTAGCCACGAATCTTGCCCGCACGGATCACGTCGTCCAGCGCGCGCAGGGTTTCGTCCACCGGGGTGTCGTGGTCTTCGCGGTGCAGGTAGAACAGGTCGATATAGTCGGTGTTCAGGCGCTTGAGGCTGGCGTCCACCGAAGCAATCACGTTCTGGCGCGAGGCGCCGCTGTTGTTCGGCCCGCTGCCGCCCGGGTTGGGATTGACGAACTTGGTGGCCAGCACCCAGTGCTGACGACGATCACCGATCAAACGGCCCACCACTTCTTCCGAGGCTCCGCCGTTGTAGCCATTGGCAGTATCGACGGAGTTGATGCCCTGCTCGAACGCACGGTCGGTAATACGCCGGGCCACGTCGTCGGGGGTCTGCCCGCCGAACATCATGGTGCCCAGGGTAATGGGCGAAACCTTGACGCCGTTGCGGCCCAGGTTGCGGTATTGAATGTCGCTCATGCTGACTCCCTGCGTGGTGATCGTGAAATCAAGTGGCGCAAACAGTAGTCAGCCCTGTTCTGGCGGTCAACGCCCAACGGGGCATAACCATAGAGCGGTTTTATCAGGCTTTCGCTTATTCAAATCGGATCTTTAAACGTCGGAATTAATTATTTATGGATCTAAAAAACCCTCGGTAATCTCATGACTTTTCGGACCGCATGAAAAGGAATCATCATGAGCCGTCGACCCCATGGCCCTGACTATTCATCTGCAACCGCCTCCGTTGCAGGTTCACGCCCATGAATATCCCTACCGGTTTTCTCGACAGCAGCGGCAGCGTTCCCTTTAGCCTGCCCGAGCGTGACCAACAGGGCGACGACCCCATCGCCCAACGTATCAGCCACAACCTGCAGCGCTTGCGCGACAAACGCCAGTTGACCCTCGAAGCCCTGGCCCAGGCCAGCGGTGTGCGCCGGGCGATGATTGCGCAGATCGAAGCGGGCCGCAGCTTTCCCTCGGTCAAGGTGCTGAGCAAAGTCGCCACAGCCCTGAGCGTTTCCATCGCCGAATTTCTCGACCCCGACGGCGCCGGCATTGTTGTCCGCCGCGCCCTGCCCGCTGAACCCGCCGCTGGCGGGGTGACGTTCAACGAACTGCGCCTGGGGCCACAGGCCGAGGAACAGGTGCCCGGCAGCCCGCACGGCGTGCAAAAAAACCTGCTGGTTGCCGAGGGCACTCTGGAGCTGAACATCAATGACGAACGGGTTGTCTTGCACGCCGGTGACTCGATCCTGTTTCGCGCCGAACTGCCCCACCGCTACCGCAACCCGCACAACAGCGAAGCTGTCGCCTACCTGCTGACCAGCCCTGCGCAAGTGCAGGAATAGCCCGCGTTTCCCTATCCCCTGCCTGGAGCCTTCGCCTTGTCACGTCAGCCCTCCCCTCTGGATTTTCCTGAAAGCCCGCTGTCCCGTGCCTTTGAGCAACCGTTGTTTCTGGGCCTGTTCCTGCCGGTGCAGTCCGGGGGCTGGAGCCCTTCGGCATTGCCACGCAGCACCACCTGGACCTTCGACTACAACCGCCAGCTGACCCTGCGCGCCGAAGCGCTGGGCTTCGATCTGGTGTTTGCCCTCGCCGAATGGTTGGGCAAGGGAGGCTATGGGGGCGACATCCGTTACCACGACGAGTCGCTGGACGCGTTTATCACCCAGGCAGCGCTGGCGTCAGTGACTGAGCGAATCTTGCTGATCTCCACTCTGCATGTGCTCTACGGCCCCTGGCACCCGCTGCACCTGGCCAAATTCGGCGCCACCCTGGATCACATCAGCAAGGGCCGCTGGGGGTTGAACCTGGTGACCGGGCATCGCCATCGCGAACACCGGCGCTTCGGCCAGGCCCCCATCGAGCACGATCAGCGCTACCGCCAGGCCGATGAGTTTATCCGTGTGGTGCAGGAGCTGTGGCACAGCCCGGACAACCTTGATTTCAGCGGCGATCATTACAAGCTTGAAGAGGCCTATGTCAGTGTCAAACCGTCCTTTGGCCGCCCGGTGCTGGTCAACGCCACCGGCTCACCCGCAGGCATCGACTTCGCCGCCCGCCACTCCGACATCGTGTTTACCACCAGCCCTGGCAGTGCCGAGATCGAAAACGCGCTGGAGAAACTGCCCGAGCATTTGCAGAGGATCAAACACGCCGCCCGTGGCTATGGCCGCCAGGTGCGCACCCTGATCAACCCGCTGGTGATTTGCCGGGACAGCGATGCCGAAGCCTGGGAAGTCCACGCCGCGATCACCGCCGCAGGCGACCCCGGTGCGCTGGAGGGCCATGCCCGTGAAGCCAGCGATGCCCATGCCTGGCGCGGCCACCAGCCGGCCGAGCGCTATGTGGGCGGCAATATCCAGCTGGTCGGCAGCCCCGAGACCGTGGTGCGCGACATCATCCGTCTCAAGGAGGCCGGTATCGACGGCCTGCAACTGAGTTTCTTCGACTTTGCCCCCGACCTTGAACAGTTTGGCGAGCGCGTGTTGCCCCTGTTGCGCCAGGCCGGTCTGCGTCGCTAACCCACCCCCAGGAAGAACGCCATGCCCTTTACCCGTCGTCAATTCGTTGCTGGCTTGTCTGCCCTGTCCGCGCTCGGCGCCAGCATTCCGTTCCTGCCCACGGCCCTGGCCGACGCAACGGGTGAAGCCGTCAGCGGGCGCCGGGTGTTCAACCTGTTGATCAACCCCGAACCGCCGTCCCTGAGTTCATTCAACACCACCGCCGGTACCAGCGTCACCGCCAGCAGCAAGGTGCTGGAGGGGTTGCTCACTTATGACGAAGCCCTCAACGCCCGCCCCGCACTGGCCACCGCCTGGGAGGCCGCGCCCGATGGTCTGAGCTACCGCTTCACCTTGCGCGAAGGGGTCAAGTGGCATGACGGCGAGCCGTTCACCTCGGCGGATGTGGCGTTCTCCCTGGACCTGATCAAGCGTTTTCACCCCCGGGGTTCCAGCACCTTTGCCAACCTGGAGCGCGTCGACACCCCCGACGACCACACCGCCATCGTCTACCTGAGCAAACCGGCGCCCTACCTGATTCGCGGCTTTGCCGGCGGCGAAACACCGATCCTGCCCAAGCACCTGTACGCTGCGGGCGACCCGCTGAGCAACCTGCACAACAACGCCCCGGTGGGCACCGGGCCGTTTCGCTTCAAGCGCTGGGAACGCGGCAGCTTTATCGAATACGAACGCAACCCGCAGTACTGGGACCCGACGGCCACCGTGGTCGACACCCTGATCCTCAAAGTCATTCCCGATGGCGCGGCACGGCTGGCGGCCTTCGAAAACGGCACGCTGGACGCGGGCGGGCAAAGCCCGGTGCCCCTCAGCGAGCTTGAGCGCCTGACCAAATCCGGTCGGTTGAAGGCCACAACCCGTGGCTATCGCTACACCATTACCCCGACCATGCTCGAGTTCAACCTGGACCACCCGCTGCTGTCGCGCCTGGAAGTGCGCCAGGCGATTGCCCATGCCCTGGACCGCGAAGTGATCCGCAAAGTGGTGTACTACGGCTACGCCGAAACCAGCTACTCGCCGATCCCGAAAAGCTTCGCCAACTACGTCTACGAGGGCCCCAACCCGTACCCCTTCGATACCGACGCAGCCAATGCATTGCTGGACAAAGCCGGGCTGGTAAAGAACGGCAACTGGCGCTTCAGCCTGACCCTCGACCCGCTGCCCTACGGTGACAGCTACAGCCGCACCGCCACTTATGTGCGCAGCGCCCTGGCGCGCATCGGCATCGAGGTAAAACTGCGCGCCCAGGATTTCCCCACCTATATCAAACGTATCTACACCGACCGCGACTTTGATTTTGCCGTGGTCGGCATGGGCACCCTGTATGACCCCACAGTGGGCGTGCAGCGCCTATTCTGGTCGAAGAATTTTCGCAAGGGCGTGCCGTTTTCCAATGGCACCCACTACAACAACCCTGAAGTCGACCGCTTGCTGGAAAGCGCCGCCGTGGAGACCGACGAGCAAAAACGCGGCGAGCTGTTCAAGGCGTTCCAGAAGATCGTTATCGATGAAGTGCCCTCCATCACCCTGGTGATGCAGCAGCAAGTGTCGGTGTACAACGCCCGGGTCAGCGGCTTCGAAGACGACGCCAATGGCCTGGACAGCAGCCTGGCCAATATCCGCCTGGCCGACACCGGGGGTGCCCATGCTTGAACGGCGCAGAATGTGGCGCCTGTCCCGGCGCACCCTGTGGCAGGCCATCCCCACCGTGGTCGGCATCCTGCTGCTGAATTTTTTGCTGCTGCGGCTGATCCCCGGTGACGCCGTAGATGTGCTGGCCGGTGAGTCGGGCGGTGCCAGTGCCGAAACCCTGCTGCAGTGGCGCAGCCATTTCGGCCTGGACTTGAGCCTGATGGAGCAGTTGCAACGTTACCTTGGCCAACTGGCCCATCTTGACCTGGGCCTGTCGCCACGCTTCAACCTGCCGGTCAGCCAACTGGTGCTCGACCGCCTGCCCAACACCCTGCTGCTGATGGTCGGTGCACTGGGGCTGGCGCTGGCCATCGGCATCGCTGCCGGGACGATCATGGCCACCTGGGTCGGGCGCTGGCCCGATCGTGTGCTGTCATTGGCGGTGTTGTTACTGTATTCCACGCCGGGGTTCTGGATCGGCCTGATGGCGGTGCTGCTGTTCTCGGTAAAACTGGGCTGGTTGCCCAGCAACGGTTTCCAGACCCTGGGCCTGGACCTGCATGGCCCGGCCTGGTTGCTCGACCGCCTGCAACATGCCGTGCTGCCGGTGCTGGCCCTGGCCACGTTCTATATCGCCCTGTATGCCCGCCTGACCCGCGCCGCGATGCTCGAAGTGCAGCGCCAGGACTACGTGCGCACCGCCCGGGCCAAGGGTCTGGCGCCGTGGCGGGTGGTGTCGCGGCATGTGTTGCGCAATGCCCTGCTGCCGGTATCGACCCTGGCCGGCCTGCATTTCGCCGCCCTGCTCGGCGGCGCTGCCGTGACCGAAACCCTGTTCGGCTGGCCCGGCCTGGGCCGGCTTACGCTGGAGGCGGTGATGTCCCGGGATTACAACCTGCTGCTGGGCATCCTGTTGCTGTCATCCATGCTGGTGGTGGTGATCAACATCACCGTCGACCTGCTGCAAGCCTGGCTTGACCCGCGTATCCAGGCCGACTGAAAAGGAGCTGTCCCATGACCACTGCCGTACTGCCAAACGCCCCGACCGGCTACAGCGAAAGCGTCTGGACGGCCCTGTTGCGCAACCCCTCGGCCCTGATTGGCGCGACCATGCTGGCCCTGGTGCTGACCCTGGCACTACTGGCCGGCACGCTTTACCCCGGTGACCCGCTGGACATGGTTGCCATGCCGATGCTGTGGCCCGGCGACGATCCGGGCTACTTTCTGGGCAGCGACTCACTGGGCCGCGACGTGGCAGCCGGGATCGCCCACGGCGCCCGCGGGTCTTTACTGATTGCCGCCAGCGCCACCCTGATCAGCGTGTTGATCGGCACCGTGGTCGGCGCCCTGGCCGGCTACCACGGCGGCAAGCTGGGGGATGTGCTGATGCGCATCTGCGAAGTGTTCCAGACCGTGCCGTCGTTTTTGCTGGTCATCGTCATCGTCGCCATCGGCAACCCGACGCTGGGGGTCATCGCACTGGCGATCGGCATCTCCTCATGGCCCACGGTGGCACGGCTGGTGCGCGCCGAATTCCGTACCCTGCGCGAAGCCGACTTTGTGACTGCCGCGCGCAGCCTGGGCTTTGGCAACAGCTCGATCATCCTGCGCGAAATCCTGCCCAATGCCCTCGCGCCGCTGGTGGTCACCACTTCGATCCTGATTGCCCAGGCGATCCTGGTCGAAGCCGGGCTGGCCTTTCTCGGCATGAGCGACCCGAACCAGGCCAGTTGGGGCGCCATGCTCGGCAGTGGTCGAGAACAGATCGCCAGCGGCTGGTACCTCACCGCCCTGCCGGGGCTGGCCATCATCTTCGTGGTGCTGGCCCTCAACCTTCTGGGCGACGGTCTCAACGACGCCCTCAACCCTCGCCTGCGACGGTATATCCCATGAGCCTGCTGGACGTACGCGGTTTGCGCGTGAGCTACGACAATGCCGATGCGGTCAAAGACCTGAGTTTCACCCTGCAAGCCGGCGAGACACTGGCGCTGGTGGGTGAATCCGGATGCGGTAAATCCACTACGGCCCTGGCGTTGATGGGCCTGCTGCCGGACAACGCCCGGCTGGCCGGGCAGGTACTGTTCGAGGGCCGTGACCTGCTGAGCATGGCGCCACGGCAGATGCGCCAGTTGCAGGGCAATGCGCTGGGGATGATTTTCCAGGACCCGCTGTCGAGCCTCAACCCGGTGCTGACCCTGGGCGAGCAAGTCGCCGAAAACCTGCTCGCGCATACCGACCTCACCCGCCGTCAGGCCTGGAAGCGCGCCGAAGAACTGTTTGCCCTGGTACAGCTGCCGCGCCCCGCTGCGCACCTGCACGAGTACCCGCAGCACTTGTCCGGCGGCCAGCGCCAGCGGGTGGTGATCGCCATGGCGATTGCCTGCCAGCCCCGCCTGTTGATCGCCGACGAGCCGACCACGGCGCTGGATGTCAGCGTGCAGGCACAAATCCTCGAACTGTTGGCGCGCTTGCGCGGCGAGCTGGGCATGGGCCTGCTGTTGATCACCCATGACCTCGGGGTGGTTGGCCAGCACGCCGACCGGGTCATCGTGATGCACGACGGCCACGCGCTGGAAAGCCAGCCGACCCGTGCCCTCATCGAACGCCCGCAACACCCCTACACGCGCGGCCTGTTACAGGCCTCGCTGGGGGCCGAACATGACCAGCACTACCTGAGCAATCGCCTGGCTGAAATCAACGTCGAGCGCCAGCCCGGGCAGGCCACTCGGTACAGCGTCAACAGCAGCCACTATGGACCGGGGCGCAAGCCTCGGGCACCCGCCGGCAACCCGGCGTTGCTCAAGGTCAGCGAGCTGACCACGGGCTATGGCGACAACACCGTGCTCAACCGCATCAACCTTGAAGTGGGCGAGCGCGAGAGCGTGGGGCTGGTTGGCGAATCGGGCTGCGGCAAGTCGACCCTCAGCCGCACCCTGCTGCGCCTGCTGCCCGCCCGCAGCGGCAGTATCGAATTTGCCGGGCGTGATATCGCGACACTGGCAGGCCAGGAGTTGCTGAGCTGGCGGCGTCAGGTGCAAATGATCTTTCAAGACCCCTATGCCGCGCTCAATCCACGCCACAGCGTGGAGACCATTCTCGACCGCGTGCAGCGCCTGCACGGACAGAACGACCCGGGGCAGCGCCAACAGGCACGCCTGGCAATGCTGGATGCCGTCGGTCTTGCGCGCAGCAGTCTGGCGCGTCTGCCCCACCAGTTCTCCGGTGGTCAGCGCCAGCGTATCGGCATTGCCCGGGCGCTGATCCTCAAGCCCCGGCTGGTGATCTGCGACGAGCCGGTGTCGGCGCTGGATGTGTCGACCCAGGCGCAAATCCTTAACCTGCTGGTAGAGCTGCGCGAAGAGCTGGGCCTGTCCTATCTGTTTATCTCCCACGACCTGTCGGTGGTGCGCTATTTCGCCGATCGGATTCTGGTCATGGAACAAGGGCAGATCGTCGAGCAAGCCACCCCGCACACCCTCTGGCATTCACCCCGGCACCCCTACACCCGTCGCCTGCTGGCGGCGATACCCGGCGCCGCTGCGCCGCTCCCGGCCCTTCAACCTGTATCCGGCCTGCGCTTTGCCGTTGGCTGGTGAACCGCTCAATTCCAAGGAGCATGACATGTCGCAAATAGACTCAGCCTGGGGCGCCGTCCCGTCGGCGCGATACGAAGCATTGGCAGCCCGCTTTCGGCCGATCTTCGCGCAGATTCGTGAAGGGGCCGTGGAACGCGAACTGGAACGGCGCTTGCCGCTCCAGGAGTTGCAATGGCTCAAGGAGGCCGGCTTCACCACCCTGCGTGTACCCGTCGAATACGGCGGTGCCGGTGCCAGCCTGCCGGAACTGTTCAACCTGCTGATCGAACTGGCCGAGGCCGACTCCAACCTGGTGCAATCGTTGCGCGGGCACTTCGGTTTTGGTGAAAACCTGCTCAACAGTCGCGACCCTGAATATCAGGGCGTGTGGCTGGAGCGCCTGGGCCGTGGCGAGACCGTCAGCCCGGCGTCCGGCGAAGTGGGCAATGCCAAACAGCTGGAATTCGGCACCCGCCTGAGCCTGCACGGCGGCCACTGGCAATTGAGCGGCAGCAAGTTCTACACCACCGGTGCGCTGTATGCCGACTGGGTCGATGTCAGCGCCAACAACCCGGATGAACAGCGCGTATCGGTGACGGTACGCACCAATGATCCGGGGGTGGAAATAATCGACGACTGGAATGGCTTCGGCCAGACACTGACCGCCAGCGGTACCGCGCATTTTCGCGAAGTGCCGGTGGACCCGCTCAATGTGATCCTGGCTGAAAACCGCTTTCGCTATTCACCGGCTTTTTTCCAGTCTGTGCACACGGCGACCCTGACCGGGATTGGCCGCGCGCTGGCCGAAGAAACCGCCGGGCATGTGGCCAGGCGCACCCGCAGCTTCAGCAGCGGCAATGCACCGCGCGTGGCCCACGATCCGCAAGTGCTGCAAGTGGTGGGCAACCTGCGCAGTGCGGCCTATGCCGCCGGCGCCATTGCGGCGCAGAACTTCCAGGCGCTAGAGCGGGCCCATCAAGCCCATTTGAAGGATGACGAACAAGCCCTGAGCCACGCCGTGAATATTGCCGAACTGGAAGTGGCGCAGTCGCAAACCATTGTCTCGGACTTGATCATCAAGGCCAGTGGCGACCTGTTCGATGCCCTGAGTGCGTCGGCGACCCTCAAGCCGCTGGGGCTGGACCGTTTTTGGCGTAATGCGCGCACGCTGTCGTCGCACAACCCGCGCATCTACAAGAGCCGCATCGTGGGGGATTTTGCAGTCAACGGCACACCGCCACCGGCGCAATGGCGTATTGGTGTGGCGGAGTAAACCCTGTGGGAGCGGGCTTGCTCGCGATGGCATCGACGCGGTTTGCCTGGCAGACCACACCGTTTGTATCGCGAGCAAGCCCGCTCCCACCGTGGCGTGGTGTCGCTCAATGACACACCAGCCCGTCGCCGATCTTCAGGCTGTCCACCAGCAACGCATTGCTGCGCAGCTCCCACGCACGGGTCTGGCCGCCACGGGCCTGCCAGTCGCGCAGCGCAGCATTGATCAGCGCGCGGCTTTGCTTGTCGACTACGGGCAGGTAAACCCGTACATCGCTGCTTGCCTTCAAGGTCTGCGGCAACAGCGCATAGAAGCGCCAGTCCGGCGCCTGTGCCAGCGCCAGCAAGCTGTTGCGCTCTTCAGCCAGCAGGTTGCACTCGCCCGCCATAAACGCCACCGCCGCACGAATCGACGACACATAAGTACGCAGCTCGGCGCCCTGTTGCCGCAAGGTTTGCGCCCACGGACTCCCTACTGCCACGCATACACTTTGCCCACGCACAGGTCGAGCGGGGGCATTGCGCAAACCAAGCAACGCACCCTCACGGTACTGCACCGGTAAATCCCGCAGGCTCGCCACCCGGTCAGCCTCAACCGGCAGTTTCAGACTGCCGGCGATGACCAGGTCGACCCGGTCGTCACTCAACGGGGCATTTTGAGGCAAAGCCTGCAACTGCACCTTGAGGCCAAGGTAAGCCCCCAGGGCCTCAGCCAATTGACTGTCCAGCTCATCCGGCTCGGCCACCAGCGCCTCTTGCCCCAGGCTCGGGCGTGGATAACTGCGTACACCTACACGCAACACCCCGCGCTGTTCGGCCGCCTGCAACAGCGGCCCCCGGGGCATATCGCCCGGTGCCGCAGGCCATTGCCAGGCGACCAGCGCCACCACGCCAATACCCGCCGCCGCCAGCCACCTAACCACCGTGGCGCAAACCCCGGCGCCAGTAGGTAAAGCGTCGCTCCAGCAAGGCCAGCAAGAAGTTGAGCAATAAACCCACCACCGCCAGCAGCAAAATGCCTGCGTACATGCTGGGGATCTGGAACACCTCCTGTGAATTGAGCGTCAAAAAGCCCAGCCCGGAATGAGCACCAATCATCTCGGCAGCCACCAGCGCCGTGATGCAATACGCACCCGCCAGACGAATCCCGGTAAAGATCGACGGTGACGCCGCCGGCAGTACGATTTTGGTAAACAGGAACCAGCGGTTCGCGCCCATCGACAGCGCCGAGTTGATCAGCAGCCCGTCGACCTGCTTCACGCCGCTGATGGTGCTCAACAGGATCGGCCAGAACGACGCCCAGAAAATGATCGCGATCTTGGACAATTCACCAATGCCCAAAAACAGGATAAACACCGGGAACAATGCCAGCGCCGAGGTCTGGCGAAAAAACTGCAGTAACGGATCGAGCACACTTTCGACCCGTGCAAACCAGCCCATCACCAGCCCCAGGCTAGCCCCGCAAGCGATCGCCAGCAGCAGCCCGGCAAAGGAGCGCAGCAGGCTGGCCTGCAAATGCTTGAGCAAGTCACCGCTGCTGGCCAGGTCCAGCACCGCCCCCAGCACCGCTGAAGGAGGGCTCAAGTAGCCGGGATTGACCACGCCCAATTGCGGCAAAGCCTCCCACAGGGCGAGGAACAGGACGATGCCCACCGAGCTGTCGATCACCCGCCGTGAAGTCAATTTAAAGCCCATGCTTACACTCCAATCCGATAACCGCCCAGGGTCGCGATGCTCTGCCAGTTCTGCTGCCGCACCGGCACTGCCGGCACTGCCGGCTCGCGGGCGATGTCTGCGACCTCATCACGCAACGCTTCCCAGGCGCGCTGGCGGTAGTGCACAAAGGCCTGGGTGTTACGCAGTTCCGGCTGGCGTGGACGCGGCAGGTCGATATCGAAAATCTCCTTGATTCGCCCCGGACGCTGGGTCATTACCGCCACCCGGTCCGACAGGAAGATCGCTTCGTCCAGGCTGTGGGTAATAAACACGATGGTTTTTTTGTGCGTGCCCCAGATGCGCAGCAATTCGCTTTGCAGGGTCTCGCGGGTTTGCGCGTCGAGAGCGGCGAAGGGTTCGTCCATCAACAGCACGTCCGGGTTGTAGGCCAGCGAACGGGCAATCGCCACGCGCTGGCGCATGCCACCCGACAACTCGTGGGGGTAGCGCGAGGCGAAGCCATTAAGGCCCACCAGTTCCAGGTATTCGCGTGCGGTTTCCAGTCGCTGTGCCTTGCCCACGCCGCGGATTTCCAGGCCCACGGCAATGTTGTCGAGCACCGTGCGCCAGGGCAGCAATGCATAGCCCTGGAACACCACGCCCTGATTGCGGTTGATGCCTTGCAGGGGTTTACCATCCACCAGCAGGTCGCCACCGGTTTTGTGGGCAAGCCCGGCGAGGATGTTCATAAAGGTGGATTTGCCACAGCCCGACGGCCCGAGAATGGACAGGAATTCACCTTCGCGGACCTGCAGGTCGAACCCCTCCAGTACCGGCACCCGCTCTGCATGCCCGGTTTCATCGAGTGCCTGGAATTCCATGCTGAGGTCACGGGCGACGATCTTGTGTTCCGCCATCAGGCATGCCCCCGGGCGAACGGGTTGAATTCGTTGGTGTAGACGTCCTTGACGGCTATCGAACCTTTCTTGATCTTGCCTTCGTTTTCGAGGATGTCGATGTAGTACTGAATCGGCGGCTCGGTCACCACCAGATCGTCGATATAGGCAAAGCGCTCCACCAGCTCAAGCTTCATGCCGATACGCTCGGAAGTGATCTTGCGCGCGTCGTCGGGGTTGGCATTGACCCAGTTGGCCGCACGCGCGATGGCGTTGACCACATCGCGGGTAGCCTCCGGATTCTCGCGGCTGAACTTGCCATACACACTGTACGGCGCCATGCCGCCCAACCCGCCATCCAGATCGTAGTCACTCCACAGCTTGCGCAATGCCGGGTTGTGCTCGGCGCCGCCGGACGATGGCGGATGAATGATGGCAACGTCGATATTGCCGGTGGCCAGGGTTTGTTCGCCCTGATTGTCCGGCACCACCACCCAGTTGATCTTGTCGACATTGACGCCCTGCTCGCGCAGGTACTTTTTGGTGACGAACTCAGCGCAGGCGCCAAAGCTGTTGAAGCCCACGGTCTTGCCTTCCAGGTCCTTGGGCTTGACGATGCCCGAGTCGTCGCGCACGAAGTACTTCATGTGCGGGGCGTCCTGCAGGGTCTTGCCGCCAGCAGCCACCACCTTGAGGTCCAGGCCACTGGCGATAGCTGAAATCACCAGCGGCACCATGCGCGCACCGAAGTCGATTTCGCCGGTGCCGGTCAACGGGATCACCTGCGGCGCGGCGATACGGCCGATGTACTTGGGGCGGGCGCGGGTGCCTTCGAAATAGCCAAGGGAATCGGCGACGTAGACCAGGTCGAATGACGGGTTATCGGGGTATTTGAAATCCACGATCTGGTCAGCGCGGCCCTTGATCACGGCAGCGCTTTTACTCGCACCCGAGTCCTTTTTTTCGCAGCCGGGCAGCAGAATACCCGCAGCGCCGACCGCGCCCAGTACCGCGCAGTTACGCAGGAATGCTCTTCTGTTGTTGATCGGGTTCATGCCCGCTCCTTGTGGGTTGAGTGCTGCTGTTGTGGGAGCGGGCTTGCTCGCGATGGCATCACCGTGATTCGACAGGCAGACCGCAGCGCCTGCATCGCGGGCAAGCCCGCTCCCACAAGGGTTGAGTTGCCCGGGTTCAGGCGGTTTTCAGGGTGTAGCGCGATTCAGGGCGAGTCAGGCCGTAGTGTTCGCGCAAGGTGCTGCCCGCGTATTCACTGCGGAACAACCCGCGCTGGCGCAAGATCGGCAGCACTTCATCGAGGAACACTTCAAAGCCATCGGGGAATGCCGGCGGCATCACGTTGAAGCCATCGGCCGCGCCGCTGCGGAACCACTGTTCGATCAGGTCGGCAATCTGCACCGGTGTGCCCACCGGCACCCAGTGCCCGCGCGCGCCCGCCAGACGGTTGATCAACTGACGCAAGGTGACGTTTTCGCGGTCGACAATATCGATGATCAGCTTGAAGCGGCTGGACTGGCTTTCAACACCCTCGAAGTTGATCAAATGGCGGGGAAACGGCGCGTCCAGATCCTGACCCGACAAGTCCACACCCAACATGCGCCGCAATTGGCCCAGGGACACGTGGGGCAATACCAGCTCATTGAGTTCATCGAACTTGCGCTGCGCTTCGGCTTCGGTGCTGGCGATATACGGGCTGATGCCCGGAAGAATTTTCAGCTGGCGCGGGTCGCGGCCCACAGCCCTGGCCCGGGCGCGGATGTCATTGGCAAATTCCGTGGCGCTTTGCAGTGTCTGGTGCGCGGTAAAGATGGCTTCAGCATGCCTGGCGGCAAAATCACGACCATCCTCGGATGAACCGGCCTGCACCTGCACCGGTCGCCCCTGGGGCGAACGCGGCGAGTTCAACGGCCCCTTGACCTTGTAGTAGGCCCCCACATGGTTGATCGAATGCACTTTGTCACTGTCGGCAAATACCCCGGCGGTTTTATCCAGCACCAGCGCGTCGTCTTCCCAGCTGTCCCAGAGGTCACCGACCACTTGCACGAACTCTTCGGCCTGGGCGTAGCGGTCATGGGCCGAAGGGTGTTCATCAAGACCAAAGTTGGCCGCGGCGGCAGCCATCGACGTGGTGACAATGTTCCAACCCGCACGGCCCTTGCTCAGGTGATCCAGCGCACTGAACGAACGCGCCAGGTTGTAGGGTTCGCTGTAGGTGGTACTGGCCGTGGCGATCAGGCCGATACGCTGGGTCACTGCCGCAATGGCCGCCAGCCAGGTCACCGGTTCGAAGCGGATCCGCAAACCCTCCCGGCCGCTTTCAGCAAGGGACGGCGAGTCGGCAAAGAAAATCGCATCGAGCTTTTCCCGCTCGGCACGCAGCGCCAACTGCTGGTAATAGCCGATATCCATGGACGACTCCGGCACTGACTGCGGGTGGCGCCAGGCGGCTTCGTGATGGCCGTTGGGGTAAATAAACAAGTTGAGGCTGAGCTGACGTTCGGACATGTTCTGTTCTCTGAATTCAGGGAGCGGGGGTTCAATGCAGTTCGGCGAAGTCGCTCAGCACGTCGTCGCGCAGGGCGATAAAGCGGCTGTCGCTGCGGTTGCGAGGGCGTGGCAGGTCAATGTCGAGAATGCGCCGGATACGTCCGGGGTTGGGCTGCATGACCACCACGCGATCACCGAGGAACACCGCCTCGTCCACATCGTGGGTCACGAGGATCATGGTGATTTTTTCCTTGGCCCAGATGTTTTGCAGCTCGCCCTGCAAGCGCGCACGGGTCAGGGCATCGAGGGCGCCCAGGGGCTCGTCGAGCAGCAGCACGCTGGGGCGATTGACCAGCCCGCGGGCAATCGCCACTCGCTGGGCCATGCCCCCGGAAATCTGGTGCGGGTAGGCGTCGGTAAAGTCCTGCAGGCCCACCAGCTCGATATGTTCGCGCACGGTGTCGCGCTTTTCCTTGGTGCTCAGGGGCGAGTTTTTCAGTGCCACGGCAACGTTCTGTTCAACGTTGAGCCAGGGGAACAGGCGATGGTCCTGAAACACGATGCCGCGCTCCAGCCCCGTGCCGTCGATGGGCTGGCCATTGAGCAGGATGCGCCCCTCATACTCCTCGTCCAGGCCCAGAATCAGGCGCAGCAGGGTGGACTTGCCGCAGCCGCTGGCGCCGACAATGCTGATAAATTCGCCAGGGGCGATGTCCAGCTGGATATTGTCCAGCACTTGCAACTGGCTGGTGCTGCCCGGGCGGGATGCAAAGCGCTTGCTGATGTTTTCCAGGGTCAGGCTGTTATTGAGCATGCTGCAATCCTTTTAATAAGTGCCGATCAACGCGGATCAATGCCGTACAGGCGCTGCATGCGTCGCTCAAAAATCCGCGCCAGGGCATTGAGGCTCCAGCCCACCAGGCCGATGACCACCATGCCGAACAGCACCAGGTCCATCATGAAATGCTCGCTGCCATCGATCAGCGTGTTGCCGATGCCCTCCCCCGATACCAGCAAATATTCGGCGCCGATGGTCGCCAGCCACGAGTACACCAGCGCCAGATACAGGCCGGTAAAGATCGACGGCAAAGCGGCAGGCAGCATGACCCCGACGATGGTTTGCCAGCGGCTGAAGCGGTACACACGCGCCACTTCCAGCAGGTTGGGCGGCACATTGCGCAGGCCGTCGCAGGTATTCACCACCACCGGCACCAGCGCCGCCAGCGACAGAAACACCACCTTGGCCACATCACCCAGGCCGAACCACACCGAGATCAGCGGGATCCAGGCGAACAGCGAAATTTGCTTGAAGGTGTTGAAGCTCGGGCCTACCAAACGCTCGAAGGTGTGCGACAGGCCCAGCAGGCAACCGAGCACCAGGCCCAGGGTGGTGCCGATAAAAAAGCCGCTCAGGTTGCGCGTCAGGCTGGCGCTGATGGCCCGCCAGAACTTGCCCGAAGCGATCTGGTCCCAGGCCGTGGCCGCCACTTTCTCCGGTGAAACCAGCAGCCCGGACTGGCTCCAGCCCATATGTGAGGCCAGCCACCACAGGGCAACGACGCTGATCGGTAACACCCAGCCGCGATAGCGACGGCTGCTGCCATGACTGATAGCCAGTGCGCTGCTCATGACAGGCGCCCCGCTACCGGTGCGCGGCCACGATTAAGGCGGCGCTCGGCATAATCAAAACCACGGTCGATCACCAGCCCGATCGCCCCGACCACCACCACGGCGGCCATCACCAGATCCAGTTGGAACAGTTGGCGACCATAAACAATCAGGTAACCCAGCCCTTCGCTCGACGCCACCAGTTCAACCACCACCAGTGACAGCCAGGCCTTGGTAAAACCCAGGCGCAACCCGGTGAACAGAGTCGGAATGGCCGCAGGCAAGACGATAAACACCACGCTCTGCCAACGGCTGAAACCATAGGCCCGCCCGGCTTCCAGCAAGCCCTGGGGCGCCTGTTTGAAAGCCTGCAGGGTGCACAGCGTGATCGGCACCAATGCAGCCTTGGCAATCAGCACGTACTTGAGCGGTTCGCCGATACCGAACAGCAGCAAGGCAAACGGCAGCCAGCCCAGCACCGGGATCTGCACAATGGCGTTGAAGGTGGGCAGCAAATAATCCTCGACGGTTTTCGACAGCCCCATCGCCAGCCCCAACGCCACACCCATCGCGCCCCCCAGGGCAAAGCCGACCACTACCCGCTGCAGGCTGGCGGCTGCATTTATCCACAAGTCGCCAGAAGCAAAGAGATCCGACAGGGTGTCGTAGACATAGGCAGGCGGCGGCAAGACCTGCTCTGACAGCCAGCCCTGCTCAACCCCCAGGTACCACAGGCCCAGCAGGGCCAGCGGCAACAGCCAGGGCAAGGCCCGGTCACCCAGAGTGGCGGCCCAGGCCGAGGTGCGCGGCACTTCGACCCTGCGTACCGGGCGCGTCGGTGCCGGCGGCAAACGCTTGACGTTGTCCTTGGGTAGCGCCGGTGCGTACTGCTGCGGTGTGACGGTCTGTGCCCTGGCCATGTGCCTGGCTCCCTTGCTTGCTACAAAAAACGGAGTCCCTGTGGGCACCCTTGTGGGAGCGGGCTTGCTCGCGATGCAGACGACACGGTTGGTCTGGATCACCGCGTCGATTCAATCGCGAGCAAGCCCGCTCCCACAGGGGTAACTCCCATGGGGGTATGCAGTTACTTGCCCGCTACCGTGTTGCCAGTTGGCTGCTTGCCGTCTGCGCCATAGGCTGTCCAGAAGTTCTCCAGGCCTTTGGCCTTGAGGGCGGTTTGCAGGTAGCCGGGCTCAAACCAGCCCTCGATACTCACCGGGCGGCGGATCAGTTTTTCGTCCTTGGCCTGCTCCGCCACCGCCTGGTAGCGGCTCAGCAGAAAGGTGTCGATCAGCGGCGAATTCCTGTCCCGCAAACTCACCCCGGTAAAGTCGGCGCGCAGTGAGTCCACCGGGTCGTTGCTCTTGGCCCACTCGGCGAAAACTTCATCACGATGGCTGTCTTCGGACGTCCACTTCGCCGCATCCACCAACGTATCGACGACTTTTTGCACATTGCCCGGGTGTTCTTTTTCATAGGCACCACGCACTACCAGGGCAGTCTGGCGGGTGTAGCGCACATCCTGCTCCGGGTTGTCGTAAACGATATCGATCAGGCCTTTGTCACGCAGTTTGAACAGCTCGCGACCACCGAAGGCCGCGTCCACACCATTGGACACCAGGGCTGCCTGGGTGCTGCCGGCATCGAGGTTGATCACCTTGATATCGCGCTCGGTCATGCCGTGTGCGGCCAGCAGGTTGATCGACACCAAGTGGCCGTTGGTACCGCGAAACACCGCGACCTTCTTGCCCTTGAGGTCTTCGATGGTCTTGATGTCAGAGCCCTTGGGCACTGCCAGATAGAGGTTGGCCCGCACCCCCAGGGCCGCCAGCAGCCTGGTGTCCAGGCCGTTGGAGCGCCCGACCACCGCCGGCAGATCACCCTGGTAGGCGAAGTCCAGTTGCTGGTTGGACAAGGCTTCGTTGACCGCAGGGCCAGCGCCCTTGAAGAAGAACCACTGCACTTCGGTGCCGGTGCCAGCGAACGCTTTCTCCAGCAATTGCTGGTTGCGCACGATGCCCAGCGGCGAGCCACTGAACGTAACCGGATCACCGCCACCGGCGCTCGCCACCCCGACGCGCAACACATCGGCCTCGGCCAGCGGAACAGCCATGACCGCCGCCAGCACGGCGGCAATGCGGGTCTTGCGCAACAGGGCATTTACTTTGAATGTGGCCATGGGCAGGTCTTCCTTGAAGCAATAAGGCGCGGCCCGTCAGGCGGCGAGGTGTTTTTTGTCGGCTTCGGTTTTCGGCGAGCGGGTGTCCGGGGTCGGCTTGAGCGCCTGGCTCAGGCGGCCATCCACCCCCACCGGCACATCGCCGTCGATGGTGGTGCGCCGCACGATGCGCGGGGCATCGCCGTAGTCGTTGATCGCAATATGCTGGGTGGCGCGGTTGTCCCAGATCACCACATCACCTTCCTGCCAGCGCCAGCGCACGGTGTTGTCGACATGGGTAATACGGTCATGGAACAGGCGGATCAGTTGTCTGGAGTCGTTGCTGCTGACGCCCTGAATCTCTTTGACAAAGTGGCCCAGGAGCAAACTTCTTTCGCCCGATTCCGGGTGAACCCGTACCAGCGGATGTTCGGTTTCATACACTTGGGCGGTGAACTGTTCGCGATAACGCTTAAGGCCGGATTCATCGGTACCGCGAGGCGTCGAATAGTCATAAACATTGGTGTGCAGGGCGCGCAAGTTGTCCGCAAGTTGTTTTAACGGCTCGGGTAAATCGTTATAAGCCGAGGCCGTATTAGCCCACACGGTATCGCCGCCATAAGGTGGAATGACCACACCGCGCAAGATGGAGATTTTTGGATAATTGGCTACAAAGGTCACATCCGTGTGCCAGGAGTTGGCACGGGTTTCCTTGGCGTCGAGGTGCAGGATGGCGGCGCTTTGCTCGGCAGAACGTACGGTCGGGTGGGGCACCTGGTCGCCGAAGCGGCGGGAGAATGCTTCGTGCTCGGCGTCGCTTAAATGCTGGTCGCGAAAGAACAGGACTTTATGTTTCAACAAGGCCTGATTAATAAACTCGAATGCTTCGGCACTGATATCACCGCCCAGTTTTACGCCTTCAAGTTGTGCACCAATTCGACCCGCTACGGGTTTTACTTGAATAGTCATCGCCCCACTCCTGCTTCACGAGTTGTTGTGAACAGATCATAAAGGCATAAAAACTCGGGCAGCCAATCACTTTTTAGTCTAACGATAGACGAGCACTTTTATAGAAGTCAGGCTGTTTACAGGCCACTAAAAAGTTCTAAGTTATTTGGTTGTAAGGTCATAACCACTTCAATCATTCAGGTGTGAGATCGGCTGATCTGATACGACCCCCTTTGCCCCAAGGTCTGCACCGCTTGTGCCCGTGAGCCGGGCGCAAGGCAGGGTTTGCTTGAGCCGAATCGACCCCCGCCGTCATCCCGGTGTCATGGGGCTTTGTTTCCTTGACGGGCATCCAGCCTTCCAGGAGTCCCCATGATTCGCCCCACATTACTGGCCCTCGCGCTTTTTTCCGTGATCAACAGCGCCTCGGCAGAGCCTGCCGCGCCACTGCCCCACTCCCCCGGCGCGCCTTATGCCGCCACAGGCCTGGCCGACCGTATCGTGCTGACCCCCGGGGCCGATCCGGCTCGGGAAATGGCCGTTACATTCCGCACCGATACCCGCCAGCAGGCCAGCCAGTTGCAACTGGCTCCTGCCCTCGATGGCCCGCAACTGGCCAAGGCGGCGCTTGAGGTCGAAGGCACCAGCATCAGCCTGGACAACGAGAACGGCGGGGCGCTGTTCCATCAGGTGCGCCTGCACGATTTGCAGCCGGGCACCGCCTATGTCTACCGGGTCAAGGGCAGCGACGGCTGGAGCGAGTGGCTGCAGTTCCACACTGCGGCCGAGGGCTTCAAGCCGTTCAACTTCATCTACATGGGCGACGTGCAGAACGACATTCTGTCACTGGCTTC
Organism: Pseudomonas fragi; assembly: GCF_900105835.1. Classification (NCBI taxonomy): domain Bacteria; kingdom Pseudomonadati; phylum Pseudomonadota; class Gammaproteobacteria; order Pseudomonadales; family Pseudomonadaceae; genus Pseudomonas; species Pseudomonas fragi. The sequence continues at coordinate 2,469,503 of NZ_LT629783.1, forward strand.
ACGCAGCATTCGCCAGGCCTTGCAGAGCGTGGCCAACCCCGCATTGATCGTGCATGCCGGTGACCTGGTATCGCAACGCGAAGACCTGGTACACGACGACCAATGGGGTGAATGGAACCAGGCAGGCGGGTTCAACTACGCGATGATCCCCCAGGTACTGGCCGCCGGTAACCACGAATACCTCGACGGCCTCAACCCCGACGGCAGCGAAACCCGCACCCTCGGGCCGCACTGGAGCCGCCAGTTCGCCCTGCCGCAAAACGGCGTCGAAGGGGTGAAGAACACCACGTATTTTGTCGACTATCAGGGCGTGCGGTTTATCGTCCTTGATGGCACCTCGGCGCTCGATATGGGCACCCTTGATCAACAGACCCGCTGGCTTGAGCAGAGCCTGAAAAACAGCCCCGCGCGCTGGAATATCGTGGTCACTCACCAGCCTGTATTTACCTGCGCCCGCCCTGAAGATACCGAGCCGTTGAAAACCGCCTGGAAGCCGTTGTTCGAGCGCTACGCTGTGGACCTGGTGCTGCAGGGCCATGACCACTGTTATAGCCGCGTGAGCGACGAGGCCGGGCGCGTTGCGGCCAAAGCCGCACGGGCGGGCGGCAAGGTTCAGGGGCCGGTGTATATGGTGTCGGTGGCGGGTTCGAAGATGTATGGCCTCAATGACCGGGCGCATCAACAGCCGGACCGCAGTGCCGAAGAAACCCAGCTGTACCAGACCGTCGACGTGCAGGATTCAAGGCTCAAGGTGCGCAGCTACACCGCGGCTGGCAAGCTGTATGACGCTTTTGACCTGGAGCGCGACGGCAAAAACCGCAACCCCCTGCGCGAGCCGGTGAAAAACCTGCCCGCCGAACGCGCCTGCACGCAAACGGCAGGCCCTGATGGATTTGCCTGCAGCTCAAGGGCCAAGTAATCGCGCGCCCTTAGAGACTAAAAGCACCCTCACCCTACCCCTCTCCCGGAGGGAGAGGGAACTGACCGAACGCGGTTTCAAAATCTCCACTGATCAGCCCCCTCTCCCTCCGGGAGAGGGTTGGGGTGAGGGGCTTAAGGGTTTCAGCTACACCTCAATCCTCAGGTAATCGGCGCCGGGTTAAACAGGGTGATGTCGTTGTGCAGTTTGTGCTGCTCGGCCCAGGTCTGTTGTTTGCCACTGGCCACGTCCAGGTAGTACTGGAACAGTTCCCAGCCCAGTTCCTCAATGGTCGCCCGTCCCGTAGCAATACGCCCGGCGTCGATATCGATCAAATCCGGCCAGCGTCGGGCCAGCTCGGTACGGGTCGAGACTTTCACCACAGGGGCCATTGCCAGCCCATACGGCGTACCGCGCCCGGTGGTGAACACATGCAGGTTCATCCCGGCCGCCAATTGCAATGTGCCACACACAAAATCGCTGGCAGGCGTGGCACAAAAGATCAGGCCCTTGCCCTTGACCCGCTCGCCAGGCCCCAGCACGCCATTGATTGCGCTGCTGCCGGATTTGACGATGGAACCCAGGGATTTTTCGACAATATTCGACAACCCGCCTTTCTTGTTGCCCGGCGTGGTATTGGCACTGCGATCCGCCTCACCCTTGGCCAGGTAACGGTCGTACCAGTCCATTTCGCGCACCAGTTCACGGGCGACGGTTTCGTTGGCAGCACGGGAAGTCAGCAGGTAGATGGCATCACGCACTTCGGTAACTTCGGAAAACAGCACCGTCGCCCCCGCTCGCAACAGCAAGTCCGAGGCATAGCCCAACGCCGGGTTGGCCGTGATGCCGGAGAACGCATCGCTGCCACCGCACTGCATGCCCAAAATCAGCTCGCTCGCCGGCACGGTTTCGCGGCGACGTTGATCGAGTTTTTTCAAACGCACCTCGGCCAGCGCCATGATCTGTTCGATCATCTCGGTAAAGCCGTGGCTGGCGTCCTGCAGGCGGTACAGCCACGGCTCGCTCAAATCCACCGAACTGTCGTTGTCGTGCATCACCTGGCCGGCCTGGAGTTTTTCGCAGCCCAGGCTGATCACCAGCGCTTCGCCCCCCAGGTTGGGGTTGCGCGCCAGGTTGCGCACGGTGCGGATCGGGATATAGGCATCGGTGGCGCTGATCGCCACGCCGCAGCCGTAGCTGTGGGTCAGGGCCACCACATCATCGACATGGGAGTAACGGGGCAGCAACTCGTCCTTGATGCGCTTGACCGCATGGTCCAGCACGCCGGTCACACACTGCACGGTGGTGGTGATGCCAAGGATATTGCGCGTCCCGACCGTGCCATCGGCGTTGCGATAGCCCTCGAAGGTATAGCCCTCAAGCGGCGCTTGCGGCGCAGGAACATCGGTGGCCAGTGGCAGGCTGTCGAGCGGCGGCGCGGTGGGCATGCGCAGTTGGTCCTCATTGACCCAACTGCCCTGCGCAATGGCTTGCAATGCGTAGCCGATCACCTGGCCGTAGCGGATCACCTCGCCGCCCTCGGCAATAGCGGCCAGCGTGACCTTGTGGCTCTGTGGGACAAAATCCACTGTCACCAGCCCGTCGGCAAACACAGTGCCCGCCGGTACGCCCTGGTCGTTGACCACCACCGCGACGTTATCCCGCGGGTGCAGGCGGATCGAGCGCGGCGAATCGGAATGTTCAATCAACGTCATGACGCCGCTCCTCAACTATGGACAGGTAAAATGTCAGCGATTTTCGGGTCGCTGGTCGGTGGCTCTTTGAGTACCACACGTTTGATTGGTCCGACGATCACCAGATAGCTGAAGACCGCCACCAGTGCGTTGCAACCGACAAACACCAGTGCCCATTTGAACGAGCCAGTGGCACTGATGATGTAGCCGATGACGATCGGGGTGGTGATGGAGGCGATGTTACCGAAGGTATTGAACAGGCCACCGCTCAGGCCTGCAATCTGCTTGGGCGAGGTATCGGAAACCACAGCCCAGCCCAGTGCGCCCACGCCTTTGCCAAAGAAGGCCAGGGCCATAAAGCCGACCACCATCCATTCAATGTCCACATAGTTGCAGGCCACGATACTGCTCGATACCAGCAGGCCGGCGATGATAGGTGCCTTGCGGGCAAAGGTCAGGGAGTGGCCCTTGCGCAGCAGGTAATCGGAAATAACCCCGCCCAGCACGCCGCCGATAAACCCGCAGACCGCTGGCAGAGAGGCAATAAAGCCGGCCTTGAGGATGGTCATGCCGCGATCCTGCACCAGGTACACCGGGAACCAGGTCAGGAAGAAATAGGTGATGCCATTGATGCAGTACTGACCCAGGTAAACGCCGAGCATCATGCGATTGGTCAGCAATTGGCGTATGTAGTCCCACTTGGGGCCGTCGGCCTTTTTACCTTTCTGGTCCATGTCGACCATGCCGCCGTTGTCGGCGATGTGCTTGAACTCCGCTTCGTTGATGCGCGGGTGCTCACGCGGGCTGTAGATCACCTTGAGCCAGATACCCGAGAAGACGATGCCGAACACACCCATCACGATAAAGACGTGCTCCCAACCGTAGGAATAAACGATCCAACCCATCAACGGTGCGAACAGCACAGTGGCGAAATATTGCGCCGAGTTGAAAATCGCTGATGCCGTGCCACGTTCTGCAGTAGGGAACCAGGCGGCCACGATGCGGGCATTGCCGGGAAAGGACGGCGCTTCGGCCAGCCCCACCAGAAAGCGCAGCATGAATAGCGCCACCACGGCCGTGGACATGCCGAACTCACCGACAAAGCCTTGCAGCACGGTGAACAGGGACCAGGTGAAGATGCTCAGGGCATAGATTTTTTTCGAGCCGAAACGGTCGAGCAGCCAGCCGCCGGGGATTTGCCCGGCCACATAGGCCCAGCCAAATGCGGAAAAGATATAGCCCAGGGTCACGGCGTCGATGCCGAGGTCTTTTTGCAGGCTGGAGCCTGCGATGGCGATAGTGGCACGGTCGGCATAGTTGATCGTGGTCACCAGAAAAAGCATGAGCAAAATCAAATAACGGACATGCGTCGGCTTGGTCGCTTGCATGTAGTACTACTCCCACTGATTATTTTTATGCGCGGGTGAATCTGTTTTGGGTGCTGCTGACGGGTGGAGCTTATGTGGGAGCTGCGTGAGCCACCGATCGTATTCCTTTACGTAAAAAGCCGCTGATTACTCAGCGGCCTTGGTCATTGCTTACTGCGGGCCTTGCTTGTCGATCAAGGCGGCCAGCGCTTCATACTCGTCGGGCAGCAGGTCGGTCAGCGGGGTACGCACCGGGCCTGCGCTGTAGCCGGAAATGGTGGCACCGGCCTTGACGATACTCACCGCGTAACCGGCCTTGCGGTTGCGGATATCCAGGTACGGCAGGAAGAAGTCGTCGATGATTTTGCCGATGGTACCGTGATCGTCACGGGCCACGGCGCGGTAGAACTCCATCGCGGTTTTCGGGATAAAGTTGAACACCGCCGAGGAGTACACCGGTACGCCCAGCGCCTTGTAGGCTGCTGCGTAGACTTCGGCAGTCGGCAGGCCGCCCAGGTAGCTGAAGCGATCACCGAGGCGGCGACGGATCGACACCATCAACTCGATATCACCCAGGCCATCCTTGTAGCCGATCAGGTTGGGGCAGCGCTCGGCCAGACGCTCCAGCAGCGGCGCGGTCAGACGGCAGACGTTGCGGTTGTAGACGATCACGCCGATTTTTACCGACTTGCACACTGCCTCAACGTGGGCGGCAACACCGTCCTGGCTGGCTTCGGTCAGGTAATGCGGCAACAGCAACAGGCCTTTGGCACCCAGGCGCTCGGCTTCTTGAGCGTATTCGATGGCCTGGCGGGTCGAACCGCCGACACCGGCCAGGATCGGTACGCTGGTGGCGCAGGTATCGACTGCGGTCTTGATCACTTGTGAGTATTCGCTGGCGGCCAGGGAGAAAAACTCACCCGTACCACCGGCTGCGAACAGGGCCGAAGCACCATACGGGGCCAGCCATTCCAGACGCTTGATATAACCCTCGCGGTGAAAGTCACCTTGAGCATTGAAGTCGGTTATCGGGAAGGACAACAGACCGGAAGAGAGGATGGACTTCAGTTCTTGTGGATTCATTATTCGAACACCCTGGGAGCACGTTGTGATGAGAAATGCGTTAGCGCTTCGTTACGTCGTACGTCATCGTACAACTTAACAAAGGAACGTCAATCTCATTTGTTGAAATCCTGGCTGCCCGGGTGCATTCCAGCTTCGATAAAAGCGAAAAAGCCCGTCTAGTACGGGCTTTTGTGGAGTGTGGCGAAGTTGAAATTAAATTTTGAGTGAGTGGCAGGTTGTCGTAGAACAGCTCATCTTACGCCGCATTACCCTGTGGGAGCGGGCTTGCTCGCGATGCAAACGCTGCGGTCTGTCAGGCAATGCGCGTCGATACGATCGCGGGCAAGCCCGCTCCCACAGGTGGAGGACGCCCTACCCGCGCTGCGCCTCTGCTTCTTCGTGGGCATGGCGCAGGCGTTCGCGGCTGTTGGTCAGGTGCAGGCGCATGGCCGCACGCGCCGCTTCCGAATCCTGGCGGGCAATGGCCTGGTAGATTTCTTCGTGCTCGCGGTTCAGGCGGTTCATGTACTGCTGCTGGTCATCATGGGCCAGTCGCGCCGAGTTAAGCCGGGTTCGCGGGATGATGCTGGTGCCCAGGTGAGTCATGATATCCGTGAAGTAGCGGTTGCCCGTCGACAGCGCAATCTGCAAATGGAACTGAAAGTCCGAAGCCACTGCATCGCCATTACGCGCAGTGTTTTCGTTCAGGGCATCCAGTGCGGCACGCATTGCGGCCAGTTGTTCGGCACTGCGTCGCTGCGCTGCCAGCCCGGCAGACTCAACTTCCAGGCTGATACGCAACTCAAGAATCGCCAGCACATCGCGCAAGGTGACGACGGTTGCCGGGTCGATGCGAAAACCGCTCGGGCTCGGTGTATCCAGCACAAAAGTGCCGATGCCGTGCCGCGTCTCGACTTGCCCTGCGGCCTGCAGGCGGGAAATCGCCTCGCGCACCACCGTGCGGCTCACGCCATGGGCCTCCATGATCGCCGACTCGGTGGGCAACTTGTCACCGCGCTTGAGCATGCCGTCGCGGATCTGCTCGGACAGCACCGTCACCAACTCTTGCGCCAGGCTGCGGCGCTTGCGAGGGAGGCGGGGTACGTCGTTGTGGTTTTCCATGGTGAACATTTTTCTCAATATCAAAAGGATCGGAGGCTTTGACCCTGAAAGCAGCAGACCTGAGTGCTGCACTATCTCGCCCCCGTATGCACGCATCATAGCTCAAGGCGGTTGTACGATCACCTGTTGACACATGCCGACCAAAACCTGAAGGGATTGGCCGGCCTGCGAAGGTCAGACGGTCTGCGGTGAGGACTGGTCCGCTTCAATATCGCTCAGCGCACAGCTGTCATCCGGAACCCAGAACAAAAACGGGTCCTTGGCCGGCCGCTCGTCATAGGGCCGCACACGGCCCTCTTCATCAACGGCCCCGGCGCGCGCAAAACCATACACCTGACGCCGCTCCACATGAATGCTCGGCGCCGCGCCTTCGCCGCTGGCAGGCTCGATGTTCATTGCCTTCAAGGTAGCCAGCAAATCAGCAATGATCTGCTGGCGATCAAGGGTAAAGGCCGATGCAAAGCAGCGCCAGAAACGCCATCCCGCCCGTTCCAGAATGCGCTGGCGGCGCATGTCACTGTCCCAGCGATCCGGGCCGTGGAAGCGGTCACCGTCACATTCGATGGCCAGGCGGCTGTCGTTGTCGCCCTCGACAACCATGTCGATGCGATAGGCCCCCACGCCCACCTGCGGAATAACCCGATAACCACGTTGGGTCAATTCATCGTACATCTCCTGCTCAAAGCCGGATTCGCACAACTCGCGCAGGTCACTGACCTGGGCAGCATCCTGGGTAAAGGGGGTCTCGAAATGCTCGATCAGGCCGCGGCGCAAACTGTCCACAGGGCTGAGGTCGGTCAACTCGACACTGCGCACCAGGTACATGCGATCCCGCGCCCGCGAAGCGGCCACGTTAAAGCGCTGGGCTATCGAGTCGCGGCTGTTGGCAAAGCAGTCGCCGGGAGAGGCCACCATGCTCAGGAACATGATGTCGCGCTCCTTGCCCTGGAACGTGCGGGCATCCCCACAACTGATCTGGAACTGGGTGATGATCTCCTCTCCCAGCTCTTTGGTCAGCATCTGCATGATCTTTTGTGCTTGCTCGGCGCCCAGCAGCGAGACCACACCGATGCTGCGCCCGGCAATCTGCGGCAGGGCAATCAGGCGGCGAATTTCCTCGACGATCACCTGGGCTTCGCCGAGGTTGAACTTGCCTTTCTTCTCCCCGTCCATGACCAGCAGGTCCACCAGCGGCGGGTCTAGACGCTCAGTCATCATCGGCAGGCGCAGCGGCTTGAGCTCGTGGTTGTAGAACTCGCGCTTGGAGTATTCGATGATCGGCGCCACACAGCGGAAGTGCTCGCGCAGCATGGTGCCGCTCTTGGCAAATACCACTTTGAACAGGTCGTACAGCGAACGCTCGGGCGACATCAAGGGCCGATACAGGCCCACCTGATTGCCCAGAAAACGCGCCATCATGTTCTGCACGCGCTCTTCTTCCATGCCGATACCGTCGGGCGACACTTGTTTGTCATCGCCCACCACCAGCACTTTTTTCGCCCGCAGCAACGCTGGCAGCGCCGTCAGGTCAGACTGGGACGCCTCATCGATAATCACCAGATCAAACGCACCGTACTGCGCAGGCAGGCTCTCGCAAATGCGGTAATGCGGCATGATCCAGCACGGGATCGCCGAAATCGCCACATCGGCCGCCAGTCGCGCATCCTGACGATAACGCCCGGCGCGCACGCCGGTGCCCTTGCCGATCTTGCGAATTGCTGTGCGATACAGCTCAAGGGCGGCCCTGACACTCGGCGTAGCGTTTTCCGACAGGCGCAGCCAGGTTCGCTTGACCACCGCATCCTGATAAAGCCGCGACAGGCTCAGTTCCAGTTCACCGCGTAGTTTGAACAATCGTTTGAGGTCTTCGCGCCCGTCGATGCTGTCGAGATAACGGGCCAGACGGCGCAGGCGCCACAGGTCCAGACAGTTGTCCGGGAGCAGTCCGTCGACTGGCCCGATACTCGGTTCTTCACGCAAACGGGCAGCCCAGAGCAGACCGCCACTTTGCGCGATCAGGTCGGTGACCCGCTGTACGGTCTCAAGGGCTGCGGTGAGGGCCATCACCCGGCGCAACTCGTCCATCAGCCCGGACCATTGGCTTTGCAGTGATGCTATATCGACCTGCGGCTGGCCAAGACTCAAATCCAGAAAGCCTTGCAACCGCTCACTGATATCACCGCCACAACCGGCCAGCGCTTTGTTGAAGGTTTCCTTGATCGCCCAGGTGGCGGCCAGACGATGACGCATCAGGTAATGCCGCAGGATACTTTCGGCCTCGGCCAATACCGTGGCGTTGCTGCGCAACTGGCTGACGTCGGCCCAGTCCGGGAGCAACTGTTTAAGCTCGCTGCTGGCACGGATTTCACCTTCCTCGGCAAGCACAATCGCGTCGAACTGCTCGATCGCCCGGGCCGCCGCCATCAGTTGATCGGCGTCGGTTTCCAGCGTCGGCAAGGGTATTTCGGCGGCCAGTGCATTCCAGCGCAGCAGCAAGGTGCGGCTGTGTTGCTGGAAGCGCACAAAGGCTTGCACATGTTGCCAGTCCTGATCGCTTTGCGGCTTGCTGCCCAGCACCACAATGGTGTCCAGCAGCTGTTTTTGCGTGCCCTTGCCAATCAGGCCGGACAAGCCGAACGGGCGTCGCCCTTCGGCCAGGTTATCGATAGCAGCCACCACCTCGGGTTGCGCATGCAGCTCGAACGACAGGCTTACCGGTCGGGCCACAAAGGCCTTGCGCCCGGCCAGCGCCTCTTCGATCTCGCCCTTGAGGCTGGCGAACAGCACCAGCACATCAGCGTTGCCACCACGCATCAGGCACGCCTGCATGGGCGCGGCCCAGCTGTGGGCCGAGGTGTTGATCTGCGTGCGCAGGGCTTGCAGGTGGCCCAAATGCTCGACCAGCGCCTGGGCCTGCTCCAGGGTCCGGGAGCTGTTATCCAGCAGACGCGGCACTTCGCCAGTGCTTTCCTTGAGCTGCAACTGGCTTTCCTGAGCCAGATCCTGATGCACCTGAATCAGTGTCTGCGCGTCCGGAAAGTCGCCCAGTTGCGGCAGTTTCTGGCCCAGATAGGCCAGCGATTCCTTGAGTTCAAGCCGGGCTTCGCGCAAGGCGATGATGTCTTGCAAGGTGAAGCGCGGGCGATGCTCTTCACTCACGCCGATCAGGTCGGCAAAGTTGCTGATCCCGGCTTGCGCCGCCGCCACTTGCAAGGCCGCATGGGTGGGGCTCAAGCGCTCACCGTCGATCTCCAGGTCCGAAAGATTACGCTCGGCCCAATGGGTGATCTCACGATCAACACTGGCCATCTGACCATGAAGGGTGTTGATTTCGTCGTCAATCTGGCCAATTTCGCGCTTATACAGCGCTCTATCGATGCGCTGTACTTCGGCTGAAATCTTTTGAATGGCGAATTCGAACTGCTTCATGCCATCCGCTTCGCTGCTCAGCAAACTGATCGCCAGCGGACGTATGGCTTCAGGGAGTTTTTCCTGCAGCACCGCCAGGGCCGGGTCTTTCATCGACGTCACCAGCACCCGCTTGCCATTGGCCAGGTAATGGCTGATGACGTTGGCGATAGTGTGGGTCTTGCCAGTGCCGGGCGGGCCTTGCACCACTACCCCGTCATGCACTTCCAGCAACTGGATGATTTGCACCTGCTCGTCGTTGTACGGCTTGGGGAAGTACAGCTCGTGAACCTTAGCCGCCGGCGCATCGCCGCCTTGGGAACCACTAACGTAGGACAAACCACGGAACGGTGGCAGGGCTACGTCTTCCAGCACACTGGACGGTTCGGTGAGAATGGCCCGCAAGGCCGCCGGTAACTTACCGGTCTCCTCGATCCCGCCTTCAAAACGACCCAGATCCTCAATAAACATATTGCTGTCGCGGGTGCGGGCGAACAGGCACCAGGTATCGGTGACGCACAAGAACTCGGCAGCCTTGGGGACTGAACGGTCACCTTCGGCCAGCGTCACCGGCAAAAACTGACCATGAGCATCAAGCAAGGTCGACGCCGAACGAATCACCGGTTCGTAACTGGCGGCGTTGAACGGGCTGATACCGGCCTGCTCCTGTTTGAAAAAATCCTTGGCCAGGGTCGCCAGCGGCCCGACGCCGGCAATATCGGCCGCCACATAGGCATCCACTTCCAGCCGTGGCTCGGCAGCGCGCGGGCGCACTTCAATGGCCATGCTGTCAGGGTTGATGGCAATCTCCACCAACTGACTGATTAACGGGTAATGGATGACACCGACCACGGGGTGCTCCCACGTCGAAACGCCCAGCCCCCACACCAGTTCCAGCTGCGCATCCCCCAGGTTGCCTTGCATCTGTTGCACCAGCATAAACAGCTCGGCATACAGCTCGATGCTTTTGCGGCGTTGTTTTTCTTCTGCGGCCCACAGGCGCCAAGCCGTTTGACTGTAGGCCTTGAACTGCGCACGGATCTCACCGGCGTCCAGGCAGTCTTCCAGATTGACCCACTCTTCGACGCCGACGTCTTCACCGATCTGCAGGGCCACAGGCATCAAGCGTGAGCGCTCGTCCTCGGAGATGGCCGTGCTGTTGATCAAGACCTCCCGTGCCAGACGCACCTTGAGTACCGGGTCGATCTGCGGCGTGCCCTTGAGCTCGATCCACAACGCCAGCAACGGACTTAGAGGGGCTGGCGGTTTGGTCTCATGCAAGCGTTCAAGCTGCAGCCAGACTTCGTCTTCCTCATCGTTGTGCAGATCCAGGCTGACCCCGGGCAATGCCCGCAGTTTTTCTTCACTGGCACTGAAAGCGTTGTGCTGGCTGAGGGTTAACGCCGGCCGCTTTTGCATCAGCGCGGTCTGTTTAACAAATTCGATCAGGCCGGCGAGACGGGCACGTACTGTTTCCATGGGTAAGCTGAACCACTTCGATAAAGGGGCACTTCGATAAGAGCCGGGAGCGCCAAGTAAAAGCGAAAATTCCTACAATGGCCGATACGATACAGAGGTTCTGGAGGTATTCAGATACATCATTTCGTAAAAACGTCCCGCGATAAAAGACGGTCCGGTTATTTCCCAACGCTTTGCGCTCGCCCTCGCACTCACCCGCTCAAGCGCAGGTAGTTGAAGCTGCAAAACCTGACGACTCAATACGCCTGCCGCATCGCAATGTCCGACTTCACGACGGCTTCGCCGCCGAACGTAGCCTCGCGGAGCTCGGCAACTGCTACAGGTTTTTTGCACAAAAAAAAGGCCCTCCCCGAAACCGGGGAGGGCCTTTTGTTTAACGCCGGGGGTTAGCCCAGGTTAACGCCAAAGTTCGACGCCAATGGCGCCAGGCCACCGGCAAAGCCCTGGCCAATTGCCTTGAACTTCCACTCTTCGCCATTGCGATACAGCTCGCCGAACACCATCGCGGTTTCGGTCGAAGCGTCTTCGCTCAGGTCAAAGCGTGCCAGCTCTTTGCCGTCAGCCTTGTTCAGAACGCGAATGTAAGCGTTGGATACCTGACCGAAGTTTTGCTTGCGGGCATCCGCTTCGTGAATGGTCACCGCAAACGCCAGTTTCTTGGCTTCTTGCGACAGACCCGACAGGTTGACGTTCACTTGCTCGTCGTCACCGTCACCGGCGCCCGAACGGTTGTCGCCCTGGTGCACAACGTGGCCGTCCGGCGAAGTTTTGTTGTTGTAGAACACAAAGCTGCCGTCGTTCAGCACTTTGCCGTTCTCACCAACGATAAATACCGAGGCGTCCAGGTCGAACTCCTGGCCGTCAGTCACCCGTGGGTCCCAACCCAGGCCTACAACCACTTCGGTCAGGCCCGGTGCTTCTTTGGTCAGGGAGACGTTGCCGCCCTTACTCAGACTTACTGCCATGTTCGTGAACCCTTATATGAAAAGTTGATGGGGTACAGATCAGAATTTCAGACCGTAGCTTTCCGCCAATGGCTTGAGGCCGCCAGCAAAGCCCTGGCCCACCGCGCGGAACTTCCACTCGGCGCCATTGCGATACAGCTCGGCAAAGATCATCGCGGTTTCAGTGCTGGCGTCTTCTGCCAGGTCATAACGCGCCACTTCGCTGTTGTTGTCCTGGTTCACAATGCGGATGAAGGCATTGCGCACCTGACCGAAGTTTTGACGGCGAGCGTCAGCCTCGTGAATGGTCACGGTAAAGGCGATGCGGTCGATGTCGGCAGGTACCTTGGACAGGTCGACCTTGATCGCCTCGTCATCGCCGTCGCCTTCACCGGTACGGTTGTCGCCCGTGTGCTCAACCGAGCCGTCAACGCTTTTGAGCTGGTTGTAAAAAATGAAATCGGAGTCAGCGCGGACTTTTCCGTCAGCCTTGAGCAAGAAAGCGCTCGCATCCAGGTCGAAGTCTTGACCATCGGTAGAGCGAGCATCCCAGCCCAGACCCACGAGGACTTTAGTCATCCCGGGGGCTTCTTTGGACAGGGACAGGTTGCCGCCTTTGGAAAGGGAAAGTGCCATGTGTAGTTCTCCTTAGTAATGTGCGATCAAGCTTTCGTGTCGTTGTTAACGTCGGATTGCTCTTCTTCCTTACCGGGAAAGATGATGCTGGCCACGATACCGATAGCCAATACCACCAACACCACAATCAGACTGGTGTTTGGATCAATTTCATAACCATGGCCAAACAGGTGATCGGTTGCGTTCAGGGCCAGCTTGCCGGCAATAAAGAACAGCAGCGCGATAACCGCTTTTTCCAGGTGCACCAGGTAACGTTTCAGTGCTTCCAGAACAAAGTACATGGTCCGCAGGCCAAGAATGGCGAACATCATGGCCGAGTACACGATCAAGGGTTCACGGCTCACGGCAATCACGGCCGGTACGGAGTCGAAGGCAAACAGAATGTCTGAAACCTCAACTACCACCACACACAAAAACAGTGGGGTCGCAAAAAGAGCGCCCTTGCCTACAAGGGTCATTCCCTTGTTCTGCGGCTTCGTGATCTCTTTTTCAAGCTCTGTGCGTGAAACAAAGAAATTATGCCCGTGCAGCTTCGGCCAGACCGGGAACAGTTTTTTCGCAAAACGGTAGGCGATGTGCTTGGAGTAATCCTCCTCCTCATCCTCTTCCTTGCTGCGCAGCATCATCACTGCCGTCCAGGCCACGACCACGGCAAACAGCACTTCGACCCAAGGGCCAAACGCCAGCAGACCGGTACCGATCGCCACGAAAATCAGGCGGAACACGATGGCGCCGATGATGCCCCAGTACAGAACCCGGTGACGCAGCGCGTCCGGGATCTTGAACCAGGCAAAGATCGCCATGAACACGAACAGGTTGTCGACGCTGAGTACTTTTTCCAGCGCGTAACCGGTCACGAACAGGCTGGCCACGCTTGGGCCGTGGGCCACATACAGATAGCCCGCAAACATCAGCGAGATCACCACCCAGAACACCGACCAGACGGCGGCGTTGGTCAGCGAGACCGGTTTATCGCTTTTGTGGGTAAACAGGTCGATTGCCAGAGCAATGACCGCCAGAGCCACAAATACAGCGATGGTAGTTGGCGGAAAGCCAATTGCCGTGTTTTCCATGATGTCCTCAGAGATCAAAATCGCCAGGGTTCAGCCCCAGCTCATTACAGATGGTGCGGCAAGCAGCCCGCTCACTTTCATCAAAGTTGCCGTCGGCGCTACCGATTGCGCAGCAAACACGCACCAGCAGGCGGGCGGCATCTTCTTTTTTACGGAGCTGACCGATCGATTTCAGCGCTTCAGCGCGACCGATCTGCTGGTCAAACTCAAACTTTTCGCACACGGAGTTAAAGGCCTTGATCACGTCCTTGACGTCAAAGACCTTCAGCTCGTTCGAGTTTTGAATAAACCCGACCATCTTCTGTTTTTCGTCGCTGCTGATGTTGCCATCGGCAGCGGCCACCAGTGCACACCCGGAAACCACGGCCTCCATGAATTCACGGTTCTTGAACTTGCTGACTTCCGTCGAGAGCTTGTCACGGGCGGCGGTAGCGTTGGTTTTGAGCCATTCGAGCATTGGAGTCACCTTGTCAGTAATTGCAGGTACGGCGCCTGTTTCATCAGGCGGCCACTTACACAGCGCTCATTTGGAACCGGCAGCCCAGCGCATGCCCCAACCGAACGCTTTATCCATGTCGGAGTGGCCCTTGAAGAACTCGACCCGACGGTTGACCTTCACGCTGCCACCGACGTTTTCAAGCAAGGCGATGGCGCACATGCCCTTGGTCCCGCCCTCTTCGCTCAGGCGCACTTCAATCGGCGGCTCGCCCGGGATATACAAGGTGATGACACCGTCGGTAGCTTGCCAGTTCGGCGCGCCTTCGTAGATGAACGCGTAAACCAGCACGCGACGCATCTTGCGCCACTCCTTGCCATTGATACGCAGCCACTCGCCGTCGCTCACGGAGCCGGTGCGGTCGTCGCCCATCAACTGGATAAACGGCTCATCACGGAAATCACCGAAGGCATTGCCCAGGGCCTGTACCGCGCCCTTGCGGCCGTTTTCCATTTCGTACAGGCAGCCCACGTCAAGGTCGATACCGCCCGACTTGCCGGTGGCCTTGTTACGCAGGGTTGCGAAAAAGCCGCCAGCACCACTGGCGCCGCTGTCATTCGGGTTAGTGCGATTCCAGTTCAGGTTGATCTTGATCTCGCCGAAATCACCGTCCTTTTTCTCAAGGCTGATGGACGGACGCTGCTTGTCGAGGGTGATTTTCGACAGGTTGATCTTCGATGCAGGTGCAGGTGCTGGCGGTGGCACAGGCGTCGGCGCGGCTGCAGGAGCAGGTGCCGCAGCGGGTGCCGCGATATCAACGCCAAAATGCTCAGCCAGAGGCGCCAGGCCACCAGCAAAGCCCTGGGCCACGCAACGGAACTTCCACGCACCCTGGCGGCGATAGAACTCGCCGAGGATCAACGCGGTTTCCTGCATGCCCTGGGTCGGAATCGGTGCTTCAATGCCGCCACTCACGGTGACCGTCAGTTGCGGGAAAGCATCGAAACGGGCCTTGTTCTCGTAGATGGTCGCGGTCAGGGCGACTTTTTCGATGGCCGGATCAATGGCGTCCAGGTTGACACTGAATACGCTGCGACCTGCCGCCGATTCCACCAGCTTGACCGCGCCATTGTTGACGCTCTGCTGGCCGAAGAAGCACATGTCGTTGTCGCCACGCACCTTGCCCGATTCATTGAGCAGGAACGCCGACACATCCAGGTCTGCCCCCGCTACCGGGGTGTAGCTGACGGTGACGCTCAGGCTGGAACCGGCAACGCCCGTATTGGCGCCTGGAGTCAGGGTAGTCATGCGCGCACCGCCTGGGCCGCATCAGTGGCCAGGTCTTGGGCGGTACGGCCATTGGCCACGGTGCCGATGGCGGTCAGGTCCCAGCCCGCCGATGTGCGGCTGATGTACGCCATGACCACGCCGGTGTGGCGGCCCTTGTCCGACAGATTGAAGCGCGCCAGCTCCTTGCCGGTCAGCTCGTCAACGATACGGCAGTAGGCGTTTTCTACTGCTTCGAAGTTTTGCCCGGTAAACGAGTTGACGGTAAACACCAGGTGCTTGACCCCGGCCGGCAGCTGTTCCAGGTTGACCTGGATCGACTCGTCGTCGCCATCGCCCTCCCCCGTGCGGTTGTCGCCGGAGTGAACGATGGAGCCGTCGTTGGACTTGAGCTGGCGAAACCACACCAGATCCAGCGGTTGTTTGGCACTGTCGAGCAGGATGCACGAAGCATCCAGGTCGATGGCGGCATCACTGCTCAGCAGCTTGGCGAAAAAACCGCTGGGCTTGACCGGGTCCCAGCCCAGGCCCATGCGGATTTTCTTGAGACCGGTCCCCGCTTCTTTCTCGAGAGAGATGGTTTGATTCTTGGACAGCGAAATGGCCATGAAGCGTCTCCTTGTCTGCACTGAAGCACGATAGGTAATAAGTGATTATTGACATGCTTTGCTTACGCCTTGCTTACAGCTCCTCGCGCAAGCACACGTCAAGTGGCCGCTTGCGCCGCCACAGTGCGTGAAATTCACGCCAATGCGGCTCTTGAGCGGCCCCGAGCATTTGTTCATCGCCCCGGGTGTCACCCCAGGCACGCAGCTCGTATTGGTCCAGAGGCCCGTATTGCGCCTCCAGCCGGATGACTTTTTGTTCACAACGACAGTTGATGCCGTCGATATCGCCAGTGAGCACGCCATCGACCGAGGCCAGCCGCGTACCGATCAGGCCGATACCGAGTTTTTTGGCAAAAGGCGCGAGCACCAGTTCGGGGGACGCCGAGCAAATCGTCACGCTGGCGCCCTGCTCAATCTGGTTGGCGACGGATGTTAAGCCCAAAGGCCGCATCAGGCGCTGCCAGGAAACGTCACAAAATGCTTCAGCACGTTCCTTTACCCAGGCCTCCCGGGTGCCGGTCAGGTACACCGCGATCAGTTTCTCTTTCAAATCATTGCGCGAAATCCTGCCCAGCAGGTAACACGCCGTGGCCGGGATCATCCGCAACAGGCGCATGGCAAACAGCCGGTTGCCAAAGGCAAAGCGCAAAAACGGCACAAAGCTGTCGTGATAGGTCAGCGTGCCATCAAAATCGAACGCAGCCAGTACCTGCTTATTGCCTTTGTCCGTTGTCTTCAAAACGTCGTTCAACCCACTAATTCAGCCAATCGCAGGCTGCCTCCAAAAGTGTCCGACGGGCTGGCAACTTCAGGGCGAACCCCTTGCCAATGTGCCCGTTCAATAATTGTTTGCGCCCATTTGTAATGGGTCGCAGGCTCGCACATGGCGTCGTTGAACTTGAACACCGCAGGCGCCGCCTCATTCAATATGTGGCGTGCGCTGTTGAGATCTTCAAGACTGACTTGCAACGCCCTGTGGATAACTGCAATTTGCGACGGGTGGATCGCGGTTTTACCCACAAGCCCGTGGGCCATATCCAGCGCCAGCTCTTGCTCCATCAAGTGCGGTGCATTGAGCTGCTCGAACACCGGCGCAGTCAGGGCAAAACCTGCCGAGCCCATGATCCCGCACAACATGGGGATCACATAGCTCATGGGCGTGCTGTACAAGGTCATCGCTTGAGGGCGACGCAAGCCCAGGCAGCCCATCAAGTCGTTACCGCCAATGCGCAGGGCAATAATACGCCCTGGCAGCAGCTCCAGCATGGCACTGCGCAGTTCAACCATGGCGTTGGGGATAAAAACGTCTGCGGTTTCCAGGGTGGGCATCAGCATCAAGTCTTCGCGGGTGACCGCCTGTTGCCACTCGCGGATATTGCCCAGGCTGAGCTTGGGCACGACAAAACCGTCGACGTGACGCATCAACGACCAGTCATTGAGCACAGCTGCCATCGCAGCATCCCGTGGCCGCACAAACAGGATCGGACCGCTGGAAGGGCGACCGCCACGCGCCTCGATGCCCAGCAGCAGGTTTTTCAGGTTGTTCAGCCCTTGCTGCACGTCGGTTTCGGCCACGGCGTCTTCCAGGCACACCACCAGCGAGCGCAAACCCTGGATCTTTTCACCCAGCACCACCTCCAGAATGTCGGGACGAGTGGCCGGCATATACAGTGTGGCGCCCAAGGCATAGGCTGAGTGCTTGATCATCAGCGAACACTCCTGATTACGGTCACGGCGCGATACGGCCCCAGTTCATCACCCACTTCCTGGACCTCGATATGGGCCTGGCGCGTCAGGTGCAACAGCAGTTGCACGTCCTGATCGTCAAGGTTGCGCACCAATACATGGTCCGGCACCCGGCGCATCACGGCGCGGGTGGCCTCGGCGATCCCCGGCTTGACCCGGTTGGGGTTGGTCACCGCAAACCGCGTCGAGATACGTTCGACCGCGGCTACCGCCGAGTGTTGCAAGGCTGCGGCCTGCTCGGCTGTCCAGGGTTGTGCAGCGGCCAGCGGGGCAAGCTGTGCCCGCTCGGTTTCGATGCTGTGGATAAAACTCATGGTCACGTCGTGTTCCGCCAAATGGTCATACACAACGCATCCATGCAGGCCCGGGTCTTGTGGCCAGATGGAACGCGAAACCAGCCCGGAAACAGTCGCCCCCAGGATGCCCGACGGGATCAGCCAGTCTTCTGCCGAGGCGGCCAGCCAGGCCCGGCCACAAGGGTCGGCCAGGACCACCAGGCGCGGATCTGGCGGGAAACGCGAATCCCCAGCCAGGCTGTCGCGGATCTGGCCGCTGATCGCGCCCTTGCCGGTCCAGCCATCCACAAACACGATATTTTCCGCACCGTGGGCCTTGATGATAGCTTCGAGTGCAACATTGTCGATTCCACGGTCACGAATAATGCTGATGCCGTAGTGCGCAGCCTCGCGCCCCAGATCGAGCAATGCCCGGCGCAGCAACACGCCCAAGGGCAAGCCGGCGCGCACAAACGACACCAGCGCAATCGAAGGGCCGTTGTAGCGCTCATTCAAGGCCTGGGCCAGCGCCTGCACATCACCCGCCATACGGGCACCGTTCTGGGCCAGGGCCAGTTGATAGAGGCTTTTATGGGTGTCGGATGGCGCATGCTCCTGGCTGATCATTTCGGAGTAATGGCGCTGTTGGGTCTGGATCAGGCGTTCTTTTTCCTGCACGTCGGTGACTTCAATCTGCATGGCACGCAGTAAAAAGTGCACGTCATCGGCGGCATAGCTGCCACTGCCGACGGTCTGCAGCCCGGCGAAGGCATTATTCATGATCGACGCTCGCCAGCACATGCGCGGCCAACTGACCGCGTATGGGCGTGCCCCACCAGTCACACTCGGCCATAAAGCCCAGGTCCGACACGCTGTCGCCAAAGCCCAGCAGCGGGCGTTTGCCGTTGATCGCCCGGTCGCGGCGGATCCACTCTCGTACCGCTTCACGCTTTTGCAAGGTGATGGGCAGGAAAGCCAGATTATTGCCATTGCCATGCACATACAGGCCGTCGAGCAAGCCCCGCGCCTTGACTTCGGCCAGCACGATGAGCAGCGCCTGGTCGGTTTCGTTGTTGTGCTTGGTGACCACGTAATTGGCCAGGCCCTGCTCTTCAACCACCCAGCCACGCAATGAGAAGCCCAGTTCGGCGCCAATGGCCAGGGTTTGCTCGCTCAACTGATGCAGGCGGGTTTGCTCCAGCGCCAGCTCTTCGCACATGCGGGCATGCCAGACCGGGTCCAGCGAGCCGTCCGGGTTGAGAATCACCCCGCCGTGAGCACAGACCGCGCCATGCACGAATGGCAACTGCACGCGCTGATAGGCTTCGATGCTGCGTGCGGTCACGGGGACCACGTCGCTGGTAGCCAGCAGCCATTCCACAAAGCTCTTTTGCGTCGCGCTCATAAAGCCGTTGGGTTGGCCGTCCACGTCCAGGGTGGCGGGAAAACGTGGCTCATCGCCCATTTTCCGGGCGGTTTGAAACAGGGTGTCGTCCAGATCAACGAACACCAGGGGGCGATTACTGTTCATCAACGATTACCTGCGCATTCAATGCGCTGACCAGCGCCGGGTCGACGGCAGCCGCCGGGGTTTCGCTGCAGATCAGCACCCGGTCAAACTGGCCGGGGGCGACGTTATATAAAAAGTTGGGGATGCCCAGGCCGTAGTTGTCCGAGAACGACAACGCATGATCGATGGCATGGCCCAGGGCAATCGGCGAACGGCTGGTAGAGCTGAAGTGCACATCGGCACCGGCCCGTTCAAGGCGCTCGGCCAGCAAAAACGGACGCCAGACGAATTCGCTGGTACCGATCACCAGAATCCGTTCACCGGCAGCGACCTGCAGGCCCGGCGCCAGCGTGTCGTGGTGTTCGCGAACGCCCATGCGGCCCCAGTCGCGGCTCGCGTCCAGTGCCCAGTCGCCTTGGGCAACACTGCCCACTTCGGGCATTTCTGGCAGTTCTGCGGTTAAATCTTCGGCGAACGTGTAGCGACCGTCGAGTAAAGCCACGCTGCTGACGTGATCGCCCATTGCTGTACGCACGGCGTCCCCGGACCAGTCGGTCAGGGTGGCAGTGACGATGCGCTCGATCGAATCGAGCCCCGCCTCGGCCAGCGCCCGGGACAGGTTGATAAAGGTATTGCCGGTGGATGCCTCATCGTCCACCAGCACCAGCGAACGGGCGTTGAGCATCATGTCGCGGGTTGCCGCGTCTTGCGGCAGGTGCAGCAAATGCGAGCTGGCGTGGCTGTGCTCTTCTTCAAAGCGGGCAAACAAGGCGCTGCCCGTAGGGTGACGGCTGCTGCACAGGTACACGCAGTCATTGCGGGTCTGGCTCAAGGCACGGTGTACCCCGGCGCCCAGGCCCACGGCGGTTTCGGCCATGCCGATCACCAGTACCGGGCCGGGCAGGTCAGCAGGAATCTTGCCGGCAAGGGCATTGAAGCTTTGTGCCATTAATGAGGGCCGAGCAGGAATATGCCGGCCCAGTACACGCGAAACAAACAGAAAGGCCCGTTTGGGATTGCGACGCTCGGCAAAATCGAAAAGTGCCTGCGCAGCAAAGGTCGATGCATTGACCTCTACCTCCAGACGACCGCGCTTGAGGTTTGCATGCAAAACCTTGGGACCGGTCATGGGGTTAGTGTTATTCATCAACTTTTACTACCTGAAATACATAAAAAGTGGGGGACAATCGGCGAGACGATCACTTTAAACAAGCGATAAATAGTTACCGAAAACGTCAAATCACCCCAGGAGCGAATCGCCGCGAACCGGCACAACCACGGTGATCGCCTTGACCTGTACATCTTCGCGCCAGAGGCTCGGAGGCACTGGCAGGCCGAGGCGGCGAGTGGCAAAAATCCCCGGCAGGTTGACCCCGGCTTCACGGGTGTAGCCGATGCCGCCGGAGTAACGCAGGTTGATTTCCAGCAGGTGCGGCTGACCCTCCGCATCATCACGGGTTTGTACATTGACGATGCCGTCGCACTTGAAGTGCCGTGCGGCCTTGATCGCCAGCTCGACGGCGGCGCCATCGCGCTCGAACGTCTGCATCAGGCCCTGCTTGCGCCGCCCGACCCAGGCCACGGCCTCGCCCGCCTCGCAGACCATGTCCACCGAGCATTCGCTGCCGGGCATATAAGGCATGACCAGCAACGGCTTGGGCGCATCCGACTGACCGTAGGCCTGGGCAAATACGCCGGCATTGACCTCATGGGCGTCGGCATTGGCAAAACTGCGGAACGGGTCGACGTTATCGGCCAGCCGCCAGAAGCCCTGGCCGTAAATGCCGCGTGTGGGTTTGACACAGACCTGGCCGTCACGGGCCAGTTGCGCGTAAGCCGCCTGCAGTTCGGCACGGGTGCTCACGGTTATTGCCGGGATGCACGCCAGCCCGGCCGCCAGCGCCTCGCGAGTGAACGCCGACTTGTCATCGACCCGTTCAAAGGTGTCCAGGTCCAGCGCGCCAGTGACCAGCTGCAACCCCGCTGCTTCGAACTCGGCGCGGTGCGCTTCATAAACCTGGCCCACACGCCCGGCCAGCACCACCTTGATCTGTTGGGCACGGGCCTGCTCGATCACCCAGCCGATGCGCTCCTGGTTGTCTTGCGGTTCGCGCCAGGCGATATCCGCCAACCCGGTAATTTCGGGACGGCTTTGTCGGTGTGAAGCGAAAATCCGTACCGTCTCCGGCAGCGCCGCCCGGGCACCTGCAATCACGTCGCGTTGGCTCGATTGCCCTTCAAGAAACCAGATCATGAACATCCTTTGAGACGGATAAACGCGGGAGTCTAGCGGATGGCCGCTACCAACGCCCTTAGTCATTAGAGGGAGGCCGTGTAACCAAATATGAAATTAATTAACTAAATAGTTCATAATGTGCGGCATCGTGTCGCGCCCTGTCGCCGACACTTCATGTAAAGGAGCTCCCGTAGATGTTTTTCTCTTCCCGCGCCCTGCTGAACACCAGCCTGTGCGGCGGCTTGTCATTGCTGGCCCTGACGCCTGCCTGCGTACTGGCCGACACCACCGACAACCTGATGAACCGTTCGACCCTGACCGGCGACTGGGGCGGCGAACGCCAGAAGCTGGCCGATAAAGGCATCAAGCTGACCGGTGATTACAACTCCGAAACCTTCTCCAACCTGCATGGCGGCATCAAGCACGGCACCCGCTATTCGCAGCAAGTGCGCATCGGTGCCCAGTTCGACCTGAGTAAAATACTCGGTAGCGCCGATGCTGGCCTGGTGCAAGTCACCGTCAATGACCGTCGCGGCCACAGCGCCTCCGAAGACCTCGTAGGCAACCGCCTGCCGATCCAGGAAAACGCTGGCGGCAACTACACCCGTCTGTCTGAGTTCAGCTACCAGCGCACGCTGTTTTCCGAAGACCTGACCACCAAGCTGGGCTTTATGCCGATGGGCAACGAGTTCGGCGGCATGCCGTTGTTGACCAGCTTCGTCAACGCCGGTTTTTGCGCGCACCCGCTGACCCAATCCAATGGCAGTGGCTGGACCAACTACCCCACCGGCCACTGGGGTGCAGAATTGCGTTACACCGTCAGCCCGGCCCTGACCTTGCAAACGGCGCTGTTCCAGGTCAACCCCGAGTACAACAGCCGCTCCTCCGAAGCGTTCAGCATGACCACCAAAGGCACCACGGGGGCGATCATGCCGCTGGAGGCGATCTTCACCAACAACGCCTGGCTTAATGGCCAATATAAAGTGGGCTGGTACTACGACACCTCCAACACCCGCAAGATTGGCAGCACGCAAAAAGCCAACAACCGCACCGGTGCCTATGTGTTGGTCGACCAGGCCATCTGGCGTGACGAGCAAGACCCCGAAAGCGTATTGCGCGCCTTTGGCCAGGCGTCCAGCAGCAATGCCGCCACCTCGCCGATGCGCCACTGGTACTCGGTGGGTCTGGTCAAGCAAAAGCCGTTTGCCAGCCGTCCCAAGGACAGCATCGCCTTTGCCTATGGCCGCGCGGTGTTCAACTCGCGTTCGCGTGATGTCCAGGAAGCGGCAGCCAGCAGTCCCGAGCAGGCGGACATGATCGCCAGCCTGGACAGCGGCGAGCAGTTGCTGGAACTCAACTATGGTGCGCAAGTCACGCCGTGGCTGCTGCTGCGTCCGGACCTGCAGTACATCATCGAGCCTGGTGCTTTCTATGGCGCCAAGCGCAGCAATGCGCTGGTGGCGGGTTTGCAGGTAAAAGCGACTTTCTAAGGGCTTGGGCTTCCTGTGGGAGCGGGCTTGCTCGCGATGCTATCGCCGCGTTCTGACTGCAAAACCGCGGTGATAGCATCGCGAGCAAGCCCGCTCTCACATGGATGTGTGTTTGGCCTGCCAGCTTTCACAATTTATTAAGGATCGCCCTCCTATACTCCAGCGCAGTATTCATTCGATTGCTGCCTGGTAGCCCAATGCGCCTGACTCGTCCTGCTCTGCTGTTATTACTGCTCACTTGCGTGCTGCTGTTTTTCGCGCTGGGCAATCACCAACTGCAAGGCTCGACCGAGTCCCGGGTGGCGGGCATCGCCATGCAGATGCATGTCAGCGACGACTGGATCACTCCCAATCTGCTCAATCAACCCTTTCTGGAAAAACCTCCCCTGAGCCTGTGGCTGGACGCCGGTGCCATTCGCGTGTTCGGCGCCGAGCTGTTCGCCGTACGCCTGGCGTCTGCGTTTGCCGGGTTGTTTTGCGTGATGTTGCTCTACGCCATGCTGCGCAAACTCGGGCGCCCCACGGCGCTGGCCTGGACAGCCGCGGCGATGCTGGCAACCATGGGCATTTTTTGGGGCAACGCCCGTCAGGTGGGCGAAGACTCCCTGCTGACCCTGGGCGTGACGATGACCCTGTTGGCGTTCTACCACGCCAATCGCCAGCCCGGCCTGGCCCGGGGCAGCTGGCTGCTGTTCGCCTTCGGCATCGCCATTGCCACCCTGAGCAAAGGCGTACTGGGCCTGGCATTGCCGGGCGTGGTGATCTTTGTCTTTCTGCTGAGCGAAAGCCTGATCGCTAAACGCTTCGTACTGCGCAACTGGCTGCGCCCCGCACTGTTGACGCTGGTGGGGCTGATCCCGCTGATGATCTGGCTGTGCCTGTTGTACCAGCGCGGCGGTATGCAGGCGGTCAGCGAGTTGCTGCTGACCAACAGCGTGGGGCGGTTTAGCGGCTCCTTTGTCGAAGCCGGGCATTACGAACCCTTTTACTACTACCTGCGAAAACTGCCCGAAGCCTTTCTGCCGTGGAACCTGCTGACTTACCTGGGCCTGTGGCACTTTCGCAAACAGCTGCGTGCCAACCCCTTCCTGCTGTTTTTCAGTGTATGGCTGGTGGCGCAATTTGTGCTGCTCAACCTCGCCTCCAGCAAGCGTGCGGTGTACATGATGTCGATGGCGCCCGCCGCGGCGGTGATTGCGGCCGAGTACGCGCGGGTGGTGCTGGACTGGCTGTACAAAAAAAGCGCAGGTTCGCCAGTGGCCAAATTCCTCAGCGACAACCATCGCCCCCTTGCAATCGCGCTGCTGAGCATTCTGGTGGGCGCCTACCTGCTGGCGGCCCATCGGGCCCCGCTGGCCGACAAGGAAGAGTCCTTCCAACCCCTGGCCGCCCGGGTCATGAGCCTGCAGGCCAGCGGCAAGCAGGTCGCACTGCTGCGGCCCGACGAACGACTGGGCGCCGTGGTGTTCTACAGCCAGCAGTTGCAACACACCCTTGATTCAACGGCCCAGTTGCAGGCGTTTCTCAGCGCATCGCCCGAGCATGTCGCCCTTGTGGAAAAACCCGAGATACCGGGCATGGCCTTGCAGGTGCTGGAAGAAATCAGCGTTGGCCGCCACCACTTCTATTTTGTCAGCCAGGCCACGCCGCCCCCGCAAACTTGATCCCGGGCAACACAATCGCAGATGCCGTGGCCGATCACGCTGCATTGGCTACGCTCCTTGGACGATTCACAGCCAAGGAGCCTGCCATGACCATCAGCATTTCCAGCAAGACCCTGAGCGACTACGACGCAAATCTGGCCTACAACACGGCCAGCGCTTTCCTGCGCAAATCCGATCTGGCCAATTACCTGATCGATCAGCTTGAGCAACAGCGCGTAAAGCTCAACATCGAAGTCAGCACCGACCCGGCGCTGGCCAATCAGGATGTATCGAACAACGGTGCGATCGTCTGGAACCTGCACAGCAATCTGACGCCAGGTGCCAACCTGGCTGACGTGACCGCCCTGCTCAATCGCATTCCGGCCCAGCAAAAGCCTTACATCACCAGCTTGTGGACGCTGATGCATCTGCTCGCCCTTGCCTGCCAGCAATTGAACAACCAGCTCAACTTTCGCGATGCGGATGCGACCTGGCCGTGGCTCGACGAAAAAGTGCTCAGCGCCAACGACATTGAAAACGTGGTGGCCCGCGAACTCAGCGACCTGCCCTTGCCCGACGAGCAAAACTGGAACCGCCTGCTGAACCGCACCTGACATGAAAAAGCCCGGCTCAGGGCCGCAGTGTTGTTCACTTAGGCGATTTCTGTCTCTGTGGGAGCGGGCTTGCTCGCGATGGTCGTAAACGATGACGCGTATTTACTGAGTAAATGCGGTGCTCTGAAGACCATCGCGAGCAAGCCCGCTCCCACACTTGAGCTGCGTTGCTCTTAAGTGAACAGCATTGCGGCTCAGGGCCGGGCTTCATGTCTTGCGCCAAAGGACCTCAGAACTGCGAGGCTTCAAACCCGTGACGGCTGCTGGTGCTCACCACCGGAACGATGCTCTTCCAGTCCTTGGGCTCGATATAGCCCAGCATCTGCGGATCGCTGTTCGCGCCATTGGTTTTGATAAACAACGAAGCGCCATAGCCAAACGTGGTGCTGGTGGACAGGTGCATGTCCATCAACAGTTGGTCCATGCATTCGCTATGGCTCACCAGGATCAGGTTGTGGCCCGGCACTTTATGCTTGAGGGCATCACGCAACATGCTGCCCCGGCAGTTGAACAGCCAGTCCTGGGCCTCTACCGGGTGGGCAAACATGGCATCGGCGGTTTGCCGGGCGCGGGTCAGCAGGCTGCTGTAGATATCGGCGTTCGTGAGCCCCAGTTGGTCGAAGTCGGCCCCCAGCGCCTGAACCGTCGCCTCGCCGCGTACCGTCACACCGTCCGCCGGCCCCAGGCACTGTGCCGAAGAACGGTCGCAACGCTCGCCGTGGCGTACCACTGCAATCACATCGCCCTTGGCCCAGCTGTCGGTGAGCAGCAATACGCGATCGGCATGGCTGGGCTGCGCCAGATCAGGTGCGGCGGCAGGTGCCAGCAGCGCCAGCACCAGCGCTGTGGCCAGCACGCTGGCCACAATTACCACCAGTGCATTTCTGTAACGGACCAGGCCACGGCGCAACAGCGCACGGTTAATTCCGGTCAGACCAAGACTCAACGTCACGATGCTTATGCCCCCTGCGGCAGTCAGTGAAAACACTGGCACCACCCTATAGCGCGAATATGACAACGGGTCGCTTCGCGACCCGGTTGCAGCAAACAGACTTGCATAAAGCAGGTCTCAATTAGCTGAACATATCCTAGAAAAAGGGAGGTCAGAGGCAGGTGAAACGGATGTGAAAAAAAGCGTAAAAGCCGAATTCCCAGCCGCCATCCGAATGGCTGGGCAGTTATGTGAACTGGTGCTAAACAAAACGTTTCAGCTCTGGCGGATGCAGCCGATACCCCTCCAACACAACACTCGGCTGGGTCAAAAAAAATAATTCCCTCCAGCGAACTTAGATCATGCGTGCAGCGTTCCTGGAGAACTCTATGAATAGATGGCTGAGCAATATCAGCGTCAACCTGAAACTGTCCCTGGGCTTTGGCCTGGTACTGGCCCTTACCTGCGTAATGGCCGTCTGCAACTGGATCAGTCTGGACAAGATGATTGATCGCAGTAACTGGATGAGCGACATCACCCGTTTAAACACCGCGTTTACCAACCTGCGGGTTACGCGTTTGCAATACATGCTGACCGATGGCGACGAAACTGCCGCACAGAACGTACAAGCCAGCATTGATGCGTTTTCTGCGCAGCAAAGTCAGCTGATTGCCACCTTCCAGAGCCCGGAAAACCTCAAGCTGCTCAAGGAGCAGCAAGCCATCATCGGCCGCTACGAGCGCGCGCTGGTGACCATGCGCAAGGCGTATGTCGAGTCCGCCGTATCGCGGGCCAACATGGACCGCAATGCCGCCCTGGCCCAGGACGCCATCACCACCTTGCTCAACCGCGCCCTGCAACTGCCCGCTGGGGATGAAAACCGCTTTGCCATGTTCCAGACCGTGTCTGAAGTCCGTGAGCAGTTCCTGCTCTCGCGCTACCAGGTGCGTGCCTACATTGCCGCACCCAACCCCGCCACGGAAAAGGCCGCCCGCCAGCAACTGGATGCCGCCATTGCCAGCCTTGACCGCCTGAGTTCGCACTTTGCCGCCAACGCCAGCGACACCCTGCGCACCCTGACCAAAACCATGGATCAGTACCAGGAAGCTCTGGAGCTTTACACCAGCACCGACAACACCATCATTGCCATGCGCAAAGACATGACCGAATACGGCACCAGCATCCTTGGCCGCAGCGATGAGCTTTACAAGATTCAACTGGAACGCCGCGACATCGAAAGCGCCACGGCCAACAGCATGCAACTGATCACCACCCTGCTGGTGTTGCTGTTTGGCATCACCGCAGCCGTGATCATCACCCGCCAGATCACCGTGCCCCTGCGTGAAACCCTGGCCGTGGTTGATCGCATCGCCAGTGGCGATCTGACCCAGAACCTGCGCGTTACCCGTCGCGACGAACTGGGCGTGCTGCAACAAGGCATTGCCCGCATGGGCACTACCCTGCGCGAATTGATCAGCGGTATCCGTGATGGCGTCAGCCAGATCGCCAGTGCCGCCGAAGAGCTGTCCGCGGTGACCGAGCAAACCAGCGCCGGGGTCAACAGCCAGAAGATCGAGACCGATCAGGTGGCTACCGCCATGCATGAAATGACCGCCACCGTGCAGGAAGTGGCGCGCAATGCCGAGCAAGCCTCGCAAGCCGCTGCGGCCGCAGACAACGAAGCCCGCGAAGGCGACACCGTGGTCAACCAGGCGATTGACCAGATCGAGCGCCTGGCTGTGGAAGTGGGCCGTTCGACCGAAGCCATGGCCGTGCTGCAACAGGAAAGCGACAAGATCGGCAGTGTGATGGACGTGATCAAGGCCGTGGCCGAGCAGACCAACCTGCTGGCCCTCAACGCTGCGATCGAAGCGGCGCGTGCCGGTGACGCCGGGCGCGGCTTTGCCGTGGTGGCCGATGAAGTACGCGGCCTGGCCCAGCGCACGCAAAAATCCACCGAAGAAATCCAGACCCTGGTAGCCGCCCTGCAAAGCGGTACCCAGCATGTGGCCAGCGTGATGCACAACAGCCGCACCCTGACCGACAGCAGCGTAACCCTGACCCGGCACGCAGGCACGTCCTTGCAGGGCATCACCCGCACGGTGTCGAATATTCAGTCGATGAACCAGCAAATCGCCGCTGCCGCCGAACAACAGAGCGCAGTGGCCGAAGAGATCAGCCGCAGCATCGTCAACGTGCGCGACGTTTCCGAACAGACCGCAGCGGCAAGCGACGAGACGGCCAAGTCCAGTGTTGAACTGGCGCGCCTGGGCAACCAGTTGCAAGAAATGGTGAGTCACTTCAAAGTTTAATTATCAAGGGTTCAACTCATGCTCAACGGTTGAACCCCACTTTAAAACACCTGGTCAGATATCAGAGCACAAGAATGATGGAAGCTTGAGCCGCAACAAGTTCAACACAGCTACACGCTTGCAAAAAAAATCCCACACACAAATGTAAAAACCACTCTCCCTACATATCAAATACTGTATTTAAACTCACCGGGCCTAAACATCAACAGGACCCACTATTATGTTATTTGAACAAAAAATCGCAACCAAGGCTGGTCTTGCAGCCACACTTTTATTGGCGGCGTCAGCATCGTTCGCGGAAACCAGCAGAGACTACACACTCAGTTGCTCGGCAAGTGGATTCACGGGGACCGCTTACGTAACAGCGGTCAGAAATGGCAACTTGCTGAGCGTCTTCGCAACCGATTATAAAATCAACAGCCCAAGCAGTTCTGCATCGCGAAGCGAAGCTAACCTGAACATGCGCATTTGGGGTTCGTCTACAAACCAGAATACTGATTGGGATAAAACCAACAAAAACCTGCAACAGGATGGCGTCAAACGCAAGATACGTATTGCACAGAGCATTACCGAGCCTCGTCTGGGTTCAGTTGAATTCGAGTTCGTTTTTGACCGTAAAGGCTCCGACCCACGGTGCTTTACTAAAGAAATGATCCCCGCGTTTTAATCATCTACAGTCGTCAGCGGGTCACATACTTGCTATGTACCCGCTTATATTCCTGATCCAATAACTAAAAGTATTACTTAATTTGCCACAGCCTATCCCCATTACTCGTGATGTACGCGAGCACGCTTGAGCAACTTTTTACTGCGCTCGGACAGGTGCAACACCCGCAGATGTTTGCCCGCTTTGCGATAGCGCTCGCGCAGCGTATCGAGAGCCGCAATGGCCGAATAATCAACAAAGTTCAAATGCCGACAATCGAGGGTCACCTGCGCCGGGTCATTGGCCGGGTCGAACTGCTTGAGAAACGCCGTAGTCGAGGCAAAAAACAGCGTGCCGTGCACACGGTAAAGCTTGCTGCCGTCGTTTTGCAGGTCCGTATCAGCGTACATCTGACGCCCCTGCTGCCAGGCGAAGTTGAGCGCGGCGATAATCACTCCGCACATCACTGCCACTGCCAGGTCGGTGAACACGGTAATCACCGTCACCGCAATAATCACCAGCACATCGTTGAGCGGCACTTTGTTGAGGACTCGCAACGAGGCCCAGGCGAAGGTCTGCTGTGACACCACAAACATCACCCCCACCAGCGCCGCCAGTGGAATGCGCTCGATAAACGGCGACAGGAACAACACAAACAGCAGGATCATCACCCCGGCAGTCACCCCGGACAACCGCCCGCGGCCGCCGGAACTGAGGTTGACCACGGTCTGGCCGATCATCGCGCAACCGCCCATGCCGCCGAATGCCCCCGAGACCATATTCGCCGCGCCCAGAGCCACGCACTCGCGGTCGGGGTAGCCACGGCTTTCGGTAATTTCGTCGGTCAGGTTGAGGGTCAGCAGGGTTTCCAGCAAGCCGACCACTGCCATCACCACGGCATAGGGCGCGATGATGCCCAGGGTCTCAAGCGTCCAGGGAATCTGCGGCAGGTTGAAGCTCGGCAAACCACCCGCGATGTGCGCCATATCGCCCAGGGTACGGGTCGGCAGGCCCAGCAGGTACACCGCCAATCCAACGCCCAGAATGGCCACCAGCGCAGGCGGCGCGGCGCGGGTCAGGCGCGGCAGCAGGTAGACAATGGCCATCGTTGCGGCCACCAGCCCGATCATCATGTACAGCGCCATGCCGCTGAGCCAGGTGTCGCCGTCCTTGAAGTGATCCAGTTGCGCCAGGGCAATCACGATTGCCAGGCCGTTGACGAACCCCAGCATCACCGGGTGCGGCACCATGCGCACCAGTTTGCCCAGTTTGAGCAGGCCGAACGCCAGCATGATCAGCCCGCTTAGCAGCACCGTGGCCAGCAGGTACTGCACACCGTGTTGCACCACCAGCGCGACGATCACTACCGCCATCGACCCGGCGGCACCGGAGACCATGCCCGGCCGCCCGCCAAACAGCGCGGTAAGCGTGCAAATAATAAAGGCGCCATACAGGCCCATCAGCGGGTTGAGATGGGCAACCAGCGCGAACGCGATGCACTCGGGCAACAGGGCAAAAGACGTCGTGAGCCCGGCCAGGACATCAGCGCGCAGACGTGAGAGTTTCATGGCTTACCTAAAATTCGGGACGGGGAAAACGGAGGGAGTAACAAGCAACAGATGGTAACAAATTGCAGACGTTATAAAACACTTGTGGGAGCGGGCTTGCTCGCGATGGCATCGTCTCGGTTTGCCTGACAAACCGCGTAGCCTGAATCGCGAGCAAGCCCGCTCCCACAAAGAATCGGGTTTACTACTTCACCACCATGCCCACACCACGGCCACGCGGGTCGGAGGCGGTTTCAAGCGCGGTGCCCTGAACCCGGATAGCCTGGATATCCCCCATGTTCCAGCCCTGATCCTCCAGGGTGTAACCCATCGCTTTGAGCTCATCCGCCACCTTGCCGGTCAACGGCGCATAAGCGTCGAAATAGATTGTGTCTTTAGGCAACAACTGGTGATGCACACGCTGCGCGGCTACGGCTTTTTCCAGTGGCAGGTTGTAGTCATAGATGTTGTTCAGCACCTGGAAAATCGAGGTGAAAATCCGCGAACCACCCGGCGTGCCCAGTACCAGCGTGACCTGACCGTCACGGGTCACCAGGCTTGGGCTCATGGACGACAACATGCGTTTGCCTGGTTCAATGGCGTTGGCATTGCCGCCTACCACACCAAAGGCGTTGGCTACGCCAGGCTTGGAGCTGAAGTCATCCATTTCATCGTTCAGCAAAAAGCCCGCGCCCTTAACCACAACACCGCTGCCGTAATCCCAGTTCAGGGTATAGGTATTGCTGACCGCGTTACCCTGTTTGTCGACAATGGAGAAGTGCGTGGTCTGATGTGGTTCCAGGCCCGGTTTGACATTGGCAGTCGCGGAAATCGCTTTCGGATTGACCTCTTTTGCACGCTTGGCGATATAGGCCGGGTCGGTCAGTTCAGCAACGGGCATCTTGCCGAAAGCCGGGTCGCCCAGGTAGTCGGCGCGATCGGCGAAAACGCGTTTTTCGATTTCGGCCAACAGGTGGATGTACGGCGCAGAGTTCAGTTCGACGCCTTTGAAGTCCGCGGCGCGGTCTTCTTTAATGCCGATCAACTGTGCCAGAGCGATACCGCCCGAGCTTGGCAGTGGCGCGGTGTACAACGTGTTGCCACGGAAATCGACGCGCATTGGCTCACGCCAGTTGACCTTGTAGTCGTTAAGATCTTGCTTGGTGATCAGGCCTTTGTCTGCCTGCATTTGCGCGACCAGCAGATCGGCGGTCTTGCCGTGGTAAAACTCCTTGGCCCCTTGGTCGGCAATGCGCTCCAGGGTCTCGGCCAGCTCTGGCTGCTTGAAGGTTTGTCCGGGTTTCATGCTGCCAAAGTAGTCACCGAAATTGGTAGTGCCCTTGAACAGCGCCAGCGCATCTTCGCGGTACTGGAATTGCTGGTCGGCCACCGTGAAGCCGTTTTTCGCGTAGCCCACGGCCGGGGTCAGCAGCTCGGCCCACGGCAACTTGCCAAAGCGCTGGTGCGCTTCCCACAGGCCCATCACCGTGCCCGGCACGCCTGCAGCGCGGGAGCCGACTAGGCTCAGGTTCTCGATGATTTCACCCTTGTCGTCCAGATACATATCGCGGCTAGCGGCTTTGGGTGCCGTTTCGCGATAGTCGAGGAAGTAGGGTTTGCCGTCGATATACATCGTCATAAACCCGCCACCGCCGATATTGCCGGCTTCGGGATAGGTCACGGCCAGGGTAAAGGCGGTGGCGACTGCGGCGTCGACCGCGTTGCCGCCTTTTTTCAGAATTTGCGCAGCCACTTCGGCGCCGTATTGATCGGGTGCGGCGACCGCGCCGCCGTCCAGGGTGACGGCATACGCCGAAGAACTGGCAACGATAGCCGCCGTCAGGGCCAGGGTTTTGAACCACACAATGCGCATTCGATACATCCTTTTATTGTTATCAACTGTGGCCAAACCTTGTCTGAATTCGGCAACATTTTCAAACAACAAAAGCGAAAGTGCGCAATGACGCACCCCCCAGCGGGAACACATTGTGTTGAAGCGGCGACGACGCTGTGGGTATGCGCTAGTCGCAGATGGCATACCCCGCCAGCTTGGCCTGGATAAAGTCCAGAAAGCACTGGATGCGCAGCGCCAGCTGCGAGTTGCGGTAATACACGGCGTGGATCGGCTGGCGATAGCCGCTGTTGAACTCACCCAGCACCACGCGCAGGCGCCCGGCGGCGATGTCTTCGTGGGTCATGAAATGCGACAGGCAAGCGATGCCCTGCCCTTGCAGCGCCAGATGCCGCACGGTTTCACCGCTGGAGGCACTGATGGCCGGCTGAATGGGCCAACGGTCGCCCTGGGCATACCGCAGCGGCCACTGGTTGAGGCCATCGTTCTGGGTAAAACCGATCAGGGTGTGGTGGGCCAAATCCGCAACACTTGTGGGCATACCGTGGGCGGCGATGTAGTCCGGGCTGGCGAGGATATTCAGCGGGCTGCACCCCAGGGAGCGGGCATGCAGGGTGGAGTCGGCCAGGGTGCCGATACGAATGGCAATATCGGTGCTTTGTTCCAGCAGGTCGATAATCAGATCGTTGCTGTTGAGTTCCAGCTGAATCTCGGGGTAAAGGGCGCGAAATTCAGGGATATACGGCACGATGGCATGCAGCACGAATGGCGCCGCGGCGTTGATCCGCAGGCGCCCGGAGGGGGTGCGCTGATGGGAGATGAGGCGCTCTTCCAGCTCGTCCATCTGCTCAAGGATCTGCTTGGCGCGCTCGAAGAAGAACTTGCCCTCTTCGGTCAGGTCCATGCGCCGGGTGGTGCGATTGATCAGCGTGGTTTCAAGCTTGGCTTCGAGCCGTGACAGCGTGCGGCTCACGGCCGAAGGAGTTTGCCCGGCCTGTTCGGCAGCAGCGGAAATCGAGCCGCACTCGATGACCGAAACAAAAATTTGCAGCTCATCGGATCTGGCTTTCACGCGGTCGACCTTATCTACGTGTAGGAGCGGGCTTGCTCGCGATGGTATCACCGCGGTTCGTCATAACAACCGCGTGGCCTGCATCGCGAGCCAGCCCGCTCCCACCGGCGCTTATGCCTTGAGGCCAAACACCTCGGCCAGGTGCTGCTCGTAGCGTGCAGCATCGACTTCCGGTTGCGGGCGCTTCATCACGTCAACACACAGGAAGGTCGGCAAGCCGGTCATGCCCAAAAATTCATTGGCCTTGTGGAACGGGAAGTACACCGCGTCCACACCCTTGCCTTCAAAGAAGTCGGCCGGGTCATCGAACGCCTGCTGCGGGGCGTTCCAGGTCAGCGACAGCATGTACTGCTTGCCCTGAATCAGGCCACCGCTGCCGTAGCGCTGCGAAGCGTCGGAACGGGTGCGGCCGTCACTGGCGTAGAGCTTGCCGTGACCCTCGGTGAATACTTCATCCATGTACTTTTTAACAATCCACGGCGCGCCCATCCACCAGCCCGGCATTTGGTAGATGATCACGTCAGCCCAGAGGAATTTTTCCACCTCTTCGGCGATATCGTAACCTTCGTCGATATGGGTCACTTTGACTTCAAAACCCTGACGATCAAAAAACGCCAACGCAGTGTCGTGCATGGTCAGGTTGTAGCGACCATCGGAGTGGGCGAATTTTTTCGCACCGTTAAGCAAAAGTATTTTTTTCATCATCAGCCTCCAGGGGTTAAACCCTCAGCGCTGTTGAGCGACATGGGGGGTTAAAAAACATGTCGGCAGAATATCGATGCCCTCGCATGAGAAAAACCCGTAGTGGGTCAAATCACCTTTGCCGCTCCAGCACGAATCCATAATCAATTGTTGATTAACAAGTGAGTGCCCAGCAGTGCCATGCCGATAAAAAACACCCGTTTAAACAGCAGGGCACTGATGCGCTGACGCAACCATTGCCCCAGCCACATGCCGAGCATGGCGGGCACCAGCGCCAGCAATGAGGCATTGAGCTCACCGCCGCCCAGGTTGCCGCGCCAGTAAAGCCCGGCGGCAAGGGCCAATGTGGAGACGCTGAAGGACAATCCCAAGGCCTGCACCAACTGGTTTTTGCTCAGGCCCAACGCTTGCAGATAGGGCACTGCGGGGATCACGAACACGCCGGTGGCCGAGGTAATGACCCCGGTGATTACACCGCACACCGGACCCAGCCAGGGTTCGCGCTGCGTAGCGACGCGCAGGGTGGGCAGGAACAACCCGCTGAGGGCATAGAGCAACAGGGCCGCGCCCAGCGCTCGTACCACCCAGCTACCGCCGTCGATACTGAGCCAGAGCATGCCCAGGGCGGTGCCGATAAAAATCCCCAGTTGCATGGGCCACAGGCGTTTTACCAAGGCCCGCAACTCCCCCCCTGCGGCCAGTTGCCAGGCGTTGGTGACAATTGAAGGGATAATCAGCAGTGCCGCAGCCTGTGCCGGAGCAATAGCCAGGCCGAGCATGCCCATTGCTACGGTCGGCAAGCCAAGGCCAATGACACCCTTGACCGTACCCGCCAGCAAAAAGGTCATCATCACCATCAGTGACGAGGCCCAACCCATATTTTGATAGAACTCGACAAGTGTTTTCATGGGCCTATGCTGGGGCATGCCCATGCGCCTGGAAATGCGCAATGCACAGAGCCAGCCTCTTGTCCGGCAATAGGCAGAACACACACTCCTTGTGGGAGCGGGCTTGCTCGCGATTCAGGCTACGCGGTTTGTCAGGCAAACCGAGGCGATACCATCGCGAGCAAGCCCGCTCCCACAACACGCCTGCCATAGGGGTAAGGACTTTTCATGCATTTCGATCTGGTAGATCTGCGCCTGTACTTGAATGTGCTGCAGGCGGGCAATATCACCGCTGGCGCCAGCCTCAGTCATTTATCGCTGCCCGCCGCCAGTGCGCGGATCAGGGCGATGGAAGCGTCCCTGGGCGTGGCCTTTTTGCAGCGCAGCCGGCGTGGTGTCAGTCCGACACCGGCCGGGCAAGCGCTGGCACAGCATGCGCGCCTGCTCTTGCAGCAGGTCGAGCGCATGAATCACGACCTGAGCGAATACGCCCAAGGCTTCAAAGGCCGTGTGCGCCTGCTGTGCAACACTGCCGCCCTCACCGAATACCTGCCCGAGTTGCTCGCCGACTTTGTGCGCCAGCACCCCACTATCAGCGTCGATCAGCAAGAGCTCACCAGCCTGCGCATTACCCATGCGTTGCGCCTGGACGCGGCCGATATCGGCGTGATCTCCAGCGCAGTCGACACCCGCGACCTGCAAACCCGGCCGTTTCGCGATGACCCGCTGGTGCTGGTCATGCCCCTCGATCACCCGCTGGCTCACTCGCCGACGCTTTCGTTCAGCGACACCCTGAGCCATGACTATGTCGGGCTGTCGGCCAGCAGCGCGTTGGCGGTGTATCTCGAGGAGCAGGCGTTGCATGTGGGTGTACGCATGCAGGTGCGGATTCGCGCCGAGGGTTTTGACGCCGTGCTGCGCATGGTCGCCCGGGGCGCCGGGCTGGGGATTGTGCCCCGGGCGACCATCGAGCGCTGGCAGGCGCCACGCACGTTTAAAGTGGTGAGCTTGAGCGAGCCGTGGGCAGATCGTAAATTGCTGCTCTGTGCCCGCTCATTCGAGCAGTTGCCCGCCTATGCGGTGGCCTTGCTGGAAGCGTTAAGCTTGTAGGAAGAGTCGCGGTTTGCGCTTCGCCTGTATGCCTTGGTTTTTACCCAGAGTAATATCCGGGGCTTGCGACACCCGGGGCACCTTTGGCCGTGGGTATTTTTATCAAGTTTTGAGAATAACAACTCACAGGGCAACCGATGGCTGACGCTAACTCCCCCCCGGTCACACTCAAACGCGGTTTGAAAAATCGCCACATCCAGCTGATCGCCCTAGGCGGCGCCATCGGTACGGGCCTGTTCCTGGGGTCGGCGGGCGTGCTCAAGTCGGCCGGGCCGTCGATGATCCTGGGCTATGCGATCGCCGGTTTTATCGCATTCCTGATCATGCGCCAGCTGGGCGAAATGATCGTCGAAGAGCCGGTGGCCGGCTCCTTCAGCCACTTTGCCCACAAGTACTGGGGCGGCTATGCGGGTTTCTTGTCGGGCTGGAACTACTGGGTGCTGTATGTGCTGGTGGGCATGGCCGAGCTGACGGCCGTGGGCAAGTACATCCAGTTCTGGTGGCCCGAGGTACCGACCTGGGTCAGCGCCGTGGTGTTCTTTGCGCTGGTCAACCTGATCAATACCCTGAACGTCAAAGTGTTCGGCGAGATGGAGTTCTGGTTTGCCATCATCAAGGTGGTGGCGATTGTCGGCATGATCGTTTTGGGCTGCTACCTGCTGTTCAGCGGCACCGGCGGCCCGCAGGCGTCGATCAGCAACCTGTGGAGCCACGGCGGCTTCTTCCCCAATGGTGGCATGGGCCTGCTGATGGCCATGGCCTTTATCATGTTTTCCTTCGGTGGCCTGGAGCTGGTGGGCATCACCGCCGCTGAAGCCAGCGAGCCGAAAAAGGTCATCCCCAAGGCCATCAACCAGGTGGTGTACCGTATCCTGATTTTCTATGTCGGTGCCCTGACGGTGCTGCTGGCGCTGTACCCGTGGGACCAGTTACTGGTCACCCTGGGCGCCGGCGGCGATGCCTACGGCAGCAGCCCGTTTGTGCAGATCTTTGCCTTGATCGGCAGCGATACCGCAGCGCAAATCCTCAACTTTGTGGTGTTGACCGCCGCGCTGTCGGTGTACAACAGCGGCGTGTACTGCAACAGCCGCATGCTGTTCGGCCTGGCCGAACAGGGTGATGCACCCAAGGCGCTGATGAAACTGACCAAAAATGGCGTGCCGTTGCGCGCACTGGGCGTGTCGGCACTGGTGACGCTGCTGTGTGTGGTGGTCAACTATGTGGCCCCGCACAAGGCGCTGGAGCTGCTGTTCGCGCTGGTGGTTGCCTCGCTGATGATCAACTGGGCGCTGATCAGCCTCACTCATATCAAGTTCCGCAAGGCTATGGCGGTACAGGGCGTGACGCCTTCGTTCAAGGCATTCTGGTTCCCGTTCAGCAATATCCTGTGCCTGGTATTTATGGCGGTGATCGTTTCGGTAATCTGGATGGTCCCCGACGTTCGCGCGTCGGTGTATGCGATTCCAGTGTGGCTGCTGATCATCTACGGCTTCTATCTGCTGCGCCTGCGCACTGGCAAGGCACTGGCCAACGCGCACTAAGCATCCAGCTGTCACAAAAAAGCCCCGGTACTGGAAACAGTGCCGGGGCTTTTGCGCATCTGGGGGTCGGAACCAGGCATCTGTCAGAGTAACGCTGCGGTTAGGGTGAGGTTCGATAACCCATCACCGGAGGTCTTATGTCTGCGCCAATCACCGTGCTTCGCGACACCCATCCCCTGCCCGTGCTCGATGCCTGCAAATGGGAAAAACTCGAAGGCGACCCGCACACCGTCAACCTCAATGCCTACACCAGCGAAGACGGCAGCAAGATCATGGGCACCTGGATTTGCACGCCCGGCAAGTGGTATGTGGAGTATGTGAAGTGGGAATACTGCGATTTCCGTGAGGGCTATTGCATCATCACCCCCGAGGGCAAAGAGCCGATCCACTTGCGGGCCGGGGATATCTTTGTGGTGGAGCCGGGCATGAAAGGCACATGGGAAGTGGTGGAAACCGTGCGCAAATATTTCGTTTTTGCCTGAGTGAAACCACGCAAAAAACCCGGGAGCCCGCCCGACGCGGGCTCCCGGTAAAGCGACCAGTTACTGAGGTTTGCGATAGCTGTTGATGATGGCCGAGAAGTCCTTGCCGCCTTCGCCGCGCAGGCTCATGGCCTGATACAGCTGTTGCGCAACGGCACCCATCACCACCGGCTGGTGGGCCTGACGTGCGGCCTCGGTGGCCAGCCCCAGATCCTTGAGCATCAGCTCGGCACCAAACCCGCCGGTGTAGCCGCGTGATGCAGGGGCCGTTTCCACGATCCCCGGCCACGGGTTGTACACCTCCGAACTCCAGCAGCGCCCGGTGGAGCTGTTGATAACCCCGGCCAGGACTTCGCTGTCGATACCCAGTGCCGCCCCCAGGGCCATGGCCTCGCTGACGCCGACCATGGAGATCCCGAGCAGCAGGTTGTTGCAGATTTTAGCCACCTGGCCGGTGCCCACATCCCCGCAATGGACGATGTTGCGGCCCATTTGTTCGAGTACCGGGTGCAGGGTGTCGAACAGCGCCTGGGGGGCGCCGACCATAAAGGTCAGGGTGCCCGCCTGCGCGCCGCCGGTACCGCCGGATACCGGCGCATCGGCCATCTGCACGCCCTGTTTGGCGGCTGCAGCGGCGACATCGCGGGCGGTCTGCGGGTCGATGGTGCTGCAATCCACGGCGGGCACGCCCTTGGCGATACCGGCGAGCACACCGTCCTCACCCAGCCACACGCTGCGCACATGAGCCGCAGCCGGGAGCATGGTGATCACCATTTCCGTGCCCTGGGCCGCTTCACGTGGCGAAGTGCTGATATGGCCACCCAGGGCAGCCAGTTCAGCAAGGATGTCCTTGTTCAGGTCAAACAGGTTCAACGAATGCCCGGCCTTGAGCAGGTTGCGCGCCATCGGTGCGCCCATGTTGCCCAGGCCGATAAATGCGATGTTCATACGGGTGCCCTCAACGAAGGTGGATGGTGGTGTTGACGCCATCGTTCACGCTGTCATCGTCGAACCAGCGACTGGTGACGGTCTTGGTTTGAGTATAGAACTGCACCACTTGCTTGCCGTACGGGCCAAGATCGCCGAGTTTCGATCCACGGGAGCCGGTAAAGCTGAAGAACGGCACCGGTACCGGGATCGGGATATTGATACCCACCTGGCCCACATCGATTTCGGTCTGGAACTTGCGCGCCGCAGCGCCGCTTTGGGTAAACAGGCCGGTGCCATTGCCAAACGGGTTGGCATTGACCAGTGCGATGGCCTGGTCGAGGGTATCGACCTCAATCACCACCAGCACCGGGCCGAAAATTTCCTGGGTGTAAATCTGCATATCGGTGGTGACCCCAGAAAACAGGGTTGGGCCAATAAAGTTGCCTTGCTCGAAGCCCGGCACCTTGATGTTACGGCCGTCCAGTTCCAGCACCGCGCCTTCCTTGATCCCGCTTTCGATCAGCCCCAGCACGCGCTCTTTCGCACGCTTGGAGATCACCGGGCCTACATCGGTGCCCGCCTCACTGCCGGCGTTGACCTTAAGTTTTTGCGCCAGCGCCTTGAGGTCGGGCAGCCATTTTTTCGCCGCGCCCACCAGCACTACCACCGAGGTGGCCATGCAGCGTTGCCCGGCCGCGCCGAAACCGGCACCGACCAGCGCGTTAAGGGTTTGTTCGCGGTTGGCGTCGGCCAGCACCACGGCGTGGTTTTTTGCGCCCATCATCGATTGCACGCGCTTGCCGTGGCGGCCCGCCAGGTCATACACGTGGGTACCGACGGCGGTTGAGCCAACAAACGAAACCGCCTTGATATCGGCGTGGGTGCAGAGCGCATCCACCACCTCCTTGCCGCCGTGGACGACGTTGAGCACGCCTGGCGGTACACCGGCTTCCAGCGCCAGCTCGACCAGCATCAAGGTCGACAGCGGGTCTTGCTCGGATGGCTTGAGTACGAAGGTGTTACCGCAGGCGATGGCCATCGGGAACATCCATAGCGGAATCATGGCCGGGAAGTTGAACGGCGTAATCCCGGCGCAAACGCCGATCGGTTGGCGCAAGGTGTAGGTATCCACCCCGCCAGCGACGTTTTCGGCGAATTCACCCATCTGCAAGGTGCCGATGGAGCACGCATGCTCGACCACTTCCAGGCCACGGAAAATATCGCCCTCGGCGTCGGCAATGGTTTTGCCCTGTTCGGCACTGAGCACGGTGGCGATGCGTTTGGAGTGCTCGCGGATCAACGCTTGCAGCTTGAGCATGATGCGCATGCGCGCGCCAATGGGCGTCAGCTTCCAGGTCTGGAAGGCGCGCTGGGCGGCAGCGATGGCGGCGTTGACTTCAGCGGCAGTGGCAAACGGCACTTTGGCCAGCACTTGCTGAGTGGCGGGGTTGACGATGTCGTGCCACTCGGTGGTCTGCGACTCGACCCATTCGCCATCGATCAGCAGGCGGGCGTTTTGGTACGGGGTGGTAGAAACGTTCATGGAAGTCTCCGGCATTATTATTTTGAGTGCGGGTGTCCAGATTGGTCGCAGGACTGTTTTTGGAGTATAGGTGTGCGTTCTTCTAATAAGAACGCACATAAAAGCCGGTCAAACATGCAAAAAAACATCACATCGCTAAGTGCATTGAACTGGGACGACCTGAAGTTTTTTCTTGAGGTGGCCCGTACCCGCAAAGCCAGCAGCGCGGCCAAACGCCTGGCGGTGGACTACACCACCGTGTCGCGGCGCATCAGCTCGCTGGAAGCTGCCCTCGGTACGTTGCTGTTTGAAAAGTCGCGCACCAACGGCTTCACCCTGACCAGCGAAGGCCAGCGTTTACTGGGCTATGCCGAGTCGATCGAAAGCACGCTGCACATGGCCTGCGAGCAGGTGTCGGGGTCGGGCGTGGCCCTGTCCGGGCATGTGCGCATGGGCTGCACCGAGGGGTTCGGGAGCTTTTTTGTCACCCCCCAGCTCAGCCATTTTGTCGACGCCTACCCGGCCATTTCGGTGGATATTCTGCCGCTGCCGCATTTCATCAGCCTGTCCAAGCGCGAAGCCGATATCGTGATCGCCCTGGAGCGGCCGGAACACGGGCCTTATGTGTGTTGCAAACTATGCGACTACCGCCTGCAACTGTATGCCACCCAGGAATACCTGGACCAGCACCCGCCTATCAACCGGGCGGCGGATTTGGCCGAGCATACGTTTATCAGTTATGTGGACGATCTGGCGTTCAGCTCGGAGCTGCTGTACCTGGCCAACGTGCTGCCCGGCGCCAGCGCCAACCTGCGCAGCACCAGCGTGATTGCGCAATTCGTGGCAGCGCAGCAGGGCCGCTCGCTGGCGATTTTGCCGTGCTTTCTGGCCGCCCAGGATCCACGCTTGCTGCCGGTGTTGCCGAATGAGGTCAACCTGACGCGGCAGTTCTGGATGTACTGCCGGGAAGATCTGAGGAAGTTGAAACGCATCACCTTGCTATGGGATTACATCCGCGAAGTGACGGAGCTGAATGCGCCGCTGCTACTGGGCGAAACGCGCGGGATGAAATTTGTGGACTGACCCCAAACCCTGTGGGAGCGGGCTTGCTCGCGATAGCATCAGCGCGATCATTCAGGCAGATCGCGGTGCCTGAATCGCGAGCAAGCCCGCTCCCACAAAGATGAGGGGGGCCAAGTACGAATCTCTAGTCGGCAATCACCACAATCGACACCCGACGGTTTTCCGTGCGCCCGGCGCGGCTGTTATTGCTGGCTACCGGCTCGCGACTACCCAACCCACGGATCTGGATATTCTCCGGGCGCATGCCGACTTTGGTCAGGGCCTTGACCACACTGTTGGCGCGGCGCACGGACAGTTGTTCGTTGTAGGACTCCTTGCCCGACGAGTCAGTATGGCCGTCGACCCGTACGCGCTGGATATCTGCACCCAGCAGGGCCGTGCCGATGCGCTCGACGATTTGCTGGCTTTGCGTATTGAGCACTTCAAGGTCACTGCCAAACAGCACTTTGCCCGACAGGCCAAATGCCCAGCCCTCTTCGGTCAACTCAAAGCCCTGCTCCTTGAGGACCGCAATCTGCGCCGGGGTCAGGCCCTTTGGCGGGGCAGTCTGGCAACCGGTCAACGACAATGTCGCCAACAACAAGGCAACGCTGAAAAACTGCAGATAACGCTGGGTCAATGCACGCATGTTGGGGGTTAGCTCCTGGTAATTACGGTGTTTGCGGGGTGCTCCGACTCCGCTACATGTTGCCCGCCTCGGGCGAGGCGCTTGGCCTGGTACATCGCCGAGTCCGCTGCGCAAAGCAGCTCCTGGGCACTTGCACCATGTTCCGGGTAAACCGCGATGCCGATACTGAGCGAGGTCACGACACACACTTGCCCCGGCAACTGGATCGGTTCAAGCATACTGGCGATGATTTTCTCGGCGATGCGCTGGGCGTCTTCGACCTTGTGCATCGGCGTCAGCAAGATCGCAAATTCGTCACCGCCCAGGCGCGCCACAACATCTTCTTCACGCAACTGGGCACGGATGCGCGTAGCCACGGCCACCAACACCGCATCACCGGCGGCATGGCCATAGGAATCGTTGATGTCCTTGAAACGGTCGCTGTCGAGAAACAGCACGGCGGCCTTGTCCCGGGTTTTGTTGAGCGCGCGCAGGGTACGCGTCAGCCGCGCCTCGAAGTACGCGCGGTTGGGCAGGTTGGTCAGCGAATCGTGGCTGGCCTGATGGGCCAGGGTCTCATTTTCGTTTTGCAGATGGCTTTGCCATGACTCCAGTTCGTCGAGCAGGGCATTGAAGTCATTGCCCAGGCTGTCCAGCTCGGCAATATGCGCAGGCGGCACACGCCG
Source organism: Pseudomonas fragi (assembly GCF_900105835.1). Taxonomy (NCBI): domain Bacteria; kingdom Pseudomonadati; phylum Pseudomonadota; class Gammaproteobacteria; order Pseudomonadales; family Pseudomonadaceae; genus Pseudomonas; species Pseudomonas fragi. The sequence continues at coordinate 2,512,965 of NZ_LT629783.1, forward strand.
ATCGAACGCCCGCTCACGACGGGCGGCGTGGGCCACTTGTGCCAATTGCTGCAAAGGCCCGGTAATCCCGCCCAGCAGCCGGCGCGACAGGTACAGCGCACTCCAGGCGCTGAGTGCCGTACACAGCAGCACGCCGAGCAGCCCGCTGAGCAAAAAGCGCAGCATATTGGCACCGTGCCCGCGCAGGACCACGCGGCCAACTTCACGGCCCTGATGCAGGATCGGCACGGTGATCGGTTGCTCCAGCAAGCTGTCGGCCAAAAGCATTTCAACCCTCGACAACAGGCCGTTTTCGGGCCGCTGCCATTGCGCGAGCAGCTCACCATCAGCGGTGTAGACCCGGGCCTCGGCGACCGCTTCGGTGGAGGCAATCAAGGCCAGTGCTTCGGTTGCCGCCCCGGGATCGTCAAACACCACGGCCGCTTCCACGGTGTAATTGATGGAGCGGGCAATCAGGTGCAGGTTGTGATCGGCATAGACCTTGAGTGCCAGCACGCCCAGCAGGGTCATGGAGGCGCTGGCCAGTGTGACCGCGACCAGGGCCACGCCAAGATGCCCACGGCGCAACACCGAACGCAGCCGGCGACGTCGTTGCGGCGCATTCAACCCGCTCATGGCTGCGCCGCCCGACGGCGTGACAGTTGCAACACGCTGGGATGAATACGTACGCCGCTGCGGGCCACGGAGTCGAGGTTGACCTCGAACGACACTTGCTCATCACGCACATGCAGGCAAAACAGGCTGCCCACGGTGCATTGGTCACCGTCTTCGCTGATGCTCAGTACCGCCTTGGTGCTGAAGCTGCTGAACAGGCCGCTGCGCTCCTCGGCGCTCAGCTTGCCCAGGTAGACCGCGTTGCAACTGCCGGCGATGCCCGGGTCACTCGCCAGCACACGCCGCACCTGCACCGGCCGGCCAGTGGATTGCGTCGCGCCCTTGAGCAGGTCATCGGTGTATTCGGTGGGGCCAATCACGCACAACTGCAGTTGCGCCGGCTCTGTGGGCCAGCGCGCATAACTGAGGATGCCCAGCACCACCTGGGTCACGGCCCTGGCGCGTTGATCCGCCAGGTTGACGGGCGTTTGCGCCTGCACCAGGCAAGGAGTGCTCAGCAGTAACAGGCAAAAAGATAACAGCCGCAGCCGCCATCCAAAATGCTGTTCTGTCGATGAGACAGCCACGTCCATGCGGGATTTCTCTGAGATCTTTATAGGAATAGTGTCGTAACGATAGCACGACATGTGTATTAACTGTGATACAGGTCACATTGGGCGCGCCATTTCCTGTGGGAGCGGGTTTGCTCGCGATGGCATCACCGAGGGTTGCCAGGCAGCCCCCATCGTCAGCATCTCAGGCAAGCCAACTCCCACAAAAAAGCACCCGGAACAGGATCAAGACTTCGGCTACCCCAACCCCAGCATCAACCCGCTCAGGCGCTTGACCTTGCGCTGCACGGCCTCTTCAAAAACCCCTGCGCGTGGCTCTACCAGGCTGAACCAGTGCTTGGCCCGGGTGATACCGGTATAGATCAGCTCTTTGGTCAACACCGGGTTGAGTGCTTCGGGCAGCACCAACGCGGTGTGGGAAAACTCCGAGCCTTGGGATTTATGTACGGTCATGGCATACACCGTTTCAACATCATTGAGCCGGCTTGGCAGGACAAAACGGATACCGCCCTGCCCGTCATTACGCGCGAACGCCACCCGCAATACATGGCGCCGGGCCTGACCTTCACCCTCGGGAAGCATGAGGGCGATGCCAATATCGCCGTTCATCAACCCCAGCCCGTAATCGTTGCGGGTCATCAGCACCGGGCGGCCTTCGTACCACTGCTGGTCGCCATCAATCAACTTGCGGGCAAACAGGGCGCGGGTGATGCGCTCATTCAGGCCCTCCACGCCCCACGGCCCCTTGCGCACGGCGCAGAGCACCTGAAAGGCCTCGAACGCTTGCAGCACATGACCCGCCCAGGCCGCCCAGCGCGGGTCTTCAAGGCCGCTGCGGGTGTCAGGGCGCTGCTCGCGCAATCGCTCAATATAATGCCGATAGCCTTTGGCCTCAGCGCCACGCCCTTCCAGCGCCAGACGTTCAAAGGCGCGGTCCTGCTCACCCTTGAGGGGCAACGCAAAAAGGTCGGCATGGTTGCCTGCCGCCAACAGGGCGCGTGCCTCGCGGGGCAACTGCTGGTTGACCAGGCGCGACAGCTGGCCAATACCGCTGCCCTCACCAAAACGCCGCGAGTGGCGCAGCATGACCACTTGCTGGGCCAGCGGGTGCGTACCGTCCAGGTCTTGCTGCAAGTCGCTGGCACTAAGGTTTTCGCCACTGACCTGCTCCAGCCAGCTACGGGTTTGCGCGGTATACCAGCCCGCCTCGGCATCCCGGCACAAATCCCCCAATACGGCACCGGCTTCAACCGACGCCAACTGATCCTTGTCACCCAGCAGCACCAGCCGCGCATGGGCTGGCAAGGCATCGAGCAGATTGGCCATCATTTCCAGGTCAATCATCGACGCTTCGTCGACCACCAGCACGTCCAGCGGCAAACGATTACCGGCGTGATGGCGAAAGTGTCGGGTACCGGGGCGGCTGCCCAGCAGCCGGTGAACAGTGGTCACGTCACTGGGGATTTTTTGCCGAACCTTGTCGTCCACTTCCAGGGATTTGACTTGCACGCTGATGGACTCGGTCAGCCGGGCGGCGGCTTTGCCGGTCGGTGCTGCCAGCCGGATACGCAAGGGTGCGCCCGCCTCTACCGCCGGAGCTTGCAGCAACGCCAGCAAGCGCACCACGGTCGTAGTTTTACCAGTGCCGGGGCCGCCCGTGACGATGCTGAAAGCCCCGCGTGTAGCCAAAGCACACGCCAGTTTCTGCCAGTCAACCGGCGCATTCTGTGCCGGGCTACCGAACAGGCCGTTCAAACGTGCGGGCAAATCCGCCGGGGTGGCTTCAGCCACTGCCAGACGCTGGCGCAAAGCGCCGTCGATTCGACGCTCATAAGTCCAGTAACGGCGCAAATACAGACGTCGCTCACTCAACACCAAGGGCCGGCTGGCCGCATCCGCAGACGACTGCCCGGCATGTTCGACCAGTGAACTGGCTTGCAAGGCCTTGCACCAGGCCTCGCCATCCAGCGCTTCAAGCAGCTGCGAAGGCAGCAACATGGCGCCGGTTTGCACATCACCTTCAGGGGGCAAAGACAGCGCGAAATCGGGTTCTTTCAGGGTTTCGAACAAATCCAGACACACATGCCCGTGGCCCAGTTGATGACTGGTCAACGCCGCGGCCAGCAGCACCAGCGGATCACCCTGGGGGTCACGCTCATGCAAGAAAGCCACGAAGGCCTTGTCCAGAGCACGCAACCAGCCACGTTCGACCCAGCGTTCGAGCAACAGCAGCAAGTCCTCGGCGCGGCCCAGGGGCTGCAGCAAGGCCAGGCTTTCGGCCGTCAACGGCGTAGGCAACAGCTCGGCAAACGAACGACTCATAACAACACTCCCTGTTCCCACGCCGGCTCAGCTGTTTTCGGCAGCGGTTTGCCCTGGAACATCAGGTCCAGGCTTTCGATCAATAGTCTGGGCGGGCGGGTGAAAAAAACGCCCTGCCCCTGGGAGCGGGTGCCACGCAAAAACAGATACAGCGCGCCGCCCATATGCTGGTCGTAGTCATAGCCGGGTAGCCGCGCCTTGAGCTGACGGTGCAGGGCCAGCAGATACAGGACGTACTGCAGGTCATAGCGGTTATCCAGAATCGAGGCGGTCATCGCTTGCTCGGTGTAGGCCGAATCATCAGCGCCCAGCCAGTTCGATTTGTAGTCCGCCACGTAATAACGGCCCTGATGCTCGAAGGTCAGGTCGATAAAGCCCTTGAACATGCCATTCAACAGGCTCGGCTCAGCCCCCGCGCGCGGCGCACCGCCGTGGGTATGCTGGCGCACCAGTTGATCCATCTGCACAACATCGACCTTGTGGCTGGCAAACCAGAATTCCATCTCAATCTGGTACTGGTTCAACTCACTCAGGACTACAGCAGGCTGACCGTTGTTCAGGCGCAGCGGTTCATCTTGCAGATGCTGCAACCAGTCACTCAGGGTCTCGATCCAGCCTTGCCAGCCGCGACGGTTGCAGCGGCGCGCCACGGCATCCTGGAGCGCCTCGGGATCAGCCTTGAAACCTTCACTGCCGGCCCATTCGAGCAGACCGTGGAGAAAGGTGCCGGGATTCGGCCCACGGGGAAAGCGATGGATATCGCCGCCGCTGAGTAACACATCACGCGGCGCATCCGGGTCGAGTCGTTCATCGTCCGAGAGCTTTTGCGCCAGGGCGCTTTCTGGTGCTTCGGCGGGGCTGAGACTGTCACCGATACGCAATGCGCTGTAGGAAGCAATCCACCAGTTTTCGGCGGCGCGGCGGCTCGGGATCCGCGGCTCCAGCAAGGTGGCCTGGTTGAGCGGTGGATAAAAATGCGCCTCACCAGCGGCTGGCACGGCTTCGCACTGCAGGGCGTCGCAACCTTGCTGCACCTCGGCCAGCCAGCTCTGCAAGCCTGCGGACTCAGCCAGCATGCCCCCCCCTCCGAGCAAATACCCCAGGGCCGAGAGGTGCAGCACCGAACGATTGTTGTTGCCGCGCTTGAGGTCGGCAACCCCCAGCCAGCATGCATGCTGGGCGCGGGTCAGGGCGACATAGAGCAGGCGCAGGTCTTCGGCCAGACGCTCGTCGTCGGCCTGGGCGATCAGCTCTGGCGTCGGTTTCAAACTCACTTGGGCATTGCCTGCGGCATCGTGGAAATGCAGCGGCAAACGGCTGCCATCCACCGGTTTTGCCGAGCAAATAAACGGCAAAAACACCAAGGGGTATTCCAGGCCCTTGGACTTGTGGATGGTCACCACCTTGACCAGTTGCTCGTCACTTTCCAGGCGCAGGATCTGCTCTTCACCCGCCTGACCGGACAAGGCCAGATGCTCGGCCAAATGGCGAATCAGCGCCTGCTCACCGTCCAGTTCGGCTGCGGCTTGCTGCAACAATTCGGACAAGTGCAAGACATTGGTCAGCACGCGCTCGCCATCAGGGCGGGCAATCAGCGCCTGGGGCAGCTCAAAGTCGTGCAGTAAACGGCGCAACATGGCGAGCACCCCTTGCTTGCGCCAGGTTTCGCGGTAACCACGGAACTGCATAACGCGTTTTTCCCACGCCAGTTCATCCTGGTTCAGACGCTCCAGTTCAACCAGCGGCAGGTCCAGGGTGATACAGGCCAACGCGGCCCGCAGCGGGCGCTCGACGTCCGGCTCGGCGCAGGCCTTGAGCCAGGCCAGCACATCATGTGCTTCCTGCGCGGCGTACACCGAATCCTTATCCGACAGGTAAACACTTCGCACGCCACGGGTCGACAATTCTCGCCGAACCGCCTGGGCTTCCTTACCGTCACGCACCAGAATCGCGATGTCGGCAGGCAATACGCTACGCAGTGCTTCGCCGTCCTTGATAAAGCCGCAACGCCCTTGCTGGCCACCATTGAGCAGCTCGACAATCTGGCTGGCACAAGCGGCCGCCAAATGCTGACGGTAAACAACCCCTGACAGCGGTTGCTCGGAAGGCAACTGCCAAAGGGTCAGGGCGCTGACGGGCTGGCCATCGAGCTGCAGGACTTCCTTGCGCCCCTGGGATCTGACCGAAACAAAAGGCACAGGGTTTTCAGAACCTTCGCGGAACAAAAATGCACCCCGCCCGCTATCGCGCAGTTCAGCCCGCTCAAAGACATGATTGACGGCCTTGACCATGGCGTGGCTGGAGCGGAAGTTGGTGTCCAGCGTGTGCAAGCGACCCGCAGTGGCCTGACGCGCGCGCAAGTAGGTGTAGATATCCGCCCCGCGAAAGGCATAAATCGCCTGTTTGGGGTCACCAATCAGGAACAGGCCGGTGTCGGGACAGTTGTCTTCAATTCGGTAGATCGTCTCGAAGATGCGGTACTGCACGGGGTCGGTGTCCTGGAATTCGTCGATCAGCGCCACCGGGAACTGTTCACGAATCAGGGTCGCCAGACGCTCGCCGCCTTCAGCCTGCAAGGCCGCATCCAGACGCAGCAGCATGTCGTCGAAGCCCATTTCGGCACGGCGGCGCTTTTCTTCTTCAAATCGCACACTCACCCAGTGCGCCGCATGCTGCAGCACCGCGGCATCCGGGCTCGGCAAGGCATCGAGCGCGACCTTGAGGCCGGGCATGGCATCCAGCCCCGGATGCTGCGGGGCCGCGCCTTTCCAGGCTTCGGCCATGCCGTCGGGGGTCAGTCGGGTAAAGCCGGTGCCAAGGTCGAGTTGCTCCTGGGTGTCATCCGCAGCCCAGGCGCTGAGCTTTTCAAACCAGGGTTCGAAATAGCGGGCCTGCATTTTCCGACCGTCGACGGCTTTAGCAGCCACGCCTTGCAGGCAGATTTCGCGTAGCTCTTGTGCCCATTGCAGCCAGGGCGTCTTAAGTTGCGCCAATGCCTCGCGGCGCTCCTGCAAGCAGGCTTCGATCATTTGTGCGGGCGTTTGCTCCGCGTTGACGGGCTGGCGCGAGCTGCCAAACAACGCACGCACGCGCGGCATCAAGGCAGCGGGGCCGCTCCAGTTGGCGCGTACCCAGTTCAGTGCGTCGCCCTGCATGGGGTAGCAAAACAGCCGCCAGTAGTCGCGCAGCACTTCGCCCAGCAAGTCGCTGTGATCGGTTTCCAGGGTCTGGGTAAACAGGCTGCCGCTGTCGAAAGCGTGCTCGCGCAACATGCGCTGGCACCAGCTGTGGATGGTCGAGACCGCAGCCTCGTCCATCCACTGCGCGGCAATATCCAGACGCCCGGCGCAAGCGGCCCACTGCTCGGGAGCAAACTGGTCCCGCAGCTCTTCGACCAGCCCATCCGGAGCGTCGATCTCGCCCCGAAAATACCGCGCGGCTTCTGCCAGGCGCGTGCGGATGCGGTCGCGAAGCTCTTTGGTAGCGGCATCCGTAAAGGTCACAACGAGAATTTGCGGCGGCAATAATTCACGGCCAAAACCGGAGGTTTCACCACCATGGCCCAGAATCAGACGCAGGTAGAGCGCCGAGATAGTGAAGGTTTTGCCGGTGCCAGCACTGGCTTCGATCAATTGGCTGCCGCGCAGGGGAAATGCCAGGGCCAGGGGTAAAGATTGCTCGCTCATTAGCGGGATGCCTCGCTGTTCAATGAGCGCCAAGGCGCATCAAAGAGGGGTCGATAGAGGGCATCGCACCACTCTTCAAATTCGTCGCCAGCCATCAAGGCCGCGTAGTCAGGGAACTGACGGGCCAGTGCTGCGCTTTCGCGGCGTTCGCCATCGCTGGTCTGGCCATCGCCTTCATAGGCTTTTTGCGCAGCCGCAGCGGCCTTGCCCGAATCGGTCTGGGCCAGCCAGGCGAAAGCGGTTTTAACGGCTATTGGAAGCGGGTGGCTCATGCCGACTTTCCAGGCCACCAGCAAGTTGCCCAGAATCTCCCGGGCCTGCTTGGTCTCCAGTGGCTCGAGCAGCAAGGTGTCATCGCTGGCCACCAGCGCGGTGGTCATCTGCAGGCCACTGGCGCACGCGGCCAGATGGTTGACCCACGGCCGGGTCAAACGGTGCCATTTACGGGTTTTAATCGCACCAATACTGTTGGGAATGGTGGTGATCGACAGCAGGCCTTGATCACTGCGTTGGTGCAGGTTGCCGAGCCAGCCTTCCAGCGTCAGGCCGTGGTCCTCAAAACTGAAGGGCAGCGCACTGTTCAGCGGCACTGGCCAGAGGGCCAGGAGCTGCTGATAGCGTTGCAGTACATCGGGCAAAGGCTCGATCAGTTCGTGCTGCAGGCATTCGCCAAATCCGGCCATAGGCAACAAACCGCTGCCTTGCAGGCGTTGGGCGCGGCTGTGCAAGGCACTTTCAAGCTGATCGGGCTGCGCCAGTGCGGCTTCGAGCAAACTGTCACTTAAGGTGTAGCGTTGCAATGCATCGAGCACGAAAGGCTCTTCATCGGCCAAAGGCACTTCGGCTGCCTCGAAATACACTTTCAAACGCTGGCTGAAGAAGTGACGTACAGGATGACGCAAAAAATCCTGTAGTTGCGTCAGATTTAATGGCTCTTCCTGTACATGCTCACTTAGCGAACCGGCTGGTACTGGCTCTGGCTGTGGCGCGTGCAGTCGCTGCCATTCGCGGGCATAGCTGAACAGATTGGCGTTGCCTTCATGAAAATAGCGGGTACTGAAAGGCTGCAGTGGATGCTCTTGGGTCATGGCTTGCAGCAGGTCACCACCGCCTTCCAGGTGCCAGCCACTGGCAAGGTGGTCACGCAACTGACCAATCAGCACGCAGGCAGGACGCTCGCTGTTGTCGCGAATACTGCGCCCCACCCAACTGATATAGAGCTGATCCCTTGCGGAAAGCAGGGCTTCGAGCAGCAGGTAACGGTCATCTTCGCGGCGCGAACGGTCACCCGGGCGGTAATCGCTGCCCATCAGGTCGAAGTCCAGCGGCGGTTGTGCCCGCGGATAGTCGCCGTCGTTCATGCCCAGCAGGCAGACCAGCTTGAAGGGGATGGCCCGCATCGGCATCAGGGTGCAGAAGTTGACCGCCCCGGCCAGGAAACGTTGTGACAACTTGCCCTGATCAAGCCCGGTAAGCCAAGCCTCGCGTACTACGGTCAGTGGTAACTCATCCTGCAGACCTACCAGCTCACAGGTTTCGAGCCAGGTTTCGCGCAGCTCTTCAAGTTGAGCCAGCAGGTAGTCGTCATGTTCGGTTTCGGCCTGGAAAAACAGCTGCACCAAGGCCTGCAGGCGCTCGCCCCATTGTTGCGGCAACGCCGGTTGCGAGAGTTCCTGGTGAGCGATTTCCAGCGCATCCAGCAAGGCCACCAGCGGGCCGATCAGCACTGCATCCAGACCGCCGATTTCATCATAGGGCTCAATACCATCGCAGGCCTCACCACTGCCTACGGCATAGCCGAGCAACATGCGGCGCAAGCCAAAACGCCAACTGTTCTGTTCCAGGTGCTCGGGCAAACCAAGGCCTGCGCGCTGTTGCGCATTCAACCCCCAGCGAATGCCGGCGCCTTCGATCCAGCGATGCAAGGTTGGCAAATCGCGCTCCTGCACCTTGAAACGGGCGCGCAGCGAAGGCACGTCGAGCAAGTCGAGGATTTCACTGACGGGGAAGCGGCTGTCAGGCAGTTTGAGCAGGTGCTCAAGAGCAATCAGCAACGGATCACGGCCGCGCTGCCCCTGGTCGGCCAGGGTGTAGGGAATAAAGCGCCGATCGTCACGTTCGATCTGCCCGAAAACAGCCCGGATATGCGGTGCATAACTGTCCACATCCGGCACCATCACAATCACATCGCGTGGCTGCAACTGAGGGTTTTCGCTAAATCGTGCAAGCAACTGGTCATGCAGGATCTCGACTTCTCGTTGCGCACTATGGGCAACTTGGAAGCGTATTGAGCGATCCTTTTCCAGATCAATCGCGGGCCACAGCTCGCGGGTTTCGTTGAGCGGGCGCAGCTCAAGAATATCGTCCTGCAACTGGTTAAGCAGATTGAGAGGTTCAACTTCGCTGAACAGGTCGATGCGACCATCGCGAAAAGCCGCGCGATAACTGTTGGGGTCGTCATAGCTGTCGAGCAGGTTGATGTAGTCGCGGCCTTGCTTGCCCCAGGCGGCTAGCAAGGGGTGGGCGTGCTGGTGCAGGGTATCCAGATCAAGGGCCGTAGGCATTCCGCTCTTGCGGGCCTGACGTTTGTATTGATGACGCAGCAGATCTTTATCGGCAACGATGTCAGACCAATGATGGCGACAGGGGTTATGCACGCACAACAAAACCTGGCTGAAACGGGCCAGCCCGGCCAGGGCCTCAAGCGCCTGAGCCGGCAGTGACGAAATGCCAAAGACGATTACCCGAGCTGGCAAACCGGGCGGCGCTTGCTCAAGGCTGTTGATCTTGTCCATAAAACGCTGATGAACACCAGCACGGCTTTGGGACATCCCCTCCTCACCGACATCAAGTAGAAGCGCACGCCACAACTCAGCCTGCCAACAATTGGCCGGGCTCAGTGCCGGGCTTTCGCCTCGGGCATTACGCAGTTGATGGCGACCGGCTGCCCAGTCTTCTAGCCAGTCGGCACGGTAGACCTGGTATTGGTCGAACAGGTCAGCAAGGCGTTCCGACAGTTGATAGCGTTTGCGCAAATCGCTGTCGTGAGTGAGGAAGCGTTGCAGCGGCTCGAAATGCGGCTGATCAATAAGGGCTGGAAGCAGGCGCATCAAACGCCAGGTCAACGGCGCTTTATCGAGCAAGGACTTGGCGGGAATTTCTTCGCTGCCCAACACTAGTCGATAGAGCTGCCACAAAAACGTGCCCGGGAGCTGCACATCGATGGCTGCCGCGATGCCGCAGCCACCGAGATCATCGTCCTGGGTATCTTCGGCCAGAGCTAGCTTCAGCCATTGGGCGATGCCGTTACTCTGCACCAGAGCAATCTCGTTCTCCAAAGGTGCCAGTGGGTACAGGCGCATCCAGCTGACGACCAGGTTGCGCAACTCATCCAGGCGGTTGCCATGAACCACCATAAATCCCGCATTGAGAGACGTAGCAACCGGCATGACGGCATCCTTAGGAGAAGGCAAAATCCAAAGGCGAACCTTAACATTGCTCGACCAGATGGGTGGAGTTCAAGGTGTGAGAAGAGGAGTGAGACGTGCCGAAACTTTTCTCGACGCAAAAACAAACCCCCTGTCTGCGTTAGCAGACAGGGGGTTTGGAATTTAATCTTGACGATGACCTACTCTCACATGGGGAAACCCCACACTACCATCGGCGATGCATCGTTTCACTACTGAGTTCGGGATGGGATCAGGTGGTTCCAATGCTCTATGGTCGTCAAGAAATTCGGTAGCCAGGTCGTTTGCCTTGCGGCGCACGCTCCAGCGAATGGGTATGTAATAGATTTGGTGTTTTGTGAACCGCAAACTTTCGGTTTGTATAGTCTTCACACACCGCAATTCGCTCTAAGCAAATTGCTTGGGTGTTATATGGTCAAGCCTCACGGGCAATTAGTATTGGTTAGCTCAACGCCTCACAGCGCTTACACACCCAACCTATCAACGTCGTAGTCTTCGACGGCCCTTTAGGGAACTCAAGGTTCCAGTGAGATCTCATCTTGAGGCAAGTTTCCCGCTTAGATGCTTTCAGCGGTTATCTTTCCCGAACATAGCTACCCGGCAATGCCACTGGCGTGACAACCGGAACACCAGAGGTTCGTCCACTCCGGTCCTCTCGTACTAGGAGCAGCCCCTCTCAAATCTCAAACGTCCACGGCAGATAGGGACCGAACTGTCTCACGACGTTCTAAACCCAGCTCGCGTACCACTTTAAATGGCGAACAGCCATACCCTTGGGACCGGCTTCAGCCCCAGGATGTGATGAGCCGACATCGAGGTGCCAAACACCGCCGTCGATATGAACTCTTGGGCGGTATCAGCCTGTTATCCCCGGAGTACCTTTTATCCGTTGAGCGATGGCCCTTCCATACAGAACCACCGGATCACTAAGACCTACTTTCGTACCTGCTCGACGTGTCTGTCTCGCAGTCAAGCGCGCTTTTGCCTTTATACTCTACGACCGATTTCCGACCGGTCTGAGCGCACCTTCGTACTCCTCCGTTACTCTTTAGGAGGAGACCGCCCCAGTCAAACTACCCACCATACACTGTCCTCGATCCGGATAACGGACCTGAGTTAGAACCTCAAAGTTGCCAGGGTGGTATTTCAAGGTTGGCTCCACGCAAACTGGCGTTCACGCTTCAAAGCCTCCCACCTATCCTACACAAGCAAATTCAAAGTCCAGTGCAAAGCTATAGTAAAGGTTCACGGGGTCTTTCCGTCTAGCCGCGGATACACTGCATCTTCACAGCGATTTCAATTTCACTGAGTCTCGGGTGGAGACAGCGCCGCCATCGTTACGCCATTCGTGCAGGTCGGAACTTACCCGACAAGGAATTTCGCTACCTTAGGACCGTTATAGTTACGGCCGCCGTTTACCGGGGCTTCGATCAAGAGCTTCGCGTTAGCTAACCCCATCAATTAACCTTCCGGCACCGGGCAGGCGTCACACCCTATACGTCCACTTTCGTGTTTGCAGAGTGCTGTGTTTTTAATAAACAGTCGCAGCGGCCTGGTATCTTCGACCGACAGGGGCTTACGCAGTAAATGCTTCACCTCCATCGGCGCACCTTCTCCCGAAGTTACGGTGCCATTTTGCCTAGTTCCTTCACCCGAGTTCTCTCAAGCGCCTTGGTATTCTCTACCCAACCACCTGTGTCGGTTTGGGGTACGGTTCCTGGTTACCTGAAGCTTAGAAGCTTTTCTTGGAAGCATGGCATCAACCACTTCGTGTTCTAAAAGAACACTCGTCATCAGCTCTCGGCCTTAGAATCCCGGATTTACCTAAGATTCCAGCCTACCACCTTAAACTTGGACAACCAACGCCAAGCTGGCCTAGCCTTCTCCGTCCCTCCATCGCAATAACCAGAAGTACAGGAATATTAACCTGTTTTCCATCGACTACGCTTTTCAGCCTCGCCTTAGGGACCGACTAACCCTGCGTCGATTAACGTTGCGCAGGAAACCTTGGTCTTTCGGCGTGGGTGTTTTTCACACCCATTATCGTTACTCATGTCAGCATTCGCACTTCTGATACCTCCAGCAAGCTTCTCAACTCACCTTCACAGGCTTACAGAACGCTCCTCTACCGCATCATCCTAAGATGATACCCGTAGCTTCGGTGTATGGTTTGAGCCCCGTTAAATCTTCCGCGCAGGCCGACTCGACTAGTGAGCTATTACGCTTTCTTTAAAGGGTGGCTGCTTCTAAGCCAACCTCCTAGCTGTCTAAGCCTTCCCACATCGTTTCCCACTTAACCATAACTTTGGGACCTTAGCTGACGGTCTGGGTTGTTTCCCTTTTCACGACGGACGTTAGCACCCGCCGTGTGTCTCCCATGCTCGGCACTTGTAGGTATTCGGAGTTTGCATCGGTTTGGTAAGCCGGGATGGCCCCCTAGCCGAAACAGTGCTCTACCCCCTACAGTGATACATGAGGCGCTACCTAAATAGCTTTCGAGGAGAACCAGCTATCTCCGAGCTTGATTAGCCTTTCACTCCGATCCACAGGTCATCCGCTAACTTTTCAACGGTAGTCGGTTCGGTCCTCCAGTTAGTGTTACCCAACCTTCAACCTGCCCATGGATAGATCGCCCGGTTTCGGGTCTATTCCCAGCGACTAGACGCCCTATTAAGACTCGCTTTCGCTACGCCTCCCCTATTCGGTTAAGCTTGCCACTGAAAATAAGTCGCTGACCCATTATACAAAAGGTACGCAGTCACCCAACAAAGTGGGCTCCCACTGCTTGTACGCATACGGTTTCAGGATCTATTTCACTCCCCTCTCCGGGGTTCTTTTCGCCTTTCCCTCACGGTACTAGTTCACTATCGGTCAGTCAGTAGTATTTAGCCTTGGAGGATGGTCCCCCCATATTCAGACAAAGTTTCTCGTGCTCCGTCCTACTCGATTTCACTGTAAAGATGTTTTCGCGTACAGGGCTATCACCCACTATGGCCGCACTTTCCAGAGCGTTCCGCTAACATCAATACAGCTTAAGGGCTGGTCCCCGTTCGCTCGCCACTACTAAGGGAATCTCGGTTGATTTCTTTTCCTCAGGGTACTTAGATGTTTCAGTTCCCCTGGTTCGCTTCTTAAGCCTATGTATTCAGCTTAAGATACCTAACTTATGTTAGGTGGGTTCCCCCATTCAGACATCTCCGGATCAAAGTCTGTTTGCCGACTCCCCGAAGCTTTTCGCAGGCTACCACGTCTTTCATCGCCTCTGACTGCCAAGGCATCCACCGTATGCGCTTCTTCACTTGACCATATAACCCCAAGCAATCTGGTTATACTATGAAGACGACATTCGCCGAAAATTCGCTGCTCAATTAAGAGCAATCACAAATTTTACCTTAGCCTGAATAAACACCAGTGAAAGTGCTATCCAGTCTAACTTTCTATTACATACCCAAATTTTTAAAGAACGATCTAATCAAAAGATCAGAAATCAACATTCACCATCTTACGATGGAATGCTCATTTCTAAGCTTTACGACAGACAAACCGCAGATCAACTCTGCAGTTCTCGTCTTCTACAATGAATCAAGCAATTCGTGTGGGAACTTATGGAGCAGCTGATGTCGTCGATTAAGGAGGTGATCCAGCCGCAGGTTCCCCTACGGCTACCTTGTTACGACTTCACCCCAGTCATGAATCACACCGTGGTAACCGTCCTCCCGAGGGTTAGACTAGCTACTTCTGGTGCAACCCACTCCCATGGTGTGACGGGCGGTGTGTACAAGGCCCGGGAACGTATTCACCGTGACATTCTGATTCACGATTACTAGCGATTCCGACTTCACGCAGTCGAGTTGCAGACTGCGATCCGGACTACGATCGGTTTTATGGGATTAGCTCCACCTCGCGGCTTGGCAACCCTTTGTACCGACCATTGTAGCACGTGTGTAGCCCAGGCCGTAAGGGCCATGATGACTTGACGTCATCCCCACCTTCCTCCGGTTTGTCACCGGCAGTCTCCTTAGAGTGCCCACCATTACGTGCTGGTAACTAAGGACAAGGGTTGCGCTCGTTACGGGACTTAACCCAACATCTCACGACACGAGCTGACGACAGCCATGCAGCACCTGTCTCAATGTTCCCGAAGGCGCCAATCTATCTCTAGAAAGTTCATTGGATGTCAAGGCCTGGTAAGGTTCTTCGCGTTGCTTCGAATTAAACCACATGCTCCACCGCTTGTGCGGGCCCCCGTCAATTCATTTGAGTTTTAACCTTGCGGCCGTACTCCCCAGGCGGTCAACTTAATGCGTTAGCTGCGCCACTAAGAGTTCAAGACTCCCAACGGCTAGTTGACATCGTTTACGGCGTGGACTACCAGGGTATCTAATCCTGTTTGCTCCCCACGCTTTCGCACCTCAGTGTCAGTATCAGTCCAGGTAGTCGCCTTCGCCACTGGTGTTCCTTCCTATATCTACGCATTTCACCGCTACACAGGAAATTCCACTACCCTCTACCATACTCTAGCTTGCCAGTTTTGGATGCAGTTCCCAGGTTGAGCCCGGGGATTTCACATTCAACTTAACAAACCACCTACGCGCGCTTTACGCCCAGTAATTCCGATTAACGCTTGCACCCTCTGTATTACCGCGGCTGCTGGCACAGAGTTAGCCGGTGCTTATTCTGTCGGTAACGTCAAGACACTAACGTATTAGGTTAATGCCCTTCCTCCCAACTTAAAGTGCTTTACAATCCGAAGACCTTCTTCACACACGCGGCATGGCTGGATCAGGCTTTCGCCCATTGTCCAATATTCCCCACTGCTGCCTCCCGTAGGAGTCTGGACCGTGTCTCAGTTCCAGTGTGACTGATCATCCTCTCAGACCAGTTACGGATCGTAGCCTTGGTGAGCCATTACCTCACCAACTAGCTAATCCGACCTAGGCTCATCTGATAGCGCAAGGCCCGAAGGTCCCCTGCTTTCTCCCGTAGGACGTATGCGGTATTAGCGTCCGTTTCCGAACGTTATCCCCCACTATCAGGCAGATTCCTAGGTATTACTCACCCGTCCGCCGCTCTCAAGAGAAGCAAGCTTCTCTCTACCGCTCGACTTGCATGTGTTAGGCCTGCCGCCAGCGTTCAATCTGAGCCATGATCAAACTCTTCAGTTCAAACATCTTTGGGTTTTTAAGAAACCCTAAACTTGGCTCAGCAATCGTTGGTTACATCTTTGATTTCTCGCGGAGTAACTTGTGATGCTGATAATCTTGTTGACTATCAGTCTGACTCCACAAGCACCCACACGAATTGCTTGATTCAATTGTTAAAGAGCGGTTGGTTTAGCTTTCGCTGTACCGAGGCGCGCATTCTACAGCAGCCTCTGTTGCTGTCAAGCGGTTATTTTTGATGTTTTCAAAGTTTTGCTTAGAGAACTTCAACAACATCAACCACTTGCGCTTTCGATATCTCGTTAGCGGGAGGCGAATTCTACAGTGTTACACACTGCTGTCAACGCTTTATTTCCTGCTACGTTCAATCTATTGATTAGCCAGGCAAATGGCCTGATTAACCGTACAAGCTTTTTACAAAGCTTGTACTTATATAAAAACAAAAACCCTGTCTGCGTGAGCAGACAGGGTTTTTGGAATTTAATCTTGACGATGACCTACTCTCACATGGGGAAACCCCACACTACCATCGGCGATGCATCGTTTCACTACTGAGTTCGGGATGGGATCAGGTGGTTCCAATGCTCTATGGTCGTCAAGAAATTCGGTAACCAGGTCGTTTACCTTGCGGCGCACGCTCCAGCGAATGGGTATGTAATAGATTTGGTGTTTTGTGAACCGCAAACTTTCGGTTTGTATCGTCTTCACACACCGCAATTCGCTTCTAAGCAAATTGCTTGGGTGTTATATGGTCAAGCCTCACGGGCAATTAGTATTGGTTAGCTCAACGCCTCACAGCGCTTACACACCCAACCTATCAACGTCGTAGTCTTCGACGGCCCTTTAGGGAACTCAAGGTTCCAGTGAGATCTCATCTTGAGGCAAGTTTCCCGCTTAGATGCTTTCAGCGGTTATCTTTCCCGAACATAGCTACCCGGCAATGCCACTGGCGTGACAACCGGAACACCAGAGGTTCGTCCACTCCGGTCCTCTCGTACTAGGAGCAGCCCCTCTCAAATCTCAAACGTCCACGGCAGATAGGGACCGAACTGTCTCACGACGTTCTAAACCCAGCTCGCGTACCACTTTAAATGGCGAACAGCCATACCCTTGGGACCGGCTTCAGCCCCAGGATGTGATGAGCCGACATCGAGGTGCCAAACACCGCCGTCGATATGAACTCTTGGGCGGTATCAGCCTGTTATCCCCGGAGTACCTTTTATCCGTTGAGCG